>JBBPZY010000033.1:0-8981 GCA_038276315.1 Mycobacteriales bacterium
GGACTGGCCGACTTCGCCATCGTCCGCTCCTACGTCTCCACCGCCACCAAGTGGGGCATCACCAGCCTCGACGCCTTCGAGCAACTATTCACCACCGGCGCCTGGCTCCCACCAGCCGCCGCACCCTGCTGAATAGTTACGATGCGAGACCTGCATACCCTCGGGTCCTATATCCGGCTGGCGGACACGGGAAACGAGCAGGCCGCAATTCAACTGGGTTTCCGGATCGACACACTCAAACGCGGCGACGCAAACGCTCTGTGGAATGCTCGATGAATACATAGGCCACTTCGGAATTGTCGGATCATTCCTGGTTGCGCTCGGTTTTTGTAACCTGCACCGTGGCGTGGTTGAGTGAGACGGCGACCTCGGTGGCGTGAAGCTCGCAAGCGAAACGCTGATCGCCGGTGGCGGTTTCCCATTCTCGTTGTCGTAGGACGCCGGTGACCAGCACGCGTGTGCCTGTGGTGAGGGATTCGGCGACGTTGTCGGCTGCGTGGCGCCCGATGTAACAGGGCAACAAGGTTGTCCCGATGTCCACCCAGTGGCCGGTAGCCGGGTCGAAGCGGCGCTCATGGGCCGCCACGGTGAAACTGGCCACCACACCTGTGGCTGTGAGGCGTAGTTCAGGGTCGGTGACCAGGATGCCCGCGAGGGTGATCTCGGCTAGTCCGGCCGTCGGATCGATCGTGCGCATCAGCTTCCCTCCGGGGCCGTGTCGAGTACGCGTAGCAGGCGAGGTGGCACGCTGATCACGTGGCCTTCGCCGTGGAAGCGCACGTACACCAGGTCAGGGCCTCTGCCGACGACCTCGCCTTGCTGGTGCAGCCGGGAGAACAGCGTCCCTGGCTCGGGGTGTTCGGCGACCTGTTCAATCCAGCAAAAGAGGGAGATGTGGGTGCCCTCGGCGTCGCGCCACCGGTCCTGTGTCGGTCGCGGTGGGTCAGCGGGCATGGTTCGCCTCCGATGCGGTGTGGATGTTGGGACCGGCTGGCCGCCGGGAGCCGAGCGTCGGGGCCGCTCTCTCAACCGACAGCCAGCCGGGGTTCAGGGGTTCCAGTCGCACACCACGGTGCGCAGCACGCACACCGCGTCCCCGTCCACCCGTTGGGTGACCAGCGGACCATCGGGAATGATCAGGGATGATGTGCGGGCGCGGGTGGCGGTGCAGGACTGGCTGAACCCGGCAAGGTAGATGGTGTCGCGCCATTCGGGGGTTTCCCGCACGCCCCACAGCGGTCCGTCCGGGCCGGGTGCGACCCGCTGGAAGTGGAACCCGCCGCGTTTGGCGGCATCGAGCAGCCGCTTCGCGGCGGCCAGATCCGGGCCCTGCGCGGTCATCGCCGCCGCCACATCGCGCACCTCGGGCAGTGCCGTTGCACCGGTGTGGCCAGACTCGCTGACAACACCCGGGCACCGCAGATCGCTCGATAGCGACCACCCGCGCGGCGACCCTCCGCCATCGCCTCGTCCGTCACGTGATGCGTGACGTTGGTGTAGCCGTCTGTCATCTCGATCGCCATCGGCGCGGGCAGTGCGCTAGCCGCCGGTGCAGCCTGTCGCCGCGAACCCTGCAGCGGCGCGACACGGCGATGCCTGCCAGCCATGACCCCTCCCTGGCCTCGTGGTGGGTGGTCGCGGCGTAGCCGCAGTGCCAACCGCACCAACGCTCACTGATGTCTTGATGGCTACATCGTCTCGTTCGTATGCGAGGGTAATGTGTAGCGCTACAAGTTACAAGGCAAGAAGGGGTGATCTACTTTGAGGCTACGATCACGACATGCCACCGTTGGGCCCGACCATGCGACGTAGGCAACTCGGTGCCGAGCTCCGTCGGCTGCGCAACAGCGCTGGCATCACGATGGAGCACGCCGCAGCGGTCCTCGACTGCGCGCGCTCCCGGATCGGGCACATCGAGAACGGGCGCAACTCTATCCGCAAGCCCGAACTGAAGGTGATCCTCGACCTCTACGGCGCCAGCGACGAGGAACACGAGGGCCTCGAAGAGCTACGCCAAGAGGCCAGCAAGCGGGGGTGGTCGTCCACCTACCGGCTGCCGTCCTGGCTCAAGCGCTACGTCGAGCTGGAAACCGACGCCGTCACCATGCGCAGCTTTGAGGGCGAACTGATCCCCGGTCTGCTGCAAACCGAACAGTACGCACGACTGGTCCATCTGGTGGCAGGTAATCTGATCAAACCCGCCGACCTCGACAGGCTGGTGGCGGCCCGGATGCGCCGACAGTCCCGACTGACCGACGAAACGCCGCTGGAGCTGTCCACCGTGGTCTCCGAAGCGGCGTTTCATCGCGCCCTTGGCGACGCGGAGATCGGCCCGGAACAGTTGGCCCATGTCATCGAGGCGGCGCGACGACCCAATGTCACGCTGCATGTGCTGCCGTACGTGGCCGGGCTGCACTCCAGCATGGCGGGCTCCTTCGCGGTGCTGACCTTCGATCCCGGCGTGGCCCCGCCCTTTGGTTACCAGGAGCACGCCATCGGTGGGCATGTCGTGGACGACCGCGACGCCGTCAGCCAATTGGTGGGTCTATGGGAACTGCTCCGCAGCCAGGCTCTTTCTCCCGACGAGAGTCTGCGCTGGCTGGCAGAGCTGTCTCAAGTAAAAAGATGAGAGTGAGGATCTAATGCGTGATCTAGATCATGTGCAGTGGCGGAAGTCAAGTCGAAGCGGCGCCGGCAACGCCTGCGTTGAGGTCGCCGCGCTAGCCGACGGCGGCCGGGCCATCCGAGACAGCAAAGACCGATCCGGCCCGGTCCTAAGACTCAATCCGCCTGCGTGGACCGCGTTCGCCGCCTGGATAAGTGTTGACGAGTTCGACTGAATTAACCGTGTGGCGATTCGCAATCAGCACCCCCCCGCCGACGGCCGGGGGCCAGGAAACACCAGTCCCGTCCGGGCCACGGGGATCTTCCGATCTCATCCGCGCCACCACTGGGTGCGCTCGTGGGCTGGGGTGCGCTGCCGTCCGCGCTGAGGGGAGGGGTTCAGGCGTAGTTGGCCGATCAGCTCGGGGGTGAGCAGGAGTCGGGCGATCTCGCGGCGGGTACTCATCGGTGTGGTGGTCCAGCGCTGCGCGACGTCGGCGCCGGGTTCGATCAGGCCGCGCAACGCGCTGGGGGTGCTCAGCTCACGCTCGCGGGTTTCCAGGGTGGTGATCTCGCGAAGGAGGGTCGGTTCGGTCCGGATGAGGGTGGCGACGCTGACCGTTCTGGCCGCGACCGCGTCGGCGAGTTGCTCGTGCCGGGCCCGCGCGGCGGCGAGCTGATCCCGGACCTCGGACAGTTCGCGGTCACCGTCGTGTTCGCCCGCGCGCAGAGCGTCGATCACGTCGGGTTGCGCGAGGTAGTCGAGCATGACCTGTTCGGCGAGGGTGTCGAGGTCGGCTTGGGTGATCCGCACACACCCCTTCTTGCGGCACAGGTATATCGGGTTGGCGCCATCGCGGTAGCCGACGTTGAGCGTTCCCTCACACACCCCGCACCGCCCGATGAGCGACAGCAGGTGCTTGGCCCGACCGGGCCGGGTGGTCTTGCGCTCCGGTGCCCGCAGCAGCCGCTGCACCGCAAACCACTCGCCCCGGCTGACCAACCCCGGCCACTGCCCCTCATACAAGCCCTCCAGATCCACCATCCGATCCCCGCCACGACCGCCGGGGGCGTGCGAGCGCAGACCCGCATACACCGGCTTGATCGCCAGCGAGCGCAGATGCTGCCCGGTCCACGCCACACCAGAGCGAGTCCGGATCCCTCGCTGGTGGAAATCCCGGGCGATCCCCTTGAGGCTGTGCCCCTGGATCAACCGCCGGTACAGCTCGGCGACCACCTCTGCCTCGCCCACCTGAGGTTCCTGGGCGAGGAAGACCCGCGTCTGGGGATGAAAGATCCGCCGGTACCCGTACGGGATCGGCCCGTGCGGGCGACCCGCCACCGCGTTGGCCGCCGCCGCCCGCCGGCCCCGAGTGGACAT
The DNA here is from genome assembly GCA_038276315.1 of Mycobacteriales bacterium. Classification (GTDB taxonomy): domain Bacteria; phylum Actinomycetota; class Actinomycetes; order Mycobacteriales; family Pseudonocardiaceae. The sequence continues at coordinate 3,986 of JBBPZY010000033.1, forward strand.
CTTGGCCGACTCGTACTCGCTGTCCACCGCGTCTTCCAGCAGCGAGCGGCGGTCCCGACCATTACCCGGCTCATAACACCGGCCGTGCGTGGTCACGAAGATCGACACCGAGCGCTGCTCACACAACTCCAGCAACCGCACCCACTCACCGACCCGGCGACTGCCCCGGCTGCTCTCCCAGATCATCAACACCTGCGCGCCGAACCGGTCGGCTTCCAGATCAGCGATCAGCGCATCGAACCCACCCCGCACCTTGCGGGAAAACCGCGACGCGCTGACCGACGCATCCCGATAAGAACCCTCGACCAGGCTCCAGCCCTGCTCACCAGCCACCCGGACATGATCGGCGTGCTGCTCCTCCAACGACCGAGCCCGCCCCGACCGATCCAGACTCACCCGCAAGTAGTCCCGGGCACTCTTGTCCCGTTTACCCTGCTCACCACCACTCAAGGCCACCATGCCACGAAGGGTACCTCTAACAAGGTGTCACCGGAGTGGAACAGCTCTGCTGTTGAGTTCGGGAACAGCAGGGCATCCGACATGCTTCGGCTCGACGGTGGTCCGTTGGACAGCCTCGACTAGGGCGTGGTCCGCCAGCGCGCCGACCCGAGCGCCTCGATCAATCCCCCGAAGGATCACGTCGCGCAACTTCGTTTCGAGCGCGGTGAAGAAGCCGATCGACTTGCCAGGGTCCGGCACCGGAAGTTGGACACCAGTCGTGTCGAAAGACCCGGTTCAGCCTTGGGGCGGGTCCCAGTGCGTTGACACCTTGCGCATCGTGCCGTCGCAGGCACACGGTTCGGTGTTCACCGTCCGCGACTTCGCCTCGCGTGCGGGCAATGCCGCTGACGGTGGTGGGGACGCCGGCCGGGGATCCTGAACCGGTACGAGTGACGCCGGAGGGTCAGCCGCCGGGACGGGCTGTTGCTGCACCGGCATCTGCACTTGGCGATAGTGGATTACGGGTTGGGAAGGCGCCGCAGCAGGCGCAGGGGCAGCGATATCGTGATGCACCGGAGCGGCAGGCGCTGGTTCAGCAGGCGCAGGTACAGCAGGCGCCGGCATAGCGGGCGCTGGGGCGGCGATATCCGGAGGCGCCGGAGCGGCATGGGCCGGGGCAGCCGCATCCTGAGGCACCGAGACAGATTGACCAATCGGCGGAGTGGGAAGCTGAGCGGTGAACACCCCAGTGGACACACCCGCCAACACCAGGACAAGCGCGGCGCTCGCCACCAAGGCGATCACGGCGCTACGCAGACTGAGCATGGCCCCCCAACCCTCGCTACTGAATGTACTTCTCACTAAGCGTGAGAAGACCCCGTTGTGTTAGCCGACATCGCCGGGTCACCTGTTCGGGTTGAGCAGGCTCGGTCGATCCCAACCGCCGGTTGGGGTAACGTCCCGCCATCACGAACCTGCAACGCCGTCTTCGTCTCCCAGTGACGCTGGTGCTTGCCTGCGCGGCGCTCGTCGTGGTCGGCTGCGGACGACCCGCCGTCGATCCGCCTGCGGTATCGAAAGCCTCGGCGCCCCACGTACTCCCAATGCCACAGGTGCTCGCGATGCCGCAGGTACTGGCGCCGCTGGCGACCGCTGCCGTGGCATCGCCCCCGCCGCGACCGTCGTCACCGCCAGCGGATTGCCCGGACCCGGCGTGGAGCTGTACCCAGCAGCAGCGCTTCGCCGCCGCGGGCGCCTACATCAGCCGCAACGTCAGCGGCAATGGCTACCTGGCCGTGGTGTTCACCGATCGCCGGACCGGGGCAGTGTGGCGATTCGGTCCGACGCAGCACGAGGGCTGGACTGCGTCCACCATCAAACTTGCGATCGCCACTGATCTGCTGCGCCGGCAGCGGGCCGGCCAGATCACCTTGACCGCTCCCGACCGGCACGACATGGCCACCATGCTCAATTTCTCCGACGAAGCCGCGTCGGACCGGCTGTGGACGAAATACGGTGGCGAGGACATGTTGGCCCGGTTCCGCAACCAGTACGGCATGACCGGCCTGCACTTCGTGCCCGGCTTCACCGCCAAGACGTACTGGGGCTTCGTCAAATGCACCACCGATGACCTGGCCGCCCTGATGAACTACGTTTTCGCTCAGGTCAACGTGGCCGACCGGACCTATCTGATCGGCGCCATGCGCGGGGTCGCATCGAACCAGCAGTGGGGGGTCTGGGCGGCCGGTTCGGCTCAACAGCCCGGTAACAAGGACGGTTGGTCCTTTGAGGCTGATCCCTACGGCAAGCATTGGGTGACCAACACGGTCGGCTTCGCCGGACCCGACGAGCGCTACCTGATCACCGAGACGTACCAGGTGGATCCGCACGGCACCCTGCCCGGCGGTGTCCACGCCGTCAGCGACGTCGTGGCCCTGCTTTTTGGCGTACCCGTGCCCGCTCACGTCACGGTGCCGGCCCCCGACGGATAGCTCTCGAGATCGTCGCGGTAGAGATTGTAGGCGTCGTGGTACTCCATGACCCTGGCGACTTCGCCGATCAGGTCCTCGGTGTAGCCGGCCCGGCGCAACAGGTGAAAGCCCAGCTCGGTGCCCGAGGCGATGCCACCGGCGGTGACGATCCGACCGGCGTCGACGACCCGGGCGCGGCTGATCCGGCAGGCGGGTGCGATGTCGGCGAGCCGGTCGATCGGCACTTGGCCCGGCGGCTTGGCCTCGACGTGGTCGGGTTCCTTGCGGCTGGTCGCGGGGAGCCCGTTGAGCAGGCCCATCTGCCCGTAGATCCAGGAGCCGGTGCACACACTGGTCAGCAGCGTGGTGTCCGGCTGGCTCCGGATGAACTCGTGCAGCCGGCCGTTGCGGATCTCCTGGCGAGTGCCGAAGCCGCCGGGAATGAGGAACGCGTCCATCGCGGGCCGGTCGGCGAAGGAGTAGTTGGGCAGCACGGTGAGGCCCGCCTGGGCCTGGACCGGCCGCAGCGCGTCGGCGACGAGAAACGCTTCGAGTTCGGGGTCGAACCGCCGGGCCACCGAGAAAACGCCGTGCGGCGCGGCGAAATCGATGATCTCAACGTCCTTGAACACGTAGATGCCGAGCCTGAACCCACTGATCGCCATCGCCCACTCCTCGCCGTGGGAAACGATCGTTTCCCGCCGCAGGAGACCGTAGGAGAACGGTCGTTTTCCGTCAAGTGCGCGGCAGGCTTATGGTGGGCGGCATGAGCCCGTCCCGAGATCCCGACGTGCGGCGCCGGCTCCTTGACGCCGCCGAGCGGCTGTTCTATGAGCGGGGCGTGCAGGCGGTCGGGGTCGACGCGGTGGTGGCCGACGCAGGCGTGGCGACCAAGACCCTGTATGCCCACTTCGGCTCCAAGAACGCTTTGGTCGAGGCCTACCTGCGGCGTCGCGACCAGCGCTGGCTCGGCTGGCTGCGCGGCGCCGTGGCCACCGCCGAGCCCGGGCCGGGGCGGGTGCTGGCGGTGTTCGACGCGCTGGGCGGATGGTTCGCCGAACCCGGCTTCAACGGTTGCGCGTTCGTCAACGTGGCCGGCGAGCTGGCTCACAGCCCGACCGCGCGGGCCGTGGCCCGCGACCACAAAGGAGCGCTGCGCGCCCTGCTGCACGAGGTCGCGGCCGGCGCCGGCGTCGCCGACCAGGCCGTGCTGGCCGACCGGCTGATGCTGCTCGTCGAGGGCGCGATCGTCACCGCCCACGTCGAGGGCGACGCCCAGGCCGCTATGCGGGGTCGATCGGCCGCCGCAGCGTTGCTCGATGGGATGAACACCGCGGTCGGTGAATGACTCCCCGCACTGCTGGGACCGACGCCGCCACCGTGTCCTGCACGAGCCTTCTGGTCCCCGGATCGCCGCTGTCGTCTACGGAGGAGAATGTGAAGACAGCTAGCAAGCTCGAGACAGTCTCGCTTGGCCTGGCGGCCGTGCTGGCAAGCGCGGTGACGGCAGGACCGGCCGTCGCTGCGGAAGCGCCCGCGCGGACCGGGTCTGTGGTTGCGCAAGTGGAACATGCCTCCCACGTCATCCCCCGGGTGCTCACCGTCGAGTACGCTGCCCAGTTGCCGTCCTGTAGTTCCATTGAATATCCTGGCGTCGGCGGGAAAATCTCTGTGCAGACTGCCCCTGACGGCACGGTGTCCTGGGGGATCACTATGTAAAACCAGGCGGACGTAGCCGGACGTTGGGACATTGATACGTTTGTGAATGCCAGGAAGACGACCACCAGTTTTTACAGGACCCATGGGAGGCGTGGCCCACAACTGAGTGGCATACCTCCCCCGCTAAAGCCTACGGGGAGATGGCTGAGGGCTTCCTGACACTCGGATACCGATATTCCGACAGCCCTGTCATCGACCTGGAGCCTATCGATCTAACGTCACTCGGCGGCTGAGGGACTGCTTTGCGCGTTCGCCGCGACCGGTTTCGGCGAGTCCGGTCAGGGCCTGCGGCAATGGGCCCTGGTGCAGGACGCCGAGGCGTTGGGTGGCGCGGGTGAGGGCGACGTAGAGCTCGGCCGCGCCGCGTGGGCCGTCGGCGAGGATCCGTTCTGGTTCCACGACCAGGACGGCGTCGAACTCCAGGCCCTTCGTCTCCGACGCCACCACCGCGCCCGGCACACCCGGTGGCCCGATCACGACGCTGGTGCCTTCGCGACCGGCTTCGTCCCGTACGCATTCCTCGATGGCAGCGGGCAGTTCGTCCTCGGCGACCCGCCTGGACCATGGCGCGACGCCGCACGCGCGGACCGACTCCGGTGGCTGGACCCCGGGTGCGAACTCGGCGAGCATCGCGGCGGCGAGGGTCATGATCTCCGCCGGGGTGCGGTAGTTCACCGACAGCGACCGGTAGACCCAGCGGCCGGGTACGTGGGGCTCCAGCATCGTGTCCCACGATGTCGCTCCGGCCACTGACCGGCGTTGGGCGAGATCGCCGACCACGGTGAAGGATCGGCCCGGGCAGCGCCGCATCAGCGCCCGCCAGTCCATTTCGGACAGTTCTTGGGCCTCGTCGACCACGACGTGCC
>JBBPZY010000034.1:0-12563 GCA_038276315.1 Mycobacteriales bacterium
CACCAGCGGCCGGTTGACGAAGGCTCGGGCGATCGCCACCCGCTGCTGCTCCCCGCCGGAGAGCTCGTGCGGCATCCGATCTGCCTTGCCCTCCAGCCCGACCAGTTCCAGCACCTCGGGCACCACCTTACGAATGGTTTGCCGAGGCTTGCCGATCACCTCCAGGGCGAACGCGACGTTCTCGGAGACCGTCTTGTTGGCCAGTAGCCGGAAGTCCTGGAACACGCAGCCCACCCGCTGCCGTAGCTGCGGGATGCGACGTTGGGAGAGCTTGCCGACGTTGAGGTCCGCCACGTAGACGTCGCCTGTGCTGGCCACCTCCTCGCGCAGCAACAGGCGCAACAAAGTGGACTTGCCCGATCCGGACGGTCCGATGAGAAACGCGAAGTCTCCCTTTCCCACCGCGACTGTGACGTCATCGAGAGCGGGTCGGGTAGAAGTCCGGTAGGACTTGCTGACGTGCTCGAGTCGGATCACGAGCGGCGAGTCTACTCATCCAGGCCGGGTACTTGCCCGGCGCCACGGCGAAGGCGCGTCTGCGGATTTCACCGGGTTTCAGCCGGCAACCCGCGCCTCCTGCTGACGACGCCACCGGATACCGGATTCAAGGAAGGCGTCGATGTCCCCGTCGAGCACCGCGGTAGGGTTACCCACCTCGTGCTCGGTCCGTAGATCTTTGACCATCTGGTAAGGATGTAGCACGTAGGACCGCATCTGGTTACCCCACGAGCTGCCCTCGCCCTTGAGCGCGTCCATCTCCGCCTGCTGCTCCTGGCGCTTGCGCTCCAGCAGCCGGGACTGCAGCACCCGCATCGCCGCAGCCCGGTTCTGGATCTGCGATTTCTCGTTCTGGCAGGACACCACGATTCCAGTCGGCAGATGGGTGATGCGCACCGCCGAATCGGTAGTGTTGACGCTCTGCCCACCTGGTCCGGAAGATCGAAAAACGTCGATACGAATCTCATTCTCCGGGATATCGACGTGGTCGGTGGTTTCGGTCACCGGAAGCACCTCAACGCCGGCGAAGGATGTTTGCCGGCGGCCCTGGTTGTCAAAAGGTGAGATCCGGACGAGCCGGTGGGTACCCTGCTCGACCGACAGCGTGCCGTAGGCGAAGGGTGCCTTGACCACGAACGTCGCCGACTTGATGCCGGCTTCCTCCGCCGGCGAGATGTCGTAGACCTCGGTGGGGTAACCGTGTCGCTCGGCCCACCGCAGGTACATCCGCATCAGCATCTCGGCCCAGTCAGCCGCGTCCACCCCGCCAGCCTCCGAGCGAATCGTCACCAGGGCGTCGCGTCCGTCATACTCGCCGGCCAGCAGAGTCCTGATCTCCAGCGATGCGATCTCCTTGCGCAACCGGTGGTGCTCGGTCTCGGCCTCCCTACGAGCGCCCTCATCCGCACCTTCTTCGGCTAACTCGTAGAGCACCTCCACATCATCCAGGCGCTGCCGCAACCCGAGCACCCGCCGAAGGTCGCCCTGCAGGTGGGCCAGCCTGCTGTTGACCTGTTGGGCATGCTCAACGTCATCCCACAGATCGGGGCGCCCGGCCTGCTCCTGCAGCTCGGCCACCTGAGCCCGCAACCGGTCGATGTCCAGCACAACCTCGATCCCGGCGAGCGTGCTGGCTAGATCTTTGAGGTCGGCGGCTACGTCGGCGTTCACGTCGAGCCAGCGTAGTCGCCCCGTTGCTCAGTCCGTGGGGATGGCGTCGAGCAACTTGAGCACAGCGCGCCGGTGCGCCACCGTGAAGTCGGCGACGGCCTTAGCGTATGGGCTGGTGGCAGCTTTCGCGACCGCCCTGGCCTCGTCAAGATAACCGAGGTAGACGGCTCGGGCGCTGCTGACCAGGCTGACTCGCTGCTTGGCGGTGAGCTGCCCGGCGTGCGCCAGGCGCAAGATCAACGGACTGCGTAGATTGTCCGACCCTGAGCTGGAGTTCAGCCAGGACTTGAACGCACGTTTGCCGGCGGCTGTGAGGACGTACTGCTGGCTGGACCGCGCTCCCCTCTTTCCGAGCCGCAGTAGTCCGGCCTCGGTGAGCACGGGCAGTTCGCGGTAGACCTGGCTACGGGTGACCCCGAAGAACGAACCAAATCGCTCACCAGCGGCGGCGACCAGTTGCCCACCGGTCATCGGGCCCGTGTGCAGCAGTCCGAGCAGGGCGGCCGACGTGGCGTTCAGATCGCTCATTCACCCACGGTGTCACGCCCTCCTGGATCTTGTCCACAATGGTCACACCCATCTGTCCACTGTGGTTCGTTGCCGTTCATCAGGATGGCTCAGCCTGGATGTGCCGAGGCTGCCCCTCGGCGAGGTCTGAGACGTGAGTAGGTTCCAGTGAGGCTGAAGTGGCCGGTGTAACCGATGTGGCACCTACTCTCACCCACCCGCGAGCGTCCCGCGAGGGGCATCCACATCTTTGAGGGTGAGCAGCTGCTTGACGACCAGCCGGGAGCCGTTCGCGCCGCGTGGCGTGACGATGTAGGTTCCGGCCAGAGGGCCGAAGATGCGGACGAAAGGTTGGCGTCCGGTACCGGAGATGTGACTGCCGGGCTCGAAGTCGGTGATTTGGAACACGAGGAAGGGCTGCCCCACGGCGAGCTCGTCGGCGCCGGGGGTGAGCTGGCGGGGGCTGCGGCGGCCGCCATTGTCGAGCAGGTCGTAGCTGTACGGGGCGATCTTGAGTTGGCAGAGCCAACGGAAGACGATATCGGGGTGCGCATCGATGTCAACCGCGCGCAGCAGCCCTCGCCACGGTGCGGTGAGATAGCTGTCGCAGGGGTGGGAGGCGGCGCGCTCTGCCGCCGTGACATTTCCACGCCGTCGCCACGTCCAAAAGAGCTGCCGGACTCCATCGGGCGGTGCCACGCATCGCGAACTCCTCCGCTGTGGGGTCGAGACGCTTGAACAGCGACCTGCAGACCGCCGCAGTCGACACGGCGCTGCACACGGTGCGCTGGTCCCGCGAGCACCCGGACCAGTCCCGGGTCCTGCTGCTGTACCGGCGGGAGGATCTCGCGGCCCGCTGGCCCGCTGAGCTCGGTACGCAGCTCGGCAGCCTCGACGCGGACGTGGCGGCGGCGCTGCGGTCCTACGCAACTCGCCGCTACGGACGGGAGGAGCCGACGCTTCTGCGCCGGGTCACCCTTGCCCTCCTCGACTTGCCCTATGCCGCGACTCGCCGACATCTCCTCGCCGGTGAGCCGCCCCCTCCCGAGCTTGACGACCTGGTCGCTGCAGCATGCCGCTGCCTGCTCGCCGACGAGACGGCCTCACGACTCAGTGCGAAACATGGCTGACGTCACCGTCGGCGATCACGATTGCGGTACCTCAGAGCAGCGCACAGTCCCACAAGGACGAGACAGGGCGAGCCGGTCGAAGCCCGGCATCTCCGCGATGATCGACCTTGCTTGGTCGAAAGCTGACTCGAAATTGCCTCACGGCCCGGTCTCACGGACAACAGAGCGTGTTCAAGAATCATTCTGTGGACAATGCCTGCTGTCGCCGAGTTCGGCACCGTGGTTGTCCGCCGCGGAGGGAACAGCCTTTACGTCGAACTCGGCGACAACAGAGCACCGAACACCGAGCATCCGACTCAGCCGGCGTAATCCGGCAGGGTTCGCCGAGCCGGGCGGTTCTCCGGATCCGTGACGCACTCGCCGGAGCGGCGGGCCATCTTGGCAACCTCGAACGCGGTTCGCCGCGATGCGATCGCTGGATCGCGTCCACGTGGGATCGATCCCACGGTCTACAGGTCGCCGGCGAGATCTCGGATTCGCTCGACGAGCCGGACCCGCTCGGCAGCAGATCCGGCCAGCGGGGTCACATTCAGAGTGGTGACGCCGGACGCGCGCAGCACCTCCAGCCGCTCCCGAACATACCCGGCAGGACCGATCAGCGAGCTCTGGCGAACCAGCTCGTCGGGTACTGCGGTGGCCGCATCGTCCTTCTTGCCAGCCAGGTAGCGGTCCTGAATCACGTCGGCCTCGGCTTCGAACCCGTAACGGCAGACCAGGTCATGATAGAAATTGCGGCCCTTCGCGCCCATGCCGCCGATATAGAGCGCCAGCATCGGCCGGATGGCGTCGAGTAGCCCCGTAGCGGTGTACTCGTCCTCGGTGATGGCCAGCGGGGTGCTGACCACGACGTCGAGATCGCCCAATGACGCATCCCGCTTCGCCCTCCCCTCGGCCAGCGAATCGCCCCACACCTCAACGGCTCGCTCGGGCAGGTAGAAGATCGGCTGCCAGCCTTCGGCGACCTCCGCGGCCATCGCCACGTTCTTCGGTCCGATCGCCGCGATGATGATCGGGATCCGCTCCCGCACCGGATGGTTGATCAGCTTCAGCGGCTTGCCCAACCCAGTACCTCCGGCCTGGGCTGGCAGCGGGATCTGGTAGTACCTGCCTTGGTACTCCAGCCGCTCGCGACGCCACACCTTGCGGCAGATTTCCACCAGCTCCCGGGTGCGGCCCAGCGGCGCGGTGTAGCGCACCCCGTGGAAACTCTCGATCACCTGGGGGCCCGAGGCACCGATGCCCAAGGTGAACCGACCGCCGGAGACGTAGTCCAGCCCGGCCGCGGTCATCGCCGTCAGCGTCGGGGTGCGGGTGTAGATCTGCAGGATTCCCGACGCGATCTCCAGCCGCTCGGTGCGCGCAGCGATGAATCCCAGCTGGCTGACCGCGTCGAAGCTGTAGGCCTCCGGTACGAACACGATGTCGAGCCCGGCCTTCTCGTAGTCGACCAGTTCCGCGACGGTCTCGGCGAAGCCACCGCTGTAGCTCAAGACCGTCCCGATGCGCACCGTGCTCCTCCCCGCTCAAAGGCGACCTGCGTTGAGCAGCCTTTCACGGATGCCTGCCACCAAGCGCGGGTAACGTCCGGTACCGCTGGAGACGGTGCCGAGGAGGAATTTCACCATGAGCTCTCCCAACCAGATCACCACCGAGCCCATCACCCTCGACGATGCGCGCAAGCTGATCGCGTCGGGCGCCGCCGTGTTGGTGGACGTCCGCGAGCAGCATGAATGGGACGCTGGCCACGTCCCGGAGGCGGTACACATGCCGATCGGCGAACTCGATGCCGCCGCGTTGCCACCCGATGTGCAGATCCTCACCACCTGCCGTTCGGGTGGTCGGGGAGCGCGGGCGGCCCTGGCTTTGCGTGCGGCGGGGTTGCCAGCGCGGGAACTGGCCGGCGGGATGCGCGGTTGGCGGGACGCCGAGCTGCCACTGGACTCGTCCGACGGCGGACCAGGCGCCGTGCCGTGACCCCGTTACGAACGTAGCCGCGGGCGTAGACCGTCGGCTGCAGCGGTTAATCCGCCACACTCGATCCGGGCGGCGAGTGCCCGGGCGTGGCCGGCGAGACCTGCAATGTCCAGTCCGTGCGGGGACTCACCAGCGTAAGGAGCGATGCCGTCTGCGCTGCGGCGCAGCAACGTGATCGCGCCCTTCGCGTTGCCCCGTTGTGCATGGGTCAGGCCCACCGCAAGCTGCGCCAGGCCTTGCCACAACTCGCGGTACTCCCCCGAAGTCGCCTTCCACACGCCCTCGAACACCTCATGTGCATGAAAAGGGTAGCCTTCGTCGATCATCCGCTGGGCTTGGCGGACCGCGTCGTCCGGGCTGAGCGCCACATCCTCGGGAAACCGATCCACCCCCTGCGCGCCATGCGGCAGCGGCCGGCCTTGGGCGTCTCGGGGACGGGCGTTGCGGGCCCGGCCGCTAGGGTCCCGATCTCGGCTGTCCATCCTTGAATGATGGCCCGCGATACGTCCCTGGGATAAGAATCTCCGCCAGACGCGGGCAGGATAGGCACATGGACCACCACGGCCGCCGCGAGTACACCGATCGGATCCGACTGGGCGGCGCCGCGCTGCCCGTCGTCAGCCCGGTTCGGCTCTACGTTTGCGGGATCACTCCTTACGACGTGACCCATCTCGGGCACGCCAGCACGTTCGTCTGGGCTGATACGGCCGCCTCCGTGCTTCGCCTGGCCGGCGCGGAGACCGTTACGTACCGTAATGTCACCGACGTCGATGATGTACTGACCCGGGCCGCCACCCAGCGCGGTCGGCACTACGACGAGTTCGCGCTTGAGCAGGAGTACTTATTCGGCAGGGATATGGCCGCCCTGCGGGTGCGCCGGCCCGAACACGAGCCGCGCGCACGCCACCACGTCGGGCGAGTCGTGCAACTGGCCTCGGCGCTGCTCACCACTGGCCACGCCTATCACCGCGAGGGTGCGGTGTACTTCCGGGGCGCCGACGTCCCGACCAAGACCGGACTGACCGTGGAGCGCGCCACGGAGCTCGCGACTGAATTCGGTGATCGGCCCGGCGATCTGGTCCGGGACGACCCCTTCGACGTGCCGGTATGGCGGCCGTCGGCCGACGACCAGCCGGGCTGGCCCAGCCCGTGGGGCCGCGGCCGGCCCGGTTGGCACGCGGAGTGTGCAGCCATTGCGCTGGGCATGCTCGGCCCGGCGGTGGACATCCTGGCCGGCGGCGCCGACCTGAGCTTCCCGCACCACGCCTATCAGGCCGCCATGGTCGAGGCAGCCACCGGCGTCTGGCCCTTCGCCCGAGGCAAGTTTCCGGTTGGCACCGTCACCGTCGACGGGGCGAAGATGGCCAAGTCGGCGGCCAATCTGGTGCTTGTCTCAGATCTGCTCGGCCACCATCCCGCTGCGTCGGTGCGGCTGCTGTTGCTCAACCGCTCATGGCACCAGACCTGGGACTTCCGTCCCAGTGACATCGCGGCCCAGACGAACCAGCTCGATCGGCTGTACTCAGCGGCTGGCGCGGCACGCAGCTCGCAAGCCGCGGCGGCCGCCGTCACTGCTGCCCTGGTGGATGACCTCGACGTCCCCACCGCGCTCGCCATCGGTGAGGAGTCGGGTGGTGACGCGGCGCGGCTGGTGCTGCGCACCCTCGCCCTGGACTGACCATGACACGCATGCTCATCCTGCTCCGGCACGCGAAATCGGCATGGCCGGCGGACACTCCCGACGCTGCTCGACCACTGGCCGCACGCGGGCTTCGCGACGCCCCAGCCGTCGGTCGCTGGCTGCGCGCGCAAGCCTTCGAGATTGATCACGTGGTGTGCTCTCCCGCGGTCCGGACCGTACAAACCTGGGACCTGGCGGCCGTCCAATTGGCTGAGATGCCCCGAGTCAGCCACGACGAGCGGCTTTACGGCGCGTCGGTTCAGGAGCTTCTGGCGGTTACCCAGGAGCTACCGCACGGCGCTTCGACAGCCGTCTTGGTGGGCCACAATCCTGGGCTCGAGGATTTCCTGACACTGTTGACCGGGGTGGCCGAGGTGCTCAAGACGTCCGCCGTCGCCGTCATCACCACACCGCTCAGCTGGCAGCAGTGCGGTCCCCGTTCGTGGACCGTGGAGGCGCTGGCGACTCCACGCGGTTGACGAGCTCGCTGCGGTCCGGCGTGCGGGACCGTACGCTCGCGATCAGCAGGTTGCGTCGATGCGGGAGGCGAGCGGTCTAGATGGCCACGTTGAGTAACGGCAAGGTAGCGGCGCGCGACGCACGGATCGCGGCCCGGCCGCCGGAGGTCATGTTCGCACCTCTGCCTGAGCAGCTCGCCAACATCCGGCGCTGGAACGAGGAGCGCCGGTGGGGATTGACCGCGGCTGATCTGCACTCGGTCGACCTCACGCCCTGCGCCGGGAACGATCCGCTCGTCGTCGACCTCATCGCGGTCTATCTGCGCGATGGCGCAGAGATGGACGATGTCCAACGCACCTGTCATGAGCTGTGGACTGTGGCCGCCGCACAGCAGCCGCACAGCTGGTCCTGGGATTGGTACGAGGACAGGTGGGAACAGCGCCGCAAGCCGGTGCGGTTGATCGGCGGCCTCGTCCACCGACCCGGCATCCGCCGGGTAACCGTCGACCTCGCGGCTCACTTCCAACCGGGGCGCTACGTTCGACCCAGCACCTTGCGCAGCCTGGACTCGGCGCACGCCGAAGTTCTTGCCGCAGCGGCGCATTTCCCGCGGTGGGTCCGCGCCATGGACGGCAAGAAGATCCCCTACATCTGGCTATCGGGCTACGAGTTGTTGATCCACGGACATCCGACCCCGTGGCGGCTGCCGGCACTGAGTTGGAGCAACTTTCGGCACACCGTGAGCCTCACTGCGGGATGGGCGAACCACTCGTATAGCGGCTGGGCTTCCCCCGTCTGCATCAGCTGACTGTCACCCGAACGTAGCAGATTGTCACCTTCAGTCCCCACGGTGGCGCAATGGGCATCTATCCTTGCCGGGTGACAGTCCCAGGGGGTATCCGCACGCTGCCGGTCTGGTCCATGGCGCTGGGTCTGGTGCTCACCGCCGGCTGCACCGCCTCGCCAGATCAAAGCCAGCAGAATCGCCGAGGTTTCCCGGTCGACTGCACACGCACGATCACCCAATCCGACGACGTGCCCCCAGCTCTGGAGAACGCCTCACCGGGCAATACTTTGTGCTTCACCGGTGGTGACCTCACCGACGCTGACCTGACGATGACCAGATCAGGCACAGCCGACTCGCCGATCAGACTCATCGCCGACGGCGCCACCGTCGATAATATCCACGTCAACGCCGACCACATCATGATCGAGGGCTTCACCGTCACCGGCGGCGATGGAATCCTGCTCGAAGGAACCGGGATCACTGCGCAGCACAACACGGTTCATGACACCCAGCGCGACGGGATCGCCTGTATGCCGTGTACCGACTCGACCATCGCGACCAACACCGTCCATCATGTCTCCACAGCTGGTATATACATCACCGGGCAGCGGATCACGGTGACCGGCAACACGGTGAGCGATACGGTGGCCCGCGATGATGGCGATGCCGATGGCATGCGCTTTTTCGGCACCGGCCACCGGATCACCGGTAACACCATTCGAGACATCTCCGAACGAGGCTATCGCGCTCCCCCGCACCCGGACTGCTTCCAAACCTACGACCACCGCACCGCTACCTACGACGTCGTCATCTCGGGCAACACCTGCGAGAACGTCGACGCGCAATGCCTGATCGCGACTGACGACCAGCCCGGCGATAATGGTGCCCCCAGCAAAGCTCCGTCGATCACCTTCGTCGACAACACCTGCGCACCCAACGGTGCTCAGGCGATCAACCTACGCCGGTGGCCCAACGTCGAGATACGCCAGAACAAGTTCTCCGGCCCTAACATGCAGCGCGCGATATTGATCGTTGACGGTTCGACTAGCTGCACCGTCATCGGTAACACCTCGGCGGGCAACGGACCCATCGTGGATGTGGATGGCGCGTCTCGACCAGGCTTCCGTGAGAGTGACAATAGCCCCGTCTGATGGCAAGCAGGGCCATTCCCCGATCTGTCGACTCATGACGTTCTTTCGGAACGTCCAGAAAAAAGCAGTCCGGGCGTTCGGTAACCCTTTGTCTTGGGACTAGCTGGCGCCGTGCCCCGGTTCGTTCCGGGTGGTCGTGCCAGAGTTCTTCGTCGATTGTCGCGGGCGGCTAACCTCAGAGGCTGGGTTACCGAGGCTCAACGCGTCGTCGTCTCGACCAGAAAATCACGGTTTGTGTGCCGAGGGCAACAGTATATGTCACCGTAGGCACACAAACCGTGATCAACCCTTGCGGGGGGAGATCCAGCTGGCAAGCACCGGAGGATGTGCCGTTGCAGTACTAAACTCCTTGGCGAAGGACGACTTCCTGGCCTTCCCTGAGGCCTGAGATCACCTGGGTACGGTCGTCTCCGACGAGACCCGCCTGGAATCTCGCTTGTTGCTGCGCACCGTTGGCGTCGATGATGGTGACGGTGCTTTGATCGCCACTCTTACGAACCGCCGAGTTGGGAACGGTGAGGACGTCTTGGACCTGGTTGGTCATTACCCGCGCTTGCGCGGTCAGGCCATCTTTGAGTCGCGGATCGGTCTCGTTGAGCACGATGGTGGCATAGTAGTTGATAACGCTGGAGATGTTGCTTCCGGTGGGAGAAACGGAGACGACGGTACCAGCCCGGGTGAGGTCGGGGACCGCGTCAAAGGTGACATCGACCTTTTGATTCGGTGCCACCTTCGCGGCGTCGGACTCCTCGAACGGCACCACTACCTGGAAGGTATTGACGTTATCGAGAACCATGAACTGCGTGCCACCGGGGCGCTGAGCGCCGGTAGCCGGGTTACCCAAGGACAAGCTGCTGTTAGTCGAGGTGCCACTGAGTCCGGGAATAGGGGCGGTGGTACCCGGCGCCAATGCGGTGACGCCCGAGCTGGGTTGGAGAAACTCCCCCACCAAGCCGTTGATCGCCGAGACGGTGCCCGTGACCGGCGCACGCAACACGGTGTTGTCAACATCCTTCTGAGCTGCCTCGACCTGAGCCGCAACGCTCGCCACCAACGCAACCTGCTGATCGATGTTGAACGGTCGATCGGTGGCCGCGGCGTCGAGGGTGTTCTGCGCGGTGACCACACTCTGACGGGCGTTCTCGACCGAAACCTGTCCTTGCGCCCGGTCGACGTTTTGCTTCTGCTGGTCAGCTTGCAGCACGGTCTTGTCCATCAACACCGTGCGGCGAGCGTTGACGACTGCTTGCTGATCCGTGGGAACCCGGTTACACGCCGGGTTGCCACTGCCACCCGAACCTGCCGAACCTGATCCACCTGACCCAGTGCTGCCCGCAAACACGGGACCTACCCGGGCAGGGTCGTCCACCCCGCCCTGCACCGGCCCCACCCCGACCGATGAGTTAGGGCCGCCTGTCCCGCCGACACCGTTGGCGGGTACGGGCGGAGTGAAGGGAATTCCTCCGGTGGCGGCGCAAGAGACCTGATCGGCACGCAGCGCTTCCTGAGCCTTGTCCGCCAGATAGCTATCGAAGTCGAGCTGCTTGTGTGCTTGGTCAGTCGCCGACTCATCCGCGGCCAGCTCCGCGTCGACCGACTTCTGCGCCGCCTCCAAAATCTCCCGCGCCTGGTCCACGGTGGCCTGCGCGCCCTGAACCGTGGGATCGGCCACGAATTTGCCGAACAACGCCCGCTGGGAGTTCAGCTGTCCCTGCAGCTGAGCCAAGATCTGGCGAAACGCGAAGTCATCCTCCTGCGCCAACACCTGGCCCGCGGTCACCCGATCCCCAACTTTGACCATCAACTGCTTGAGCTGTGCGCTCTTCGGAAAGCCCAGATTCTGCTCCCTGATGGCCGTCAACGACCCGGAGGCTGACACCTTCGTCACCACCGCGCCGCGCTCCACCCGTCCGGTCGGCGGCGGTGGCGGCTCACCGCCACATCCAGCCGCCACACCGAGCACGGCGACCAGCCCTAGCGCCGCCAATACCCGGGCACCTGAACGCCGGCGCCGGGCTGTAGACAGCATCGATGAGCTGGTCTGCGTCATTGTCACAGCGATGTCCCCCTGTGGTTTCGGGCTTCACGCTGTGCAACGCCTCAGGAGGCAGCGGGTTACGGGGTCTTGCGCGTCAGGGGAAGGAGTCTCGACGTCACTGGTACCTAAGGGCTTCGATGGGCCGCAGCCGCGCGGCCCGGTTGGCCGGGTAGCCGCCGGCGACGAGCCCGATCACCAGGCTGATCGCGAACGAGAGCACCACAGACGGGATGGTCACTGCCGGAGCGAACGTGGCGAAGGTGGGACCGAGCGCGGGAGCGAGGACCGAGCCGAGCACCGACAGCCCGACCCCGAGCCCGATACCGATGACCCCGCCTAGGCCAGCCAGCACGAGGGACTCGATGAGGAACTGCTCGAGGATCGCCCGTCGAGTGGCACCGATCGCTTTTCGGATGCCGATCTCACGGGTTCTCTCGGTCACCGAGACCAGCATGATGTTCAGGACTCCGATCGCACCGACGAAAAGCGAGATCGCCGCGACGGCGGCCGTGAACAGGGTGAGGACTCGGAGGATCTGGTTGAAGGTGTCGAGCCGACTGCGCAGAGACTGCACCTCGAAATCTCGGTTCGCCGTATCCTTGATCCGGTGCCGCTCGCTGAGAACGCGAATGACGTCATTCTCAGCGGCGGGCACAGCGGACGCTTGGGCGGCTTGCACGATGATCTGATTGACCTTGTCGCCGCCACCGAAGATGTACCGGCGCGCCGTGTTCAGCGGCATGACCGCGACACTGTCTCCCGGCTCACCGACGGACTGCATCACGCCGATGACCCTGAAGGTCTGGCGGTTGATCCGGACTGTGTGGCTCAGCGCGGCCGCGGGATCATTGCCGAAGAGGTAGCTCGCCACACTGGGACCAAGCACGACCACCCTGGCCGTGGAGCGGACCTGGGCGTCGTCAAAGAACGATCCCGCCGCCATATCCCCGTTGTTCAGGTCGAGCCAGCGATCGGTCGAGCCGATGACGGTCGTCCGGAACCGGTAGGAGTCGGTCTCGGCCAGCGCTTTGCCAGATGTGGCGGGGATGACTGCGGCGATGTGGCGCGCCAACCCAGAGTCCGGCAGCGCCGGGTCGTCGGCGGGGCTCAGATACGGCGGGGGGGGGCCGCCGGGCACAGTGCCGCCCGCCGGCCCGCTGGTGTCCGG
>JBBPZY010000035.1:0-10510 GCA_038276315.1 Mycobacteriales bacterium
GGTCTCAGTTTGGGTCTCAGTTCGCCCCGGTTCGGAGGCACACCTGATGCTGCTGTCGTTGCTCAACCCGCACCGAACCCGCACGTCAGCGAACTCTGGGACATGTGTGAACGAGCGCGCATATAACTTGAAAGCGAGCGTACCGAGAGGTACCGGGGGTTCGAATCCCTCCGCTTCCGCCAGCCTTGACCAGCGTTAACGCTGGGCGTGATGATCGTCTCTCGGGTTCCGTTCTGGCTAGTGGTTGCATTTCTGGTTGCATTTGAGCCGCTGTGCCCGCATCGGGGTCACCGTCGGGGGGTTCTGGTGAGGGGTCCCCGGTGGGCTCCCACAGCAGCCCGCCGACGCGTTGGGCGACGTCGCGCCGGATGGTGGCGGTGATGTGTTGGTAGCGGGCGGCCATCGCGGTGTTGGACCATCCCATCACGCCCATGACAGTGCGCTCGGCAACCCCATTTTGCGCGGCACGGCGACTTCGTGACGCAGCACCAGGAGCTCGATGTCCTTGGACGCCGACGAGCGACCGAGCAACAACAGCAGGTTCAGCAGCTGGAGGAAGACCAGGTAGGGCAGACGCAACAACACGGCACACGATCATGCCCTGCCGACCGGGCCCGCCGATCTCCCAGGTCAGCGGCACAGGCCGAGTTCTGGAACCCCACAGGTGCGCTGGAAGCCGAACATCGAATAGAAGATGTAGATCGGGATCATCGGTTCCGCGTGGGTGGCGTAGGAGGTCCCGGCCGCCGTCCAGGACGCCACCGACCCGGCCTCGGTGATGCCCTCATTCAGCAGGACGCCGTGGATGTCTTACTGGTAGCTCAGGCTCAGCTCCCGGTCTACCGACAGGTAGTGCTGCCCGTGCGGGGAGTAGATCTTCTTCGAGGGGAACAGAGCGTCCAGCCCGAAGGTCCGGGCCTCGTCCGGGATGATCGGCACGAACCGGAAACCGATCTCGGGGTCCTTCCGCGGCGAGCAGTGGGTCCCATTCCCGGCCCCAGATCACCTTGATGACGTTCCAGCCGGCACCCCGGAAGAACGCTTCCAGCTCCTGGATGATGTTGCTGTTGCCGCGGACCGGGCCGTCGAGGCGCTGCAGGTTGCAGTTGACCACGAAGACCAGGTTGTCCAGTTCCTCCCGGGCGGCCACGCCGATGGTGCCGAGGGACTCCGGCTCGTCCATCTCGCCGTCGCCGAGAAACGCCCACACGTGCTGCCGGCTGATGTCGGTGATTCCACGATGGTGCAGATAGCGGTTGAACCGGGCCTAGTAGATGGCGTTGAGCGGCCCGAGGCCCATCGAAGCCGTCGAGCTGCTGCTCGCAGAGCCGGCCCTCGAGGAACGCGCGGGCGTGGATGCCGGGGCAGGCGTGTCCCTGGAAATAGATCTGGTCGCCGCCGCCCTCGGCGTCGTGGCCGCGAAAGAAATGGTTGAACCCCACTTCATAGAGCGTCGCGGCTGAGGCGCGGGTCCGGATAGCCGGCGCATCGGCGATCAGGTCACCGTCAGTTACCGGCGCGCGAATCGGGCCGCTGCGCCACTATCCGCGGGTCAAGCGGGGCGAGCCGCAGCGCATTGAGACTGTGATCAGGCCCGATATTCGGGTGGTGTTGTGTGTAGTCGCCACCAGGTGCTAGCGGCCAGCACGCACGCCGTAGTTACCAGCATCAGTCCGATCCGGGTGGGTGTGCCCACGGCTTCCTCCTCAAACTCGTCGGAGACCTTTACAGCTACATCGTATCACGATACAATTGCGCGGCCAGGTGATGTGGCGCACCGCCGTCAGGGACCGGGGTGGCAACGGCCGGCGTGGCAAACCTCGCCAGTGTCCACGTGCTTTCGCTGGGGGTAGGTGCCGCAGGATGACGACAGGCTGAGCGCGATCGGCTTTGTGCTGGCGATGGTCGCGGTGGTGGTGGCGGTCGGCAAGATCAGCCACCGGATCGGGCTGCCTGATGCGGTGTTGTTGACGGTGGTGGGCTTGGTGTTCGCGGTGTTGCCGGGCCCGAACCTGCGGCTGGAGCCCGAGGTGGTGCTGGATGTGGTCTTGCCACCGCTGCTGTACCACGCCGCCTTGGGGTCCAGCCTGCTGGCGATTCGGAGCCGGTTGCGCTCGGTGGTGAGTTTGGCAGTGTTGTTAGTGCTGGCGACCGCGTTGACGGTGGGCAGCCTGCTGTTCTGGCTGGTTCCTGCGGTGCCACTAGCGGCGGGCGTGGCGCTAGGGGCGGCAGTGGCACCGCCAGATCCGGTGGCCGCGTTGTCGGTGGGGCGCCGTGCGGGTTTGCCGTCGAAACTGTCCACCCTGATCGAGGGCGAGGGGCTGCTCAACGACGCGACGGCGTTGACCACCTACCAGGTCGCGGTTGCGGTTGCGGTTGGCGGCGGCTTCTCCTTCGGCGTTGCGGTCGGCCAGTTAGCGCTGGCTGCGGTCGGCGGCCTGGTCATCGGCGCAGCGGTGGCGTTGCTGGTGAGCTTGTCACGACGGGTGCTCACCGATCCGCTGTCGGTCAACGCCATATCCTTGGCTACCCCGTTCGCCGCCTACTCGCTCGGCGAGGCGGCGCATGTGTCCGGGGTGCTCGCCGTGGTCGTCGCCGGCCTGATCGTGGGACACCAGAACCCGCGGCTGCAGACCGGCGCGAGCCGGTTGCAGATCACCGCGGTCTGGCAGCTGGTGAACTTCCTGTTGGAGGGCTTCGTCTTCCTGCTCATCGGCCATCGGCTACCCGAGGTCGTTCGCGGCCTCGGCGCGTACTCCACCGCCACGATCACTACCAGCGCTGCCGTCACGGTCGGCGCGGTGCTGGCGCTGCGGCCGCTGTGGCTCATCTCCAGCCAGCAGGTGCCTCGCTGGCTGCACTCCCGACTCGGTAGCGAGTACGACGGTGATAACGGTGATAACCGAGACGCCGACCAGCCGCTGTCGGGCAAGGAGATCACCGCCCTGAGTTGGGCACGCGCGGGGTGATCACGCTGGTGGCTGCTTTCGCGATCCCCTTGACCACCCGCACCGGCGAGGCGTTCCCGGCCCGGGACTTGCTGCTGTTCAACGCTTACCTACTGGTGCTGGTCACCCTGCTGGGGCGAGGCGTGACGTTCGCTCCGCTGCTGCGCCGGCTTGGTCTGCGCGCCAACATCGTCGACCAGGCCCGGCTGCGTAACCAGGCCCGCACCGCAGCGGTGGACGCCGGCCTGGCTCGCCTGGACCAGCTCACCGACGAAGACGGGGTGCCCGAACAGGTCGCCGCGAACATCCGGCGCAGCCTGACCGACCGCCAACAGCGCCACCGCTACCGATTGGCCTTCCTCGACGACCCCGCCGGGCGCTCCGTAGCCTACGAGGCCGCAGCCCGGGCACGCCGCGGCGTCATCGACGCCCAACACGACGAGCTGCTGCGCTGGCGCGACGCTGGGCGCCTCCCCGATGTGAGCCTCCGCATCCTGCAACGCGAACTTGACCACGAAGAACGCACACTTCCCATGCCGCCGTCGTAGTCGTGGTCATCGTCTGGTCCTGGGTCGATACGCCGGCATCGGCCAGCGCGGTCACCAGGATCTCCTCTGCGGCGATCACCGGATGAAAGTCGCCGACCGTGCGCATGTCACCGAAGGTCGACTCCACCGGGGACTCCCAGGAGGTCACCGCATGCACCACCCCGCCCCGTGAGGACGCTTCCTGGACTGCCCAGCGCAACGCGGCCAGTGATCCTGGTGATCCGTCCACGCCGACCACGATCCTGCGCAGCGGCGAGGGCGGTCGCGCGCCCTGCGGGGTCGCCATCAGCCGGTCCCGTTCTCGGCGCCGAGCAGCTCCGCCAGCACGACGGCCTCACTGATCTCGGCGTGTCTGGCGGCGGTGAGCAGCGTCAGCGTCCGGTGCTGCGCCAACTCGCGAAGGTGCTGCAGCGCTTGGGCCCGCCCAGGATCGTCGAGTTCTGTCCGGTAGCGGCGACCGAACTGCTCGAACCGGTCGGGGTCGTGGCCGTACCACTTGCGCAGCGCCGTTGAGGGGGCGATCTGCTTGCACGATTCGTCAAGGTCGGCCTTGTCCTTGGTCAGGCCGCGCGCCCAGATGCGGTCGACCAGCACCCGGGCGCCGTCCTGCGGCGTGCGCTCGTCATAGACGTGACTGCCTTGTCATCCTCTTAGCCCCTGGCTGTCGTCGTCACCGGCGCGGACGCAGGGATCAACGGACTCGCATGACCGGGCAGGGTTCAGCGCGCGGGTGGCGGCCTGCTCGACTGTGCTGGGCACCGCCGGTTCCATCGGGTCGGGCAGTTGCCGATCGGGTGAGGTGGCGGCGGCCAGCGCGAGCGCGCAGGCGTGGTAGCGCTCCACGCCGGCGCTGGGATCCTGAGCTGTCGCGACGGCGTGGAGGACGGCGGGTAACGCGAGCAGGGCCCAGTTCGTCTTGTCCGGGGTGATGATGATCAGCTCGGGATGATCACTCGCTGCCTGGGCGAGTTCCCGGACGCAGCCCAGCAGGTCGATGACCGCCTCGGCGTTACGTGTGATGCGACGGAGGGGGAATGTGCCGGCGTCGCGGCGATCCCAGCTGGTGACGTGACCGAGTCCGGCGGCCAGCAGTAGTGGGCGCAGCACGGGCATGGTCGCCGCGCCGGCGATCACCACCCGGCTGCGCTCCGGTGATAGGCCGCGGCGGTTCAGGGTGGTCAGCAGCGCCGCGGTCGCCGCGGCGGCGGCCATCGCCGAATCGGTGACCACCGGTCGCTGGCTTCCCCAGCCAGGTGCCGACCCGTTGCGCGCCGAGTAGTGGGCTGGGTCGGTGCGAATCAGGACGATGACTCCGATGTCGGGGGGAAGGCCGCGCAACCCGGCGCTGAGGTCCTCGGCGTCCTGGGCGGACACATACACCGGCCGGGTGACCCGGCCGGTGTGCTCGTGGATCAGCGCCGCCCAGTGGCGTAGGACAGGTTCAACCGATCCAGCCCGGCGGGTCGGATCCTGGTGGGCGAGGGCACTGCCGTCGCTGACCACCGCGACCGCGTAGGGCATGGCGCTCCCACGCGCCGGAACCGATTCAGCATCTCGCGGAGCATGTTGACAGTCGTTGAACATGGGGCACCTCCTGGCGCTTCGCGGGGGTCTTGACGTTGACTCCACCCCTTCGCACAAGCCTATCGTAACACGATATAGTGCCTCCCGTGCTCGGCGACAGTGGAAGCAGTGGTGTCATGTGTTCCATGGCGACAGAGGCCGAGGACGTGGGATCAGAACCCCTGACGAAGCAGGATTTCGAGGCGTTGGCCCAGTTCCGCTTCGGGATCCGCCGCTACCTGCGCTTCAGCGAGGAGGCGGTCCGTCGAGACGGCCTGACCCCGCAGCAATACCAGCTGCTACTGGCGCTCAAGGGATTCCCCGGCCGCGACTGGGCGACCGTGCGCGAGCTCGCCGAACGGCTCCAGCTGCGTCATCACAGCGTCGTCGAACTGGTCAACCGGGCCCAGCGTCAGGGGCTCATCGAGCGGACAGCGGACCCCAGCGACGGCCGCGCGGTCCGGGTACTACTGACCAAGGTCGGAGAGCAAGTCCTGACGCGCCTGAGTGCGCTGCATCGTGACGAGCTCCAGCGTATGAGCGCGGCACTCACCATCCCGAGCTGGAACGACCCTCCCGAGGGCGGTCGCGTGGCCCCTGCATGACGTCGGGCGCGCAGACCGGCGACGGTCCTCTCAGGTGATCGACGGTGCCCCGGGGGTCCCCGGTGATGCGGCCACGTCGAACTCGGCGGGGCTTGTCGACGACGCTCGGTGATGCGGCGAGCCGCCGCAACGCTGTCCCGGTGGGCTTGCCACCAGGACGAGCAGCGGAGCACCACGGTGAGGGTGATCGCCAGCGGGAGCGCCTGCCTTCGGTGATCGGGTGGATCGCACGGTGGTGGGCTCTGGCCGGCGGTGCGGAAGAACCGCACAAAGTCCGGGTCCTCGACGAGGAACCGGCGCTCGATCTCGTGCAGCGTCGCGCGTTCGCGGTCACTGAGCATGACCCGCCTCCTGGTGCCGCCGGCCTGTGAAGTCCATACCAACCGGGCAATCAATATCGTATCACGATAGGATACGGGTCAGCAGTGGGATCTGCCCGCCGGCCAGGACCATTTCCACCTGCCGCGGGGAGAGCTGGTGGCGCACCCGGTACCGCGCATTGCGGGTGGTGTTGGTGACGGTGAGATCGGAGCCGTCGGCCAGGGTTTGCCGCAGGCCCTCGATGAGCAGTGTGTCGCCGGAGTCGATGCGGTCGTAGTCGTCCTGGTCGACGAACTCCAACGCCAGCACCCCGAAGTTCGCCAGGTTCTGCCAGTGGATCCGGGCGAACGACTTGGCCAGCACCGCATGCAGCCCGAGGTAGCGTGGGGTGATCGCGGCGTGTTCCCGCGACGATCCCTGACCGTAGTTGTGGCCGGCCACGATGACGTGCCCGCTGCCGGCAGCGAGCTCGCGGGCCCGCTTCGGGTAGCCCTCGTCGAGCCGGGTGAAGGTGAACTCGGCGAGCTTGTCGATGTTCGAGCGGTAGGGCAGCGCGCGGGCTCCGGCCGGGGAGATGTCGTCGGTGGACACGTCGTCGCCGACCTTGAGCAGCACCGGCGCCTCGATCCGGTCCGGCAGCTCGGGGAACTCGGGCAGCGCGGTGATGTTCGGGCCCTTGACCAGTTTCTCCTGGGCGGCCTGCTCGGGAGGCAGCGGGGCGACCAGCATCGCGGTGTTCACCGACGCCCGCTGCGGCAGTGCCAGGTCCGGGTAGTCCAGGCCGAGCGCCTCGGCGAGGTCCCGGGGATCGGTGATCACGCCGGTCAGCGCGGCGGCCGCGGCGGTTTCGGGGGAGCAGAGCCAGACCGCGTCGCGCTTCGTGCCGCTGCGGCCCGGGAAGTTCCGCGGGAAGGTACGCAGCGAGTTGTGCCCGACGGCCGGCGCCTGACCCATCCCGATGCAGCCCATGCACCCGGCCTGGTGGATGCGTGCACCGGCCGCGATGAGATCGAAGGTGGCGCCCATCCTGGTCAGGTCCTCGAAGATCTCCCGCGAGGACGGGTTGATATCGAAGCTGACCGCGTCGCAGGCCTGTCGGCCCTTGACCATCGCCGCGGCGATCGCGTAGTCCCGCAGCCCGGGATTGGCCGAGGAACCGATCACCACCTGGCTGACCTCCTGCCCGGCCACCTCGCGGACCGGCACCACGTTGCCCGGTGAGGACGGCATGGCGATCAGCGGCTCCAGGGTGGACAGGTTGATCTCCTCAGTGATGTCGTAGGTCGACTCCCCGTCGGGATCCTCGGCCAGCAACTCGACGAAGTCCTCCTCTCGACCCTCGGCGCGCAGGAACGCCCGCACCGCACCATCGGAGGGGAACACGCTTGTCGTCGCGCCCAGCTCGGCGCCCATATTGGCGATGACGTGCCGGTCCATCGCCGAAAGCCCGGCCAAGCCCGGCCCGTGGTACTCGATGATCCGGTTGCGCCCGCCGGTGACACCGTGGCGGCGCAGCATCTCCAGGATCACGTCCTTGGCCGAGCACCACGGTCGCAGTTCACCGACCAGACGCACACCCCAGATCGCCGGCATCCGGACATACAGCGGCTGACCGGCGATGGCCAACGCCACCTCCAGCCCGCCCACCCCAATGGCCAACATGCCCAACGCCCCGGCCGCGCAGGTGTGCGAGTCCGAACCGACCATCGTCTTACCGGGCACCCCGAAGCGCTGCATGTGCGTCGGGTGCGACACCCCGTTGCCCGGCTTGGAAAACCACAACCCGTATCGCCGGCACGCCGAGCGCAGGAACAGGTGATCCTCGGCGTTGCGCTCATCAGCCTGCAACAGATTATGGTCGACGTACTGCACGCTGACCTCGGTACACGCCCGCTCCAGACCCAACGCCTCGAGCTCCTCCATCACCAGCGTGCCAGTGGCATCCTGGGTCAACGTCTGGTCGATCCGCAACCGGATCTCCCGACCCACCGTCAACTCCCCATCGATCAGGTGCGACTCGAGGAGCTGATGCGCCACACTGCGTCCCATACCCCTCATCGTCGACCGGGACCCTGAACCCCGCCAGCCCGGGTGAGGGATCCGACGCGCGGATGCCAGCGGTGCTCACGCCAGCGTGACTGCCGGTTCTTGCCGGTCCTGGGTTCCGTGGCCCGCGGAATCTTCGGCAGCGGAGATCCCTTGACCGCCGCGCCGGGTGCGGGGCACGAGGTGATCGGCTTAAGCGTGACGGCGGTCACGATGGCTCCTCATCCGGGTGCTGGCGCTGGATGGTCACGTGCTGGGTGGCTGGCTGACCCCGCAGCCGACGGCTGATCGACCCGGCGACGGTCTCCCAGAAGTCACACATCACCGGCAGATGCACGGACATGTCCACCTTGGCGACGTCGACGAAGATCGGGCCGAGGAGGGCGTCGGCGAACACGCGCCGGTAGAACGGGGTCACCAAGTCGGCGATGTCCCCACGATCGGCGATGTCGGGTCGGGAGACCGGCGCGGTCATACCGCGAGCCGCGGGGCGAGCAGGACCCCGACAACGGGCAGCAGCATGATCTTGATCCATTCCAGAACGATGTAGACCAGGTGCTGGCGCGAGTGCGGCGGGGCTTCTCCTGCCAGGATCTGGCAAGGCCGCCTGTCCAGTCTGGGCCGGAGCACGGCCACCTGGCCGGCCAACAAGATCCACAGAGCGATCAGCGCCGCCTACGCTGGAGGCGCTGGCGAGCACCGCGGCGGTGAGGGCGGCGGCGAAGGCGAGTTCCACAACGTTGAGGGCCCGGAAGACCAGCCGGCCGATGCCGAGCCCGAGCGGCACGGTGATCCCGGGGGCGCGGAACTTCAGCGGTGTCTCCAGGAAAGAGATCGCTAGCACCGCCCCCAGCCAGGTGAACGGGACGGCGACCTGCACCAGCTCGGCGATTCCCACCCTCATGATCGGCCCTGCGCGTTCGCGCTGGGCTCATCCGGCGCCGACTCCGGGACAGGGGTGACGCGCGCGATGCACAAGTGCGGTTCCACGAAAGGCGCCAGGCTGCTCACGGTGGCCGGCGCCCCCAACTCGGCCAAAGCCCCCCGGAGCAGGCCCAAGTGCAGTGAGCACACGACCTCCGGGTGCTGCGCAGCGACGGCCCGGAACGGGCAGGCGTGCAGCCGGATCTGTAGGTCCTGGCCTTCGCGGGCGAGTTCGGGTTCGAAGCCGAGCTCGGCGAACAGGCCACTGACCTGGGTCACCGACTCCTCCACGGTCGGGCCCGTCGAGGGCGGCGGTGCAAGCCGCTGCGCTGTTGCCAGGGCGTGGCCGGCCCGCTCGGCGCGCTGGGTCCGCTCGGCCGGCGTGTCGGCCCAGTACGCGGCGAGAACGGTGGCGAGCAACTGGTAGCTGGTGCCCTCGGGCCCGCTAGCGTCACCGGCACTGGCCGGGGTGTAGAGCAGGCGGGGACGCCCCCGTCTGCGGGCTGGCTCGGACTGGCTTCGCACCAACCCCGCTTCGCTGAGTATCTCCAGGTGGAACCGGACCGTGCTGACGTGCAACCCGCACGCCGCCGCCAGCTCTCGCGCGTCCAGCGCGCGCTCACTGGCGCGTAAGGCGTCCAGCAGCCGCACCCGGCTGACCACCGCCAACGCCCCGTGCGTCTTGCGGCGCTCGGTCAACTCGTTCATCCGCACGGACCTACCCTAATAAAGAGGATGACCATAGTCTAATAACGGTTCGACCGGGAACGGGCTGTGGGGAGAGGGGAGCGGAGTGACCTCCATGATCGCCGAGCTCCGCAGGGAAATTGTCGACCGGTTCTGGCGGTAAGGCTTCCGTTCTGCGCAGCGAGGTGGGGTGGCCGTGACGATCGTGGCCCGAGAGCCGATTACCTGTCCCTGTCCGGTGCCCCACGGGGCGCTGCGATGACCGCGATTACGCCGCGCTTGGTCACCACGGAGCAGCGGTACCCGCCCCGGCGGCAACCCAAGGGCTCGGTCCTGCTGGGTCTGATGCAGACGACCGATCACAAGGTGATCGGCATGCTGTACCTGGTTACCTCGATGGCCTTCTTCTTCGTCGGCGGCAGCATGGCGATGCTGATCCGCGCTGAGCTGGCCAGGCCGGGCTTGCAGTTCCTGTCCAACGAGCAGTACAACCAGCTGTTCACCATGCACGGCACGATCATGCTGCTGCTGTATGCCACGCCGATCCTGTTCGCGTTCGCCAACCTGATACTGCCGCTGCAGATCGGCGCCCCGGACGTCGCCTTTCCCCGACTCAACGCCTTCTCCTACTGGGCGTTCCTGTTCGGCGGAATCATCGTGTTGTCCGGGTTCCTGACGCCGGGTGGTGCGGCCGATTTCGGCTGGTTCGCCTACACCCCGCTGTCCGACGCCATACACTCGCCGGGCGCGGGTGGGGACCTGTGGATCATGGGCCTGGTCCTCGCCGGGCTGGGCACCATCCTGGGCGCGGTCAACATGATCACGACGGTGGTGTGCCTGCGGGCACCCGGGATGACGATGTTCCGGA
>JBBPZY010000036.1:0-3248 GCA_038276315.1 Mycobacteriales bacterium
CAACGAGCCCTCGCAAAACCGCACCACATCATCAAACAAGTCACCCTGACGATCCGCCCGACCCAACGTCACCTGATCATTCTCCCGCACCAGAACGCCAGGCCAGCTGACCGCCACGCGAAAGACACCAGCCACCTAGGGTGAGGCCTGGGGAGCCGCGGTGACATCTGAGCGGCTGCTTGTCCACTGCGACAAGTTCGACAAGGGCGGCGGATGGTTCGGCTCTCCAGGGGCCATGGTCATCGCCAACACCATCAGCGCGGTCGCTGCGGCCAGCCGGCGGCGCGGCAAGACATTGCTCGGTCATATCAGGCACGACTGGATATCGACCGTGCAGTTCGAAGCCCGACGTGGCTTTCTTCGACCCGGTCAGCTCATCCTGTACTGGGATGATGCCGTCGGCCGAGCCGGGCTGCACCTCATCATGCACAGCTCGACCGACCCAGCAGTCGCCGCCTGGAACGTCGTTCGGGTAGCTGGAGAATCCCGTGGCCACAATCCCGAAGAGCCGCCAGTCACCAATGACGACGCCGGTGGCGCCACCATCGCCATCCCGAACGCCTCGCCGGTCCCAACTCATTGCGGCCAGAGTTCTACGAGCTGACGCGGCATCACCCAGGCCAGCTCCAGCGGTGTGCAGCCGCTCTCTGATCTGAAGGCCACGCTGACTGGCTGGCGCAGCCTGACCGGTGGTCGGTCAGTCGTATCGCCGGCGCGTACTCAGCCCTGTAGTTCTGCGGCGACGCGCTGGATCAGGACCACAGCGTCAGGACCAGCGGCTGCCGCCTCGCGGGCCAACGCGAACGCCCTCGTGTGCGCTGCGAGCTCCTCCGGGTCCGTGGAGCGAACCTCCCGCGTCAACGTCTCCGTCCACAAGGAGTCGGCGTCATGGATGCTGAACCCGCCGAGCGGCAGGAGCGGTGACGGTGCCGCGGCGGGTAACACCCGCCTGTTCACCGACCCGAAGTGCACCGTCAACGCGGCCTGCCCGAGCACGATCTGCACCTGCCGGTGGGGCTCGTAAAGCAGCGCCTGCCGCTTGACCCGCTCAGCGATCAACGCCTCCACCGCGTGAGGAGTCGCACCCACGAGGACCGGTCCGCCTGGCACGGTCAGCATCTCCCGGGCGTAAGCCACGGTTTGCACTATGGAGGGGATCATCGATTCGCCTGCGGGTGGAAACGCGCAGCGGCTTCCCCCACCCACAGAGCACCTGCCGCGGGCGGGAGTTCTGATCACGCGCTCCGGCGATTGCGTTGTTGATGCAGCCATCGCTGCCCGACCAACCGGATCTCGGCGAGTCGAAGCCGGGCGGCGACGGCTCCACGATGTAGTTCAGTGCCGCTGCCCAGAATGCGGCCAGGGCCGCCGGGTCAGCACAATCGACGACCACCTGGATGTTGAGCGCTCCCACGTCGGCATCCTGCACGACACGCAAGTTTATCTGTCACCGGAATAGGACGAAGAAGCTGGGCTGGCCCGGCTACTTCTCGTCGAGGTCCGATTCCAGCTCGGCGAGGTGAGCGTGCAGGGCCGCGACGCAGTCGTCGGCGTTGAGCAGTTCCGGGCGTAGCACCGCATTGATGCTCAACCCGTCCACGAGAGCGACCAGCCGCTCGGTTTCGGCGTTCAGGTCAAGACCGGACCGCAGAGTTCCGCGCAGTAGCTGCCGCGCGAGTGACCTGGTGCCGGCGGCGGACTTCTGCGCCAGATCGTCCAACACGGGGTTGATCCTGGCCGCTGTGGTGAACTCCAGCCAGACGATCACCTCGCCGCGGCGGGCGTCGTCCAAGGGGAGCAGCTCGGAAAGCAGGTCGGCCGCCCACTGCCGCCGTCGCGGGCGCGGCAGGGCGCCCATTGCGGGCAGTTCCTCGACGCGGCGGTACAGCCGGGCGGCGACCCGGTCAAGCATCGACTGCATCGCGAAACGCATCAGTTCCTGCTGGTTGTCGAAGTAGTGCCGCACGGAACCGATGTTGAGCTCGGCCTCGTCGGCCACCGCGCGCAGCGACGCTGGTCCTCAAACGCCGAGGGCACCTTGGGCATGCTCGACGCCGGGCGGTGCCGGTGATCCGCGCGGTGGCTCAGTACCTCGACGACCGCGACGACCGGCGGTGCCAGTCGCCTGGTGTGCGTGGTCATGGCGCGCTTGCTCCTCGACTACCTGATCAAGGGCATCATCCTGCTTGTAGCGCTGCTCGTCCTGGTGACCGCGATGGTGGTCATCTGGAAGAAGTTCGGCCGGGACCCGCAATGACACGGACCTGAGGGACGGGCTGCTCTCGCCCACCGCTATGCCTCTCAACGACGTGCTGAGGTGCCGGTAAGAGATCCTTCAGTGCCGAGGACACGTGGGCTGCCGAGGGGGCATCTCATGATGACGCGGGGCCACCTGGCGAGGCCGCGAGCCTGTTCGTGTTCGCGGATGCGGCGGAGCCCATCGCTGATGTCAGCCTCGGTCATGATCTGGAAATCGAGCCGCTCGTAGTAGGGCGCGTTCCACGGTACGTCGGCGTACGTGGTCAGCGTCAGGGCAGCGAGGCCGTGCTGCCCGGCCCATGCGGCGGCGGTGTCCAGGAGTGTCTTGCCGAGACCCTGCCGGGCATGGTCCGGGTGCACCGAAACCTGCTCGACATGGGCATTTCCGTCGACCACGGCGATGAGGAGATAGGCCACGGGACGATCTGAGTCGTCGGTGATGACCCAGGCTCGACCGTCCCGCGCGAAGGCGGCCAGTTCGGTGATGGACGGCGGTTCATCGTCTGCGACGGCAGCCATGTCCAGGTCTCGGAATGCCGCACCGGCGGCTCGCTCGAGCTCGCGAACAGCCGGCAGGTCCTCCTGGCGAGCGGCTCGGAGCATGGCGACATTGTGGGTCATCGGTGATCGTGTGCCGTCGGCGCTGGCGGACGTGGCTTTTCCGTCTCTCCCAGAAGGTCTGGCCAGTGGGTGCTGCTTCGCTCGACGCACCGTGCTGATCATGATCTTCGTCTTTCCGGAGCGAAAGTTGCCATGGGTGGCACATCCCCAACGGATCCACCCCACTTCCCGCGGGGCAGGAGTGACGGTTGTCAACGGTGTAGGCGAGCGCTAGTGCCCCGAGCAGCCCATGCCGCCACGTGACCAGCGATGTCGCCGCACGGTGGTGCCAGCGTCACCCAACACCCGGGGCGTCCCGCCGGGATCGGAGCTGGACCGTTGCTTGACGTCTATGGGGTTGACCGAGACCGCGCTGACCCCGTACGAGC
>JBBPZY010000037.1:0-17629 GCA_038276315.1 Mycobacteriales bacterium
GCGTCCTGCAACGCCCGCGCCTCCTCGATCAGAGTGCGCAACGTCTGCAGCTCGGGCTTGTGCAGGGAGAAATACGCCCCGTCAGGCAGCAGCAGGTGCGACTCGCCCTCGGCCAGCGCGGTGAACACGTCGGTGAACGGGACCTGCCTGCCCTCGACGGTGATGCGGACGCCGAGGTCGAACCAGTCGGTGTCGCCGGCGACGTCGGTGGTCGACACGCCGATGCGCAGCGAGTCGCTCGCCTCCCGGTAGTCCGCCGGCTCCCCACTGCGCTCGACGGCGACCCCAGGCGCGTCGGCCAGCAGCGGTAACACCTCGGTGGTGAACCGCATCGTATTCAGCCCGGCCAGCTGTGCGCGCGGCAACGGACCCGACCCCGGACCTATCCCCGAACGACCGAGCCCGAACTGATCGAGCGGCACGTCGAGGGCGTCGAGCACGGCCCGCTCCCCGGCCGGATCCCGAAACCCGTCATCGGCCCCGGACGGCGCGAGCGGCACCCGCACCGCCGCATCGCCCACCTCGTAGGCCCACTCCCACTCGACGGACAGATCGTGCCGGTCGCCGTAGGACGCCCGCAGCACCAGGGTGGGCTCTGAGATCGTCGGTGGCGAGAAGGCGTCGTCGGACGACACGACCGTCGCCAGCTGGCGCAGCCGGGGATAGACGTCGTCGCGGAACCGGCCTGCCTGCCCTTCGGGCACCGGCAGGCGCTGGCCCTCCAGCACCATCCGCTGCAGCGAAGGCGGCACCGGCTTGGCGAGCTTCGCCAGCCGGAACGCCCACTCGGTGGGATTCGGATTGCCCTGCACCTGCGTCCGCGACACGTGCACGACGCCATGACCGTCGGCGCCGATGAACACGACCGGCACCTCGTCGCCGGTGGATTGCCCTGGCCCGGATTGCCCTGGTCCGTCGAGACGCAGCACCGGCGCGATGACCAGCGAACCAGGCCCCGGCCCCGCGGTGACGTCCAGGCACAGCTCGGCGTGGCCGTACCGCTCGACCGGGCCGAGCCGCTTGCGCGCGTGCACGATCTCCAGCCCGATGTCGGCGGCCTCGTCCAGGAACGACCACAGCCGCCGGCTGCCGAACGCGGCCAGATCGATCGTCTTGTCGTCGCGGGCGCTGTAGTAGCTCGGCACGGCGCTACGCGCCTTGTGCAGCGCGTAGAGCTCGCGCAGCAGCCGCACGTGCGACGCGCGGCAGTCACCGTAGGAGTAGGCCGGTTCGAGCCTGCCCCAGCTCATCCCGCCGCCGACCCACCCGGTGTTGCCGGGCCGCACCAGCCGGGCCAGCAGCTTCGGTGCCACCGACACCCTGGCGGCGCGTGCGGTGCCGGCCGGTGCGATGGACAGGGAGAGCTCGATGGCCAGCGGGGCACCATCGGCGGGCGGCTGCGGCGGTGCGAGCAGCGCCCCGAGCGTCTGCTCCCAGGACGCGTCCGCTGATCGGCCGCCGGCGGCCGGCTTGGCTGCAGTCGCCGTGCCGGCGGCGGCGATCGCCACCGCGACCACGTGCTTGCAGTCGATGCCGACCGGACACGTGCACTCGCCGAACGCGAACGCCAACTGCGCGCCGCCCCTCGGTTCGAGGTACACCGCAGTCTGGTACCCGGCACCGCTGCTGCCCCGCACCACCGCCCGCATCACGCTGTCGGTGCCGTCCCACTCCATGTGCAGGACCGCGCGCTGCCGCGCGTACGCCAGGCCCCTGGCATAGGTCTGTGCATCCACGGCGGCCGAGATGCTGACCGGGTCGACACCCTCCACCACGACGAGCTGCACGCGGCTACCTCCTCCTCCAACCGGCGCGGGTCACTTCGTTGGCGGCGAGGGTAGCGGCCGGCACCGACAACGCTCGCCGCCACGCCGCCGCCCGATCGTCGGGCTCCACGCGCAACAGCAGTTGTGGTGCGGGCTCGGCGAGGAGCGGTGCCGTGAGTGTGGCGCGGAAACGCTCGCCCCCGGACAGCGTGCTCACGGGCTGGTCGGCCCGGCGTCCGCGAAACAGGAACCGGGCCAGTCGGGCGCGGACGCGGATGTCTTCGATACCGAGCGCCTGTTCTACGGTGATGTCGCAACCCGGCCAGGGCGTTGCGGGGCCGGGCAGCTCGTCGCCGGGCGCCTTCGAGCTGGAGCAGGAGCCCGGACAGGGAGTGCGCGAGCACATCGTGCATCTCCCGGGCGAGACGAGAGTCCAATGTTACTGTCAGTGACGTCTGGGGAAGGACCGCCGCGTTGTGCGTAGTTGCCGTATTCGGCAACTTTTCGCCCGTAGTTGCCGGATACGGCAACTACGTAATGGACCCACCCGCCTCTTGGTGGGGCAGAAGTGACGGAGCAGACACCCGCCGGGCGAGGAACTCTGTCGCGTGGCCGCCCAAGGGCGGGTGCGCGCCGCGGTCCATGCCGAACTGCCGTTGACCGAAGCGGCGTACGCACACCGAATACGCGAGTCGCGCGAGAATCGCGGCAAGGTCGCGCCGGGGCCGTGACAGAAGATCCACCTGCCGACATCCGATGGGCACAGACCCTCGGCGTCGGGTTCACGCCCCATGGCGACGGTGACTGAGCAGGTGGTCGTACCCTGCCGCGGTGCCTCGCCGCGATAGTCCTGCGCGCCGGCTGGGGTGGGTGATCGCGGCGCTGGCGCTGGTCACCGGGGTGTTGGGGATCCTGGTGATGCTTGCTCCGGTGATCGCCGACGATCCGGTGGTGAGCTGGCCCCGCGCCGGGCAGCCACCCAGTTCCACAGTGCTGCCGCTGTCGCCCTACCGCCCGCTGCAGCTCACCGCGACGGTCCCATGTGCGACGCTGCAGGCGTTGGACGCCCGCCCCGGTGGGGGCGAGGCGCTGCGCACATTGCCCGCCGACGTCGGCACCGCCCCGGGCGAGGGGCTGGTGGTGACCGCCGCCCAGGGCACCGTGACCGTCACCGCCTCCGGTGCCGAGGTGCTGCGCCAGGCGCTGCCCCGCGGCACCTGCTCTTACCACGTACTCGCCGACGCTGGTGGCGTGCGGGTGGCCAGGGACAGCGCCGAAGTCGGGACCCGCGAGGATCTGCTGGTACCGCAGGTCGCGGAGCTGCAGACCGACGCGGTGGGCGCGGCCAGCGGCCTGTCGGTGCAGCTGCACACCGACGCGCGTTACCAGTCGCGTCCCACGTTGCTCAAGACGGCATTGCTGCTCGCCCACGGTCTCGCGCTGGCGGCACTGCTCGTGCTGGCCTGGCGGTGGTGGCGCGGCGCCGGACCCGGCCTGGTCCGACCGCGGCCGTCATGGGCCGATGCTGTGGTCGTCGCGGTGTCGCTGTTCTGGGTGGTAGCGGGACCGGTCAACATCGACGATTCCTGGTATCTGCTGATGGCTCGCAACGCGATGCAGTCGGGCTATATCGGCAACGTCATCTACCAGTTCAACGTCACCGAGAGCCCGTTCGTCGCCAGCCAGTACGCCATGCAGGCCTGGGGCGCCATCGCAGGCGATTGGAGCCTGGGCTGGATGCGGTTGCTGCCGCTGACCTACGGGCTGGCTACCTACGCCCTGCTCCGGGTGCTGGTCGCAACGGTGCTGGGCCGGGTGGCGCAGCGGCCCGTGGTGGCGTGGGCGGTGGCGGCAGCCCACCTGCTGTGGTGGCTGCCCTACGGCATGACGCTGCGCCCCGAACCGCTGATCGCGCTGGGTACCGCAGGGGTGTTCGTGTTGTCCGAGTTGGCCCGCCGGCGCCGCTCGGTGGGGGTGTTCGCCGTCGCCGTCGCCGTCGCCGCGCTCACCGTGACAACATCGCCCACCGGTCTGGTCGCCGCCGCGCCGTTAGTCATGTGCCTGCCGTGGCTGTGGCAGTGGTGGCGGGCCGAGTCTGCGCGTGGCCGGGTCACGGCCGTGCTGTTGGCGGGTGCGGCCGCCTCGATCGTCATCCCGGTCGCCTTCGCCGACGCCACGCTGGGCGACGTGCTGGAATCGGTGGCGGTGCACCGCTGGTACTACAAGCAGAACGCCTGGTACGACGAGTACCTGCACTACGCCGACCTGCTGGTGCCCGACGACCGGGGAGCGTGGGGCAAGCGGCTGCCGGTGCTGCTGACGCTGGGCGTACTGCTGGCGGTGGCGCTGGGCACGGGGCACCGGCGCGGCACCGCGGGGCGCAGCGGTCGGCTGCTGGGCCAGGCAGCGGGGATCACCGCGCTGGGCCTGGCCGCGCTGGCGCTCACTCCGACGAAATGGGTGAATCACTTCGGGGCCGTCGCGGCGCCGGCCACCGTGCTGCTGGCCGCTGCGATGGTCCGATCGCCGCTGCCTCGGCGGGCCGGCGCCGCGACGATGGCCATCGGCAGCGCCGGGCTGGTGGCCGCCGCGTCGGTCGCCTTCGCCGGGCCCAACCTGTGGCGCCCGTTGTCGGACTGGGGTCAGCCGTTCGGCAACCACCAGCTCATCGACACGCCGTACGTGCAGAGCCTGCTCGCGCCGGCGCTGGGACCGCTGGCGTTGCGCAACCCGCTGCTGTGGTTGGCCGTCGCCGGGGTGGGCTGGTGGTGGCTGCGACGACTGGGCCCACCTCGGGCCGTGCTGGTCACCGCTACCGGCCTCGGGGTGGCGCTGATGCTGGTGGTGTTCACCGTCGCGCCGCTGCGCCAGTACCCGGGCACCTCGGTGGCGCTGATGAACCTGCGGGCGCTCACCGGCCGGTCCTGCGGCCTGGCCCCGGCGGTGCAGGTGCTCACCGGCGTCGAACCCGGGTTGGGGCCGGCGGTCGACACCGCGACGCTCACCGGGGACATGCGGTCGGCACCGCTGCTGGAATCGACGCCGGCACCGATCAGCGGTCCACCGGGCGCCATGGTGTGGCACGACGACGTGCCCAGCGGTATTGGTACCGGAACCCTCCAGACCCCGTGGTACCCGCTGCCCGGTGACCTTCGCGGCGTTTGGGTGACAGTGCCGGTGCGGGGCAAGCTCAGCCAGGGTCAGTGGCTGGCGGTGCAGGTGGCGACCGGCGATCCGGCCTCCCCGGACCGGGTTCGTACGGTGGCGCTGCCCGCCGTCGGGGACAAACCTGCCTGGGCAGAGGTCTCCATCGCGCTGGCCGACGCCGGCCTGGCCACGCCGACCGCGGTGCGGGTGGTGGCCTCCGACCGCGTCGCCGGTCCGGGCAGTTGGCTGGCCGTGGCGCAACCGCGGCTGACCGCCCCCCGACCGGTCACCGACGTCATCGCCGGTCGGCCGGTGTTCGCCGACCAGGTGTCCGCCGGGCTGTGGCCCTGCGCGCAGCAGATCGCCGTGCGAGACGGCCTGGTGCAGCCACCCGCGCTGCGGCTGCGGGGCGCGGACGGGCTGGAGGACGCGATCCTGTGGAACTCGACCTTCGCCGACAACGGCGGCACGCTGCTGCAGGTCGACCGCACCGCCAAGTTCGTCGAGTTGCCCTCCCGGCTCGCCCCGCCGGGGGCACCCACGCTGGGCTGGGGCCACATCGACGAGGTGGTCTACGCCCATCCCGCCGGTCTGATCGACCTGCGCGTCAAGACGCTGCGACGCGCCGGATGGACCCGGCTTCCCACGCTGATCGGACAGCGCTACACCGGCCGCGCCTACACCGGCTGATCAAACCTGGCGGTGGCAGTCTTGCTACCTTGGAATGTCCGCAGCCGCCCACAGCGCCGAAGGTGGATCGCATCGCGTGTCGGTTCCCACAACAACGCCTGACGTCTTGGCTGCCGAGCAGGATTACCTCACCCTGCTCTACCAGCATCTCGATGAGCGCCGCCGCTACACGGTGGAGCGCCTGACCCAGGTCCTGAGAGCACCCAACGCCGGCACCCCACAGGCGCGCAGCGAGCGCGACGCCGCCGCCGCGATGTACGCAGACCAGCTCGCCACCCTCGACGGCGTCGAGCAGGGCCTGTGCTTCGGGCGCCTGGACCTCCATCCCGCCGACGACCCAGACGAGGACGACGACGAGGACGGTCGGCGCTACATCGGGCGGCTCGGGCTGCTCGATGAGCAGCGGAAATACCGGCCGCTGCTCATCGACTGGCGGGCACCGGCGGCCCGCCCGTTCTACACCGCGACCGCCGCGCGCCCCGAAGGTGTTCGCCGCCGCCGGCACATCCGGACCCGGAGCCGCACGGTGCTCGCCGTCGAGGACGAAGTGCTCGACCTGCTACCCGACGCCGCCGGGCTAGACGGTGTCGAGCACAGCGCGACCCGGGTCAGCCTGACCAGTGAGGCGGCTCTGATGACCGCGCTGACGGCGAACCGCACCGGTCAGATGTCCGACATCGTCGCAACGATCCAGACTGAGCAGGACCGGATCATCCGGGCCAAGCCGCAGGGTGTGCTCGTCGTGCAGGGCGGGCCGGGCACCGGCAAGACCGCGGTCGCGCTGCACCGGGCCGCTTACCTGCTCTACACCCACCGCAGGCAGCTCGCCAAGCGCGGCGTGCTGGTCGTCGGCCCCAACGCGACGTTCCTGCGCTACATCGGACACGTGCTGCCCTCGCTCGGTGAGACCAGCGTGCTGCTGTGCACGGTCGCTCAGTTGCATCCGGGATTGCACGCCCGCGGCGTCGAGCCCGACGAGACCGCCGCGGTCAAAGGTCGTCTGGAGATGGCGAAGGTGCTGGCCGCAGCGATCCGGGACCGCCAGCAGGTACCCACCGACCCGATCGAACTCACCGTCGATGCCCAGCACATCCAGCTCGACAGCGCGCTGTGCCAGCCGGCCCGCACCCGGGCGCGGCGTTCCCACCGGCCACACAACGAAGCCAAGCGAATCTTCCAGCAGGAGGTTGTGACGGTCCTGGCCGATCACATCGTGAACGGCCTGGGCACCGACGTCCTCAACCGCGGTGATCTGGCGGACATCCGCACCGAGTTGCGGGGCAGTCCCGAGCTGGCCGCCGCGCTGGAGACGCTGTGGCCGACGCTGTCCCCGGAGCAGCTGCTCATCGACCTCTACGCCGACCCGCAGCGGCTGGCCAGCGCCACCCACCGGGTGCTGGAGTCTCACGAATGCGACCTGTTGGCGCGGCCCGCGCCCGGTCCGGACGTCGACCGCGAGCTGATGTGGACTCCCGCCGATGTCGCCCTGCTGGATGAGGCCGCCGAGCTACTCGGCTCCGACGGCAGCGCCGAGGCCGCCCGGGAGGCCGCCGCGCTGCGCGCGGAGCTGCAGTACGCCCAAGGTGTGCTGGACATCCTGGACCTCGACGAGGACCTCGACCCTGAGTTGCTGCGTGCCACCGACCTCATCGACGCCGACCGGCTGGCCGACCGGCAGCGGGCGCGCGGCTACGAAAGCACCGCCGAGCGCGCCGCGGCGGACCGCACCTGGACCTACGGTCACATCATCATCGATGAGGCGCAGGAGCTGTCCCCGATGGCCTGGCGTGTGCTCATGCGGCGCTGCCCGAGCCGTTCGATGACGGTGGTCGGGGACCTCGCTCAGACCGGATCCCGGGCCGGCGCGGCCTCCTGGCAGGACGTACTCGGTCCTTACGTGGCGCAGCGGTGGCACCTGGAAGAGCTGACGATCAACTACCGGAACCCGGCCGAGATCGCGGAACTTGCCGACCACGTGCTGGCCGCCATCGACGTCGACATCACCCCACCGCGGTCGGTGCGCCGCAGCGGCGTGGCGCCCCGCGCCGTTCGGGTGAACTCGCTGGCCGACGAGCTGCCCGCGGTGGTCGCCGAGGAGGCCGCCGCGGTGGGCGACGGCCGGCTCGCCGTGCTCGCGCCGGCGGCCACGGTCGACGAACTGCGCACGATCGTTTGCGCGCCGGGCGGCGATGACCTCGATGCAGCCGTGACCGTGCTGACCGTTATCCAGGCCAAGGGCCTGGAGTTCGACGCGGTGGTGCTGGTCGATCCGGCGGCGATCGTGGCCGAGTCACCCCACGGCCTCAACGACCTCTACGTAGCCATCACCCGCACCACCCACCGCCTGTGCATCGTGCACCCCGGCAACCTGCCCGACGTCCTCGCCGCCGATCTCATCTGACGCGCCTGGGGGGGTACGCGTCTGGGTAGGCTCAGTCCCCCGAACGGTAGAGCTGGGTACCACGATCACTGCGGAGGGGCTCGAGCACTGTCCAGCGTTGCGCATCGGTCTGCGGGCACCGCACTCGCGCTGCTCGTCGGGCTGGTTGGCGTGGTGGTGGGGGTGGTGCTGCCGTTCGTGCCGGTGAACGCGGACCAGACCACGGTGAGTTGGCCCACTCCTGAGCATCCCGTGGTGTCCAGTACGGCATTTTTCGCGCCCTACCGGCCCGCGGAGCTGACCGCGACTGTGCCGTGCTCGGCGATTCGCGCCGCGACTGACCGGGGCGGTGCCGTCACAGTGCTGGCGACCGGCCCGTACGGCGACGGGTTGGTGCTGCAGACCGAGGCCGGAGTAGCCCGGCTGCTGTCGGGTCGCCGGGTGCTGAGTACCACGCCGGTGGCTGGGATCCTCAGCGACTGCCGGACGCGGGTGCACGCCGGCCCGACCGGAACAGTGATCACCATCGGGAACACCCGGACGATCAAGCTGGTCGGTGAGCCGGTGCCCAAAGTGTTCGCGTTCCGTACCGATCTCGACGCCTGGCAGGCCGCCGGGATGGCCGTTACCGCCCGCACCACCAGTCCATTCGCCACCAGCCCGAGCCGGGTCAAGATCCTGCTCATCGCTGTGCAACTGCTCACAGCGCTGATCGCGCTCGCGCTACTGGCCCGCGGTGGGCCGCTGTTCAAGCCCGGCCGACCTCGGTGGCGCACCGCTTGGGTTGATCTCGGCGTGATCGGGATACTGGCCGGCTGGGCGATCATCGGCCCGCTGACCGACGACGACGGCTTCGCCACCACGATCGCCCGCAACGCCGCGCAGACCGGCAACGTCGGCAACTACTACCGGTGGTGGAACGCCTCGGAGACACCGTTCGCGCTGACCGAGCAGCTGCTCGCCCCGCTGACCCAGGTCAGCCTGGCGCCGCTGTGGTTGCGGTTGCCCAGCACCGTGCTCGGTGTGGCGACCTGGTTCGTGCTCAGCCGGGGGGTGCTCGGCGCGGCGCTGCCCGCGGTGGCGGGCACCGTCCGGATCCGGCTACTGGCGGCGGTGTGCCTGCTCGCCGCCTGGCTGCCGTTCAACCTCGGGGTGCGCCCCGAACCGTACGTGGCGTTCGGCGTCACCACTGTGCTGGCGCTGCTGTGGCGGGCTCGTGGACTCGCCGCGTTGGGCGGGGCGGCCTTGGTCGCCGGGCTGACCATTCCGACCAGCCCCAGCGCGCTGCTGGTCGCCGCCCCGATCCTGGTGTTCGCGCCGCGCATCGTCGCGATCCTCCGCGAGTCAGCGCGCGGACGGGCTGAGGTGGCGGCCCGCGTGCTGCTGCTGTGCTGCATCAGCGCGGTGGGTCTTACCGCGATCTTTGCTGATCAGACCTGGTACGGCCTGGTGACCGCGACTCACTGGCACACCTTCTTCGGACCGTCGCTGCCGTGGTACCACGAGCCGGACCGGTACCGGTTCCTGCTCGGAAATGACCAGGACGGCAGCGCCACCAAGCGAATCCCGGTCCTGCTCACGCTCGCGCTGCTGCCGGTGGTCGGGGTGCTGGTGGCAGTCCGCCGGGCCGGTCCAGCCGACGTCGACGCAACGGCCGCGCGGGTGGCCGGAGTCGTGGCCACCGCACTGGCGCTGCTGTGGCTGACGCCGTCGAAGTGGTCGCATCACTTCGGTGCGCTGGCCGGGTTATTCGCGTCATTCCTGGTAGTGGCCGTGGTCCTGATGGCACAACGCGCCCGGGCGCCGGGCGCCGACCGGGTGGCCCAGATCATCGGCGTGGCCGGGGGCGTCCTGGTGGCCGCGGCGGCCGGGCTGGCCTTCGCCGGCCCGAACGCCTGGTGGCAGCCGGCGGTCTACGACGTGCCGTGGGCCGCTGGCCCGGTGCGGCCGATCGGGCTTCCGCTGGACTCCCCCCTGCTGTGGATCGTGGTAGGGGCCGGGGCGGGGGGGGCGGGCGGGGCCGCCCCGCGCCCCCCCCCCGCCAACACCCCCCCCCCCGGGGGGGGGGGGGGGGGCGCGGCCGCCGGCCGCCCGGCCGGCCCCCCGCCCCCCCGCCACTCACGAGCCATCACCGCCCCAGCGGTGATGGCCGTAACGGCAGCCGGCACTGCGGTGGTGGTACTGCTCGGCTCGTTGCTGGCCGCCCCGGTGCGGCGGCCGGCCGGTTCCCTCGCGCTGGTGAACCTTCACCAGCTGACCGGCGGCCCCTCCTGCGGCTTGGCCGACGACATCCAGGTGCTGCCCGACGGCGCCGTGCTGGCCCCGGTCGGCACGTTCGGCCCCGGCCCCGCGCAGCAGTTGACCGGGTTCACCGCCATGGCGGGTTTCGACCCTGCGTACCCGCCGCCTGACCCGCCGGGTACCGGCCAGTCCACCGCACTGTGGGGAAGCCTGGTCGGCGACCCGCGGAACACGGGGACCATGACCAGCTCCTGGTTCCGGCTCCCCACGCTTTCCAAGGCCAGCGGGGTGGCGGTCTCGGTGTCCGGGCGTACCGATCGGGGCAACAACCTGGTCCTGGAGTTCGGCCGGGCCCGGTACGCCGGCGTCACCACGCTGGGCGCCCGCGTCCCGTACGACCGGGTGCGCCCCAACCAGGACCACCTGGACGGCCCACCGGACTACCGCCCGTGGCGGTCCATCGGGCTCGACGCGGCGCAGGTTCCCGCCGGCGCCGACCGGGTCCGGATCCGCGCGACCGATGCCACCACCGACCCGGACGGTTGGTTGGCCGTCACCGGGCCCCGGCTGCGCAGCGTCGTCGGGTTCACCGAGTTCCTGGCCGGCCGCGGGCCGGTACTGGTGAGCTGGCCGCAGGCGTTCCTGTTCCCCTGCGTGCGCAACATCGTCGGGGTCGCCGACGGTCTGGCCGGCGCGCCCCGGGTGGTGATCGAGGCGCCGCGGCGCCTCGGCCGGCTCTCCGCGGTGACCACCGCCCAGGACCAGGGTGG
This sequence comes from Mycobacteriales bacterium, assembly GCA_038276315.1. Lineage (GTDB taxonomy): Bacteria > Actinomycetota > Actinomycetes > Mycobacteriales > Pseudonocardiaceae. The sequence goes on from JBBPZY010000037.1 coordinate 10,995, forward strand.
CGACTTCGCCGCGATCCGCCCGTTCGGCCGGCTCTACGAGGTTCCCACCCGGCTGGCCGGGCATCCCGACGTCGACTGGGGCGCTCTACAGCTCTCCGCCGACACCGCCGCCCGCGACGCTTACCAGCACACGACCACCCACGCGCCTGCCGACAGGGGCCGGAGTAGCCTGCCGGGCGATGGCTGAGATCGTCGTGCGTTCGCTGAGCGGGTGGGGTAGGACTGCGCCGAGCACTGCTCAGGTACTGGTCGAGCCGACCCTGGAGTCGATCCAGCGGGCTGTCCGTGACCCGGGAAGTCGGGGAGTGATCGCACGCGGGTTGGGGCGCTCCTACGGCGACCCGGCGCAGAACGCCGGTGGGCTGGTCATCGACATGACCGGATACGACCGGATCCACTCCCTCGACGCGGACACTGGCCTGGCCGTGGTGGACGCCGGAATCAGCCTCGACGCGCTGATGCGCGCCGCGCTGCCATTCGGGCTGTGGGTTCCGGTGCTGCCCGGCACCCGGCAGGTCACCGTCGGCGGCGCGATCGCCGCTGACATTCACGGCAAGAATCACCACAGCGCGGGTAGCTTCGGCAACCACGTCCGCTCGCTCGATTTGGTCACCGCAGACGGCTCGGTCACCACCCTGACTCCCGACGATGAGCTGTTCTGGGCCACCGTCGGCGGCATGGGGTTGACCGGGATCATCGTGCACGCCACGATCGCGCTGACCCACGTCGAGTCGGCGTACTTCGTCGTCGACACCGACCGCACCGCCAACCTCGACGAGCTGATGGCGCTGCTCACCGACGGCTCCGACGACCGCTACGACTACTCCGCTGCCTGGTTCGACGCGATCTCCACGGGCGCGAAGCTGGGCCGCGCGGTGCTCACCCGTGGCTCGCTGGCAAAGCGTGACGAGCTGCCACCGAAGCTGCGCGGCGCCCCGCTGGCTTTCGACGCGCCACAGCTGCTCACCGCGCCCAATGCCTTTCCCAACGGGCTGGCCAACCGGGCCATCTTCGGCGCGCTGAGCGAAGCCTGGTACCGCAAGGCGCCCAAGTGCCGCCGCGGCGAGGTGCAGAACCTCACCAGCTTCTACCACCCGCTGGACATGGTCGGCGAATGGAACCGGGCGTACGGCTCACGGGGCTTCTTGCAATACCAGTTCGTGGTACCGCTGGGCGCGCAAGACTCCTTCCGCCGCATTGTTTCGGACATTACCCGCTCGGGGCACGTGTCGTTCCTCAACGTGCTCAAACGCTTCGGCGCGGCCAACGCGGCGCCGCTGTCGTTCCCCCAGCCCGGTTGGACGATCACCGTGGACTTCCCGATCCGCCGGGGTCTCGCGGAGTTCTGCGACCGTCTCGACGAGCAGGTACTCGACGCCGGCGGCCGGCTCTACCTGGCCAAGGAGTCGCGGACCGCCGCGGCCACCGTGGCCCGCATGTACCCGCGGATCGACGAGTGGCGCAAAGTCCGCGCCGCCGCCGACCCCGACCGGATCTTCGCCTCTGACCTCTCCAGGAGACTCGAACTGTGATCGATGCTGTCGGCAACCCCCAGTCCATGCTGCTGTTGGGCGGCACCTCCGAGATCGCGCTGGCCACCGCCGAGCGCTACGCCACCCGGCGTGCGCTGCGAGTGGTCCTGGCCGCCCGCCCGTCGCCGCGGCTCGACGCCGCCGCGGAGCGGCTGGACCGCCTCGGGGCTACGGTGACGACACTGCCCTTCGACGCGGCCGACACCGCCTCGCACGCCGCGACGATCGAGAAGGCCTTCGCCGACGGCGACATCGACGTCACCCTGGTCGCTTTCGGACTGCTCGGCGACCAGGAGAAGGCCTGGACCGACCACGCCACCGCTGTCGAACTCGCTCAGGTCAACTACGTGGGAGCGGTATCGGTCGGGGTGCTGCTCGCCGATGCGCTGCAACGGCAGGGCCACGGCTCGCTGGTCGCGCTGTCGTCGGCCGCCGCCGAGCGGCCCCGGCGGTCGAACTTCGCCTACGGCGCCAGCAAGGCCGGCTTGGACGCCTTCTACACCGGCCTCACCGAGGCGCTGCGCCCCTGCGGTATCAAGGTCTCGGTGATCCGACCGGGCTTCGTGCACACCAAGATGACCGCCGGCATGAAAGCCGCTCCCCTGTCGGTCACCCCGGAGCAGGTCGCCGAGGTCATCGTCGACGCCGTCGCGAACGGCCGCGAGCTTGCCTGGGCCCCAGCCCCCATGCGCTACGTGATGTCCGCACTGCGCCACGTCCCCCGCCCCCTCTTCCGCCGCCTCCCCATCTGATCGAGTCCTGAACTCCGACAGCCCCGACAGTGCACCACAGCTCCCGAACTCAACAGCAGAGCGGTCTGCCGGCTGCGCCACCGCGCCCCCGGGTAGCGAGCGGCGATCCCGCTGAGCGCACGTGGCCCGAAGCGTCCTATCCGACCCAGCGCGCCGTACTCGGCGACCAACAGCTGGGCGCCGCGCGATCTCATCGCCAGGGTGGGGACCACATCATGTGGCAGGTAGATGTCGGGAAACAGCCGGCGGAACCCCGGACCTCGGAGCTGTCCCTCGCCACAGCATCCACTCTCGGCCTCCCGACCTCAACAGCAGAGCTGCTCGAACGGCGGCAGACAGCTCTGCTGTTGAGCTCGGGAGGAATAGTGCAGTCGAAAGGGCAGGGGGGTTAGAGGTAGACGGCGGCGATGAGGGTGAGGACTAGGGCGCCGGCTAGGACTTGGAGGGTGCGATCGCCCAGGGCGATCTCTTCGGGTTCGCCGCCGTTGCCGCCGTCGACGTCTACGGCGTAGCGCAGCACGGCTATCACGAAGGGCACCAGGGAGATCACAGGCCAGCGGGAGTGGTTGGTCTGGCTGAGCTGAAAAGCCCACGAACCGTATGTCATGATCACGCCAGTAGCTGAGAGCGTCCACACGAAGCGCAGGTAGGAGGCGGTGTACCGCTCCAGCGACTTGCGGATCTTGGCGCCGGTGCGCTCGGCGAGCCGGATCTCGGCGTAACGCTTACCGGCCACCATGAACAGTGATCCGAACGCGGTGGTGAGCAGGAACCACTGCGACAGCGCGATGCCCGCGGCGGCGCCGCCCGCGATGGCCCGCAACAAAAAGCCCGACGCGACGATGGAGATGTCCACCACCGGCTGGTGCTTGAGCCAGAAGCAGTAGGACAGCTGCACCGCAATGTAGATCACGGTGACCAGGACCAGGTCGGTCGACGCCGCGAAAGACACTCCGATGGCGGCGGCGAACAGAGCGGCTGCGACGCCCAGCGCCAGCCGCGGTGGCACCACGCCGGCGGCGATCGGGCGGTTGCGCTTGGTCGGGTGCGCGCGGTCGGCCTCGACGTCCTGGACGTCGTTGACCAGGTACACACCGGACGCGGCGAGCGAGAACGCGACGAAGGCGATCCCGACGGCGACGAGCACCGGCAGGTGGAAGATGGTGCCACCGGCGAACGGGGCGGCCAGCACCAGGACGTTCTTCACCCACTGCCGGGGCCGCATGGTGCGGACCAGCCCGAACAGCGGGTTGTCTGCCCGGGTTGGCGCCTGACGCGGCGCGGTGGTGGTCATTGCCGTCCTCTCAGGCTGTTGGCGCGGCCGCCAACAAGGCGCTGTCGCATCCCAGCGCCGATGGCCGCGCCGAGAGCGGAGCCCACCAGCACGTCGCTCGGGTAGTGCACGCCCAGCACCAGTCTGCTGATCAGCATCGGTGCCACCAACACCGGGGTCAGCCGGCGGCGTAGCAGGCCGCCATAGAGCACCGCTGCCGCGGTGGTCGACGCCGCGTGCGAGGACGGGAAAGACAATTGACTCGGTGTGCCCGCCAGCACCGTAACAGACGGATCAACCGGGCGTTCCCGGCGTACCACCCGCTTCACCGCGATCGACGTGCCGTGTGCAGCGGCCACCGTGGCCGCTGAGATCAGCCAGTCCCGCCGTCGCCGCCGGTCGATCAGCGCGCCCAGCGCACCGAAGGCCAACCAGCCCAGGGCGTGTTCACCGAAGTACGACAGCCCACGGGCAGCGGCCACGACCGGAGGTGTTCCGATCCTGCGCTGCACCGCTGAAAGCAGCGCAATCTCCTGATGGTCAGTACTAGGTCGTCGTTGCAGCATCACGCGTCGAATACCCGTTTCCAGCCGGTCCGATCAGTGAGCCCCGGTGCGGCGTCGCGGTAGCGCTCGCGCAGCCGGGGGAAGTCCCGGGCGAGTTCCCGGTGCAGCGCCACCGAGCGGGCGAGCATCGAGCGGAACGCCTGGGGATCACGCTTGCGGTAGGTGACGCCGCGGCCGTCCGCTGTGGAGACCGTCACCCCGTCCAGTCCGGAGAGCACGAACCACCGGGCGTCGGTGCGGGCCAGCGACAGCTGCGGGCGGTGCTGGGTCTGGGCATCGACCGAGCGCAGCTGGTGCGCCAAGCGCTTGAGCAGGGTCGCCCCGATGGTCACCGGGTTGGTGGGCGGTTTGAGCATGCGCTGCACCGCGACCTGCCCAGCAGCCGGCAGCGGCAGCTCTTGGGAGTCCCGCACCTGCCCGTCGGGGAACTCCGCACAGCGGGCCCGGACCTCACCCAGCGCCGTAGGCAGCTTGTCGAACAGCGCCTGCGGCCCGGCCATGAAGTCCCGGATCGCCATCTCCTGCAAAGCCAGCGTGGAGTACTCCATCGCCAGGGCATGCTTCAAGGCGTGTTTGAGACTGTCGGCGAGCATCGCCGTCGGCCGCTCCTCGGTGCCGTGCAGCGCAGCACCGACCAGCCTGTTGCGCAGGTGGAAGTAAGCCTGCCAGTCGGTGGCGTCGTCCTTATCGGCGAACGACATGTGCCAGATCGCCACGCCGGGCACGGTCGCGGTGGGATAGCCCGCGGCGCGGGCGCGCAACCCGTACTCGACGTCGTCCCACTTGATGAACAGCGGTAGTGGCAGCCCGATGTCTTCGGCGATGGCGCGCGGGATCAGGCACATCCACCAGGCGTTGTAGTCGACGTCGGTGCGCCGGTGCATCCAGGCGGTCTGGCGCAGCGAGTGCTGGGCGAAGTCGTGGTCGTATTCGGTGCCCGGCGCCTTGTTCCACCGCATCCGTTTCAGGTCGACGATCTCACCCCAGGCGTGCAACCGGGAGCGGGCCTGGGCTTGGAGCATCTGGCCACCGACCAGCATCGGGCGGCGGGCGAACCGGGAGAACGCCACCGCGCGCAGGATCGAGTCAGGCTCTAAGACGATGTCGTCGTCCATGTAGAGGATCTGCTCGCAGTCGGTGGTCTCCAGCGCCTCGTACATGACCCGTGCGTAACCGCCGGAACCGCCGATGTTGGGCTGGTCGATGATCCGCAGCCGGTCGCCCAGCACGGCCTGCGCCTGCGCGAAACCGTCCTGGTCGCGAACCTTGTTGGCACCCTGATCGGGGATGATCACCGCGGTCACGATCGAGCGGACCAGCTCGTCGGAGCCGATCGCGCGCAAGGTGGCCACGCAGTCGGTGGGGCGGTTGAAGGTGGGCATCCCGATGGTCACCGCGGCGCGCCCCGGCGCCTCGGTCGGTGCGTGCCACCCGCCGGAGTGCACGATCAGCTCAGAGGCCTCGGTGCTGAGGTCGAACCAGTACCAGCCGCCGTCCTCGAACGGGGTGAGGTCCAGCTCGATGTCGAGCTGGCGATGCCCCTCGATCAGCTCGCCGTAGGTATGGATGGCGGTGGCGTCGGCCTTGGACCGGTAGACGTCGATCCGCCCGGCACCCTCGACGTTCAGGCGCAGTGCAACGGTGCGCAGCGCGGTCCAGCGCCGCCAGTAGCTGGCCGGGAACGCGTTGAAGTACGCCGCGAAGGACACCTCGGTCTGCTCGGGAACCTGCACGCTCGTGCGGGACAGCGCACGCACCCGTCGAGCGTTGGGGTTGGCGAGGGTGACCTCGATGTCGACGTCACGCGGATCGTGCGTGCCGGTGGCGCCAGCCGGTGGCCACACCCGCCGGGCGGTCGCCGACTGTTCTTCGACATACAACGCCCGGACGGCCATCGGGTCGCTCGGGCGGGGCAGGATCACCCGCTGCAGCAGCGTCGAGAACGGCTCGACGGGCGTGCTGGTGAGCGATTCTTCCGGGCTCCGGACGGTGCTGGTCGGCATGGACTCCCCAGTTTCCCTCAGTGACAGGCCAGTCCTAGCAGTGTGACGGGCTCGGTGTTGACGTCGCCAGAGGGTAGCCCCCGGCAGCGACCCGTAATGGGTCGGCTACCCCCTCGATGACGTACCCGCAGGTCACCAACCGTCTTGCTGGCTCGTCGACGGATCGTCCAGCGACTGGTTCTCGGTGAAATACGGTGCGATTTTGTTATCGTACATGGACAGCGCGGAGCCGATCGCCATGTGCATGTCCAGGTATTTGTAGGTACCGAGCCGGCCACCGAAAAGCACATTGCGGTTGGCGGTCTCCTTGCGGGCCAGCTCGCGGTAGCGTTCCAGCTTCGCCCGGTCCTCCGCGGTGTTGATCGGATAATAGGGTTCGTCACCGCGTTGCGCGAACCGCGAGTACTCGCGGAAGATCACCGTTTTGTCGGTGCGGTAATCCCGCTCGGGGTGGAAGTGCCGGAACTCGTGGATCCGGGTGTAGGGCACGTCAAGATCGGCGTAGTTCA
>JBBPZY010000038.1:0-6251 GCA_038276315.1 Mycobacteriales bacterium
GACCCTGAAACAGACGAACTCGTCGATGGCAGCTGGAACACGAACTGTAAGATCACCCTCAGAGAACTTCAAGACTAGATACATCTTCTCCTCGCCTTTGATCACTCGAGTTTCAATGGCCTCGATGAGAGCGGCACCGTGATGCGGGTAGACGACGGTCTCTCCGACCTTAAAAACCATGTGTCCTCTGCCCCTTTCGCTGCACCCAGGTTACCACGTCTAGAAATTGTGGCGCGGGGGGCGGGTCGGCTACTTAGAGCGTCATCGCAGGTCAGGGGATCCGGACACCGGCCCACACCAACCAACTCCGTGCTGCGCAGCTCACGGTCACTCCACTGTGGACCGCTTCGGCGGCCGAGCTGCGCCGGGGTGGCGGGCCGGCCGCGTCGAGGTGGCGCACCGCCCGCAGCGGTGGGTCAGATACGCTTCGGCGATGCGGGTCCCCCTCACCATCGCGGCTCGCATCGTGGCCTGCTGCGCCGCCGCGCTGGCGCTGGCCGGCTGTGGTGCGGGTCAGCTGGCCCAGACCAGTAGCGAGGTTTCCGCCGTCGACGGGACCTCCGGCAACGTCGGGCACTTCATCGCGCTGCGCAACGTGCTACTTCCCTACCCCCCGAGCCAGACCGGCACCTACCCGGCTGGATCGACCGTGCCGGTGGTGCTCACCATCGTCAACCAGGGCGATCAACCGGCCGAGCTGGTCGCCGTGACCAGCCCAGCCGGCCAGGTGCAGGTGCTGGGCGCCACGCAGATCCCCGGCGGCTCGAAGGTCATCAGCACCGCCGGTTCGGCCGGACCGACCAGCCCGCTGGTCGTCGGCGAACTGAGGATCGTGCTCACCATTACTCAGCCGCTGCACGCCGGCCTGGCCACGCCGATCACGTTCCGGTTCCGCAATGCCGGCGCGGTGACGCTTCCGGTGCCCATGGGGATACCGCCGAACGCGGCGGGCTAGGATCCGCTCCTGCCGGCGCCCTGTCGGTGCGGGCCGATAGCGTCCGCGGCCATGCCGAGATCGTCCGCGAACAGCCACGTCACTCACCGGTGCGGTGACTGCGGGCATGAGGTCGCCAAGTGGGTGGGCCGCTGCCCGGAGTGCAACTCGTGGGGCAGCGTGGCGGCGACCGGTCCGCGGCCGGTGACCGCGCTGGCGGCCACAGCGCCGGCTAGCCCGGCGCGCCCGATCTCCCAGATCGACCTGCAGTCCGCGCAGGCCACCGCCACCGGGGTCAGCGAGCTCGACCGGGTACTCGGCGGCGGACTGGTGCCCGGCGCGGTGGTGTTGCTGGCCGGCGAACCCGGCGTCGGTAAGTCCACCCTGCTCCTGGAAGTGGCACACCGCTGTGCGCTGGCCGGCCGGCGCCCGCTCTACGTGACCGGTGAGGAGTCCGCGGGCCAGGTCCGGCTGCGCGCGGAGCGCACCGGTGCGCTGCACGATGAGTTGTTTCTTGCTGCCGAGTCCGATCTCGCTGCCGTGCTCGGGCACCTCGACACGGTCGATCCGGGGCTGTTGATCGTCGACTCGGTGCAGACCATGTCCTGCGCCGGCGTCGACGGCACCCCGGGTGGGGTGTCGCAGGTCCGCGCCGTCGCCAGCGCGCTGATCGCCACCGCCAAACAGCGGGGGCTGCCGGTGGTGCTGGTCGGGCACGTGACCAAGGACGGGACGGTGGCCGGGCCCCGGGTGCTGGAGCACCTGGTCGATGTGGTGCTGCAGTTCGACGGCGACCGGCACTCCACGCTGCGAATGGTTCGCGGGATCAAGAACCGGTTCGGGGCCACCGACGAGGTCGGCTGCTTCGAGCTCACCGACGACGGGATCATCGGCTTGCCCGACCCGTCGGGGCTGTTTCTCAGCCACCGCGATGGCGCGGTTCCGGGGACGGCGGTGACGGTCGTCGTAGAAGGCAAACGGCCGTTACTCGGCGAGGTCCAGGCATTGGTCGCGGAATCCGCGCTGGCCAACCCGCGCCGGGCGGTGAGCGGCCTGGACTCATCCCGGGTGGCGATGATCCTGGCGGTCCTCGAGCGCCGCGGGGGGGTGCGACTGGCCGGGTCCGATGTGTACACCGCGACGGTGGGTGGGATGCGGGTGGTGGAGCCGGCGGCCGATCTCGCTGTCGCGCTCGCCGTGGCGTCGGCGGCCGGCGACCTGCTGTTGCCCCCACACACGGTGGCGATCGGGGAGGTCGGGTTGGCCGGTGAGGTTCGGCAGGTGACCGGGTTACGCCGGCGCCTGGCCGAGGCCGCCCGGCTGGGCTTTCGGCATGCCCTCGTGCCCCCGGAAAGCGCTCTGCACAATAGAGGCGGTAGCGCTAGCGCCCCACCGCCCGAGATGCGCGTTCATCTTGTAGCTGACCTGCGCTCGGCATTGGATTGGTTGCGTGCCTGAGGACTCGTCGCGTCGACATCACGTCGGCCAGCTGAGCCAGCCTGGCAGCGGCACGGTGAGCCCCTCGGGAACCGGCCGGGCCATCGCGTCGGTGATGAGGGGGTCAGGGTCGGACAGACCCAGGGCCGGTTCGATGAAGCGGGTCACCAGCGCCGTCCAGTCGCGGGGGCGTCGCAGCATGGCATGGCCGTCGCCGAGCACATCGAAGCGGCATACGCGGTCGCTGGCCGCGCGAGCCCGCATCGCAAACCGGTAGGAGAGCCTCGGATCAATGACCCGGTCGCGATCGCCGTGTGCGATCAGCACCGATCGCCCAGTCACCTGGTGCGCTGGTTCGTCCTCAGGAGTCCACGGTGCGAGCGCACACACCGCCACCACTGCCGGGTGGCCGGCGACCCGCAGCGCCGTTCGCCCACCCATCGAGTGGCCGAGCAGGGCCACCGAGGCGTCGGGGTAGTGCTCGCGGAGGTGGTCGAGCGCCCACCTCGCATCCGCCAGTGGAGGGAGCTCGGGATCGTTCCAGCCGCGGTAGCGGTATCGCAGCAGCCGAACCGAAAGGCCCCGCCGATGGCCCCGCCGATGCAGCGCTGCGGCGAACGGGATCATCCGCAGGTAGGGACCCCTCCACCGGCCGGCCGTCTTGGTGCTGGTCTCTTCGCCTCCGTGCAGGATCAAGGCGATCGAACGGACCGAGCCGGCGTCCATCGCCCAGGGGTTGTCGATTGCGGCAGCAGCGGGTGCCATCAGAGCAGGCCCTGCGGCAGCGGCAGGCGATTCGGCGCGATAGCTGAGTATGCCGCACCGGGAATGCTCTCGAATTGATCTCACCGGCGTCCCGCGACACTCAGCCGCGAACTATGCTCGGCGACGTGGCGGTCAGTCCTGTCGGTGCGGCGCACCGGCTCCGTAGCGCCGCGGTCGACGGCCGCCTCGAGGCCCTGGCCGACGCGCATAGCCTCTCGCTTGTCGTGATGTTCGGCAGTGCCTCGCGCGGTCAGCCCGACGCGCGCGATCTCGATATCGCGGTCGGTGCGCGCGCCCGGACCGGACTCGACGTGGTCACGGTGATCTGCGCGCTGATGGACCTGGTCGGCAGCGACCGCGTCGACCTGCTCGATCTGGATCGGGCCGGTCCGGTAGCGCGCCAGCACGCACTGGTGCCCGGTGACCCACTGTACGAATACCGACCGGGCGAGTTCGCTCGGCAGCAGATGCGGGCCACCGGGCAGCGGTTGGGTACCGAATGGATGCGGCGCCTGGACCTGGCGTTGATGGCGGGTCGCCCATGACACCGCGGCGTCTCGACCCGTCGATCGTCCAGACCAGGCTGTCGGTCATGCGAGGGCTCCTCGACGATCTCGCCGAAGTCGATGCGGTGGGCGAGCCGCCGCTGGCGGAGGACCGGATGCTGCGGCACGGTGTCGAGCGCATCCTCACCCAGCTCGTCGAGGTCGCCACCACCATCAACGAGCACGTCGCTGGCGCCCGCCTGCAACGCGTCGCCACCTCCTATCGGGAGTCATTCGAGCTCGCCGAGGAATGCGGTCTGATCGACAAGCAGCTGCGCGATGACCTGCTTCCCTCGGTGGGCATGCGCAACGTCTTGGTACACGAGTACCTCGAAATAGACCTTCAGAAGGTGGTAGCGGCGGTACCACTCGCCCTGAGCTGCTACCGCCGCTACGTGCAACAGGTCGCAGCGTTCGTCATCCGCGTCGACTAATCCGCTCGTGCTCTGGGTCGCCGCACACTGCTCCCACCGATCCGAACTCCTCGATCACGCGGGCACTCTCGCCGATGCGCTCCTCTACGGCTGCGCAGCTCGACCTCGCCGATGAGAAGGCTCGTCGTGGAGCCGCGCGACGCCGTAGAACAGCTTCATAGGGTCGCTGCCGCAGGAACGGTGCCCGTCACCATCTCTTCGGTGACCAGCCCGCCGGCCGCCTCGAAGTCCCGGGGCACAGGGAGGGTTCCACGCGACGCCGCGGCCGCTGAAAGTGTGGCTGCTGACCCCGGCGTTGTGGGATCAGAAGGGGCGTGCAGGTCGAGGCGTTTGCTCATGTCGAGCCGGAACCTGCCGACAGGTTGATGTGCGAGCAGAACACGGCGCTCAGCGCCCGCCGGTCCTCCGGTCCACGATCGTGGTCGTGGTTCGGGACCCCATCTAGTATTTATGGTCTCCGTAGGTAAATAGTAGATGATTGTTGGGTCCTTGCCGGGAGCTGGCCAAGTTCGTCGCGCTCGCGCTCCACATGGTCCTTGCTAGGACCCCTGGGGTGGCGGGGTGGGAGGGGCGGACTTCGGGTCGAGGGGTATGGCAGGAAAGGGCGGGATTGCGATGATGATGAACGGGTGGATGTTCGGCTGGATGTGGGTTTGGCCGGTGCTCGTGCTGGTCAGCCTGGTGTTGCTGGTTTTGGGGGTGGTGTGGCTCGCGCAGGGTCGTGCGCCGGGGGCTGTTGAACCCGCCTTGTCGGGTCGGCGGATCCTGGATGAGCGTTTCGCCCGGGGGGAGATCGACGATGAGGAGTACCGGCGGCGGCGGGCTGAGTTGCGATGACCCGCGCGCCGATCGGCCGCCGCCGCGCGCTTGGTGTGATCGCGTTGGGTGCGGTCGGCGTCGCGGCAGGCACGACTGGGTGGGTGTCTGGCCTGAGCGCCCCCGCCGGCGGACGCCTGCAGCTGGGCAGTAGCGGTCAGCTGCTCGCCCAGCCGGCGGTGTTGGCCAGTCGGGACGGGGTGCTGGACGTGGAGCTGACCGCGGCACCCGGGGTCCGGCTGGCGGGGCGGGACACGTCGGCGTTGGGGTTCAACGGCACCTCGCCCGGGCCGACACTCCGGGTGGCTCCGGGGGACCTGCTCCGGATCCGGCTGACCAACCACCTCGATGCGCCGACCAACTTGCATCTGCACGGCGTACACGTCTCCCCACAAGGGCGAGGGGACAACCCGTTCATCAGCATCGCCGCAGGCTCAGGGTTCGACTACACCTACCGCATTCCGGCTGATCATCCGACCGGCACCTACTGGTATCACCCCCACCACCACGGCTATATCGCTGATCAACTCTTCGGTGGCCTGGTGGGAGCGCTGCTGATCGAGCATGGCCAGGACCTGCCGGTGTCCGCGGACCGGGTCCTGATGATCACCGATACCACCCTGGACGCCGCCGGTCGGGTCGCGCCGGTGGGCGCGATGGACAAGATGATGGGCCGGCAGGGTGAGCTGGTGTTGCTCAACGGCCAACACCATCCCGCCATCCCCGCGATACCCGGGGTGGCGCAGCGGTGGCGGATCATCAACGCCTGCACCTCACGGGTGCTCGCGCTGCGCCTGGAGGCGCACCCGCTGACCCAGATTGCCCAGGACGGGGTGTTCCTGCCCGCCCCCACTGACCGCGACCAGATCGTGCTCGCCCCCGCCAGCCGCTCCGACCTGATCGTCCGCCCCACCCGCGCCGGGCAGTATGTGCTGGTCACCGACCCCTATGACCGCGGCACCGGCATGATGGGCATGATGACAAGCCGGGCAACCGGCCCGATCACCCTGGCCACCCTGGCCGTCGCCGGACCGGTCGGCTCCTCGCCGCCGTTGCCGGCGACGCTGCCCGCACCGCCCGTCCCGCAGGGACCCGTTGACCGGCAACGAGCGCTCACCTTCGCCATGGGTATGGGCGGTATGGGCGGTATGGGGATGAGCTTCACCATCGACGGGCGCAGTTTCGATGAGCGTCGCGATGACCAGACGGTTCGTTTGGGCAGTACTGAGGACTGGACGATCACCAACACCAGCTCGATGGACCACCCGTTCCACCTGCATGTGTGGCGCTTCCACGTGCTCGCCGACAGCACCGGAACCC
>JBBPZY010000039.1:0-30567 GCA_038276315.1 Mycobacteriales bacterium
ATCCGGCGGATGTCCAACCGTATCGAGGCGTAAAACTTCAGCGCCTTGCCGCCGGTGGTGGTCTCCGGGGAGCCGAAGAAGACCCCGATCTTCTCCCGGAGCTGATTGATGAAGATCGCTGTGGTGCCCGAGTTGCTCAGCGCACCAGTGATCTTTCGCAGCGCCTGGCTCATCAACCGAGCCTGCAGGCCGACGTGCGAGTCGCCCATCTCGCCCTCGATCTCCGCCCGTGGCACCAGGGCTGCCACTGAGTCGATGACCACGACATCGAGCGCACCAGAACGGATCAGCATGTCTGTGATCTCCAGCGCCTGTTCCCCGGTGTCGGGTTGAGAGACCAGCAGGGCGTCAGTGTCCACGCCGAGCGCTTTCGCGTAGTCGGGATCCAGCGCATGCTCGGCGTCGATGAACGCGGCGATCCCGCCGGCCCGTTGAGCATTGGCCACTGCGTGCAGCGCGACCGTTGTTTTTCCGGATGACTCCGGGCCGTACACCTCTACGACCCGGCCGCGGGGCAGGCCGCCGATGCCCAGCGCCACGTCCAAGGCGATGGAGCCGGTGGGGATCACCTCGATGGGCGCGCGGCCCTCGTCGCCGAGCCGCATCACTGAGCCCTTGCCGTGCTGCTTGTCGATCTGGGCCAAGGCGATCTCGAGCGCCTTCTCCCGGTCCAGTCCTGGTGCCATCTGACGGTCCGCCTCGCTGATCGGTTCTTTTGGGTCGGCGCCGACGCTAAGCGGTAGGTCTGACACTTCGCGGCGACACACGCCGGATCTGTGGACAGGGCTCCGGCTGTGGACAACAGTCTAGGCGAACACCTGTTCGACGTCAGGAGCGACACGCCAGTGTGGATGCTGACGCGCCCACCGGCACCAAGGTGTAGACGAACGGTCAGCGCCGCTCTTCGGGGACGTCGAATGCGGCGCACACCACAGCCCATACCCGCTTGGTGTCGATCCCCGCCGCCAGCGCTGCGTTCACCGTCCGACCGCCGAGCGCGGCAAACACATGATCATGAGCTAGTGCGGCTGCCCTGGCCGGGCCAAATTCCTGGTCCATCCGCTGCCGGAAGTGCGTTATCCGCATCCCTCCAGGTTAGGTACCCGCTTCCGGCTACCGTGGTGGGGTGTTCGTCCAGGACGACCCAACCGGACTGTCTTCCACCGCCGGACAACTGGTGATCCTGTTCGGTCTGCTCTGCGCTTTGGCGGTGCTCATTCGCTGGTGGTGGCAGCAGCGGCGGCGCTGATCGGCGTGGCGCGAATCTGGTGTCCAGCCGCGGTGAGGCAGCGACCTGTGGCTAGCTCGAAGCGCCAGCCGTGCAAGGCGCAGGTGAGAACCCCGCCGGAGACGCTGCCGAACTTGGCCAAGTCGGCGCGCAGGTGCGGGCAGCGGCGTTGCACTCGCCAACCGTCGAGGTTGATATCGGAGCCATCGTCGTTGCACTCGTCGTACCAGTTCTCGACGTAGTCGATGCGCTCCTGGGATAGGCATTTGAAGAAGATGTAGACGAACTCGTTGTACTGACCGACCCTGCTGGCCCGAAACCGCAGGGATAGGAACAGGCTGTTCGACCAGTCGACCTCGCGACGGGCCACGTTGGTGGCGACCAGGTCAGCCGAGGTGGACAGCCGGTAGCGGCAGTGCTCGCCGGCGAACTCGCGCACCTCGCGAGCGATGAAGTCGATCACCAGTGGGCGCTCACCGACGTCCAGGCGAACGGGGCCGCCGACTCCTGTGCAGATGTTCTCGGCCCGCTTGAGCAGCGGCTCCCACCATTGTTTGAGCTGCTCAAGCAAGTCAGCAGGCACCGGCGCCCGACTGGCCCGCTCGCGGGCCAGAGCAGCCTGTGCGCGGGTCTGGTATTCGCGCAGATAGGCGGTCTTCTCCCCGAAGATGTGCTCAATCTCGGTGGCCGAGTGCCGATGGGTGAGCTCGCAGCGCGAGCCGTCCAGCTCGGCGACGCTTCCCGGCAGCAGCAGGTGCGCCGACACCGCAGGACACGCCGAGGCCAGCTCGGCCAGGAACTCCCTCTGGTCAGTGAAGATGCTGTCCCCGTCGGGGCCGACACCGTTGAGCTCGAAGAGCTCCTCGTCGAGGAAACACGGTGGGCCAGCGGTGGGAAACACGTGCGCAGCGCCCACTGCGTCGATATATCGCAGCGCCCGATCGGTCTGCCCAGCCCGCTTGCGGCGGGCGAACTCCTTGCGCGCGCTCGCGGGCAGGTCGTAGACCATCGGCCACCAGATCGCACCGGAGAACTGGGTGAAGTACCCGTGCACCTCCCCGAAGTCGCGGAGCTGCTCGATGTCCAGCGGGTGGGCGTCGTTCTGGTTGAGGATCACGGTGCGGCCGTCGTCCAAAGACAGCGCGGAGTCACCGATCGGTCCGTCACTGGGCCCGGTCAGAGACGTGATCATGATGCGCAATCCGTCGCATTGCACCGGGACACCTGACTGCGTGCGCAGAAAGGTACGGAACCCGACCCCGGCGAGCTCGCGCTCCAGCTCGTCGGTCGGGTAGTCCGGGAGCAGCACCGTGATGTCCTTGCGCACGTGCCGGCGCAGTAGCGCGGCGTCGAAGTGGTCTCGGTGCAAGTGTGAGACGTAGAGGTAGTCGGCCTGCCCGAGGGCGTCCCAGTCCAGGTCGCTGTTGTCCGGGAAGGGGAACCACGAGCCGAAGAAAGCCGGGTTCACCCAGGGATCGCAAAGCACGCTGCCGGCAGCCGTCTCGACGAACAGCCCGGCGTGCCCCACTCCGGTCACCCGCATGCTCGCTCCCTTCGCGGCGTACCCGCCAGATCGTGCCATCTGTCGTCCGCGCCTGACGCGACCGGCGCAGGCATACCCTGCACAGCAGCGCGCGCCACCGAGCGGGAGGGGCCACCACCGTGCCCGAGGTATTCCTATCCAGCGACCACGAGCAGGTCGTGTTCTGTCGCGACGATCCCACCGGGCTCCGCGCCATCATCGCGATTCACTCGACCGCGCTCGGGCCGGCGCTCGGCGGCACCCGGTTTCACCCCTACGCCAGCGAGGAGGACGCCCTTGCCGACGTACTGCACCTCTCCCGCGCGATGTCCTACAAGAACGCGCTCGCCGGCCTGGACCACGGCGGAGGCAAGGCCGTCATCCTTGGCGACCCGACCCGGGACAAGACCGAGGTACTGCTGCGCGCATACGGACGCTTCGTGCAGTCGCTCGGTGGCCGCTACATCACCGCCTGCGATGTCGGCACCTATGTCGAGGACATGGACGTCGTCGCCAGGGAGTCCGAGTTCGTCACCGGGCGCTCGTTGTCCCATGGTGGCGCCGGCGACTCCTCGATCCTGACGGCTTTCGGCGTCTTCCACGGCATGCGTGCGGCCGCCCAACACGTTTGGGGGGCGCCCACGCTGTCCGGACGCCGGGTGGGCGTGGCTGGGGTCGGCAAGGTCGGGAGACTTCTCGTGGACCACCTGCTCGCCGACGGCGCGTCGGTGATCGTGGCCGACGTCAGTCAACGGGCAATCGAGCAGATCTGTGCGGCGCATCCCGAAGTGATCGTGGCGCCGAACACCGAGACGCTGGTGCGCGAGCCGATAGACGTCTATGCCCCATGCGCGCTCGGCTCGGCGCTGGACGATCCCACGGTCACCGCGCTGCGCGCCAAGGTGGTGTGCGGTGGTGCGAACAATCAGCTGGAACACGCTGGTGTGGAGAAGCTCCTCGACGAGCGGGGAATCCTCTACGCCCCCGATTATGTGGTGAACTCCGGTGGCGTCGTTCAAGTCGCCGACGAGATCGGGGGCTTCGACTTCCAGCGGGCCAGAGCCCGGGCCGCCAAGATCTTCGACACCACTCGGGCGATCTTCGAGCTGGCCGAGCGCGACGGTGTGCCGCCCGCCGTCGCCGCCGACCACCTCGCCGAGCGACGTATCGCCGACGTAGGCCGCCTCCGCACGATCCTCGTCGACGGCCGCGCCGCCCTGCGGAGATAGCCGCGCCGACGCGACTTCTGCATACGCCTCAATCTGTCATTTCGTCTTGACCCAAACACAATCGGAATACTCCACCTCCTTGCCGCATCCTGAACAGGTGAGTGCCTTTGTTAAGAAGATACCCACCCATCCTTCCCTTACCGGCTTATTGCAACATCGACTTATCAGCATCCCCGTGCCCTTCCCGTTTGCCCCTCGCGCCTGATAATCGCCGACACGTCACAGAGCGTTACCAGCGAGATGGCGACAATAGGCAAATCGGATATACCGCGCGCGAGTTCAGCTGAGGGTGCACAGGAGAGGAACTTCTTGTCTGTCGGTGTCGCGGTCCATGATGGTCGGTGTGGACGTGCTCGACCTGTTCTCCCCCGCCACCCGGGACTGGTTCGCGGGGGCGTTCGCCGCGCCTACCCCCGCCCAGGACGGTGCGTGGCGGGCAGCCGCGGCGGGTGAGCACGCACTGGTCGTAGCCCCCACCGGGTCGGGTAAGACCCTTGCCGCGTTCCTGTGGGCGCTGGACCGGCTGACCATCGCGGGGCCTCCGGACGAGCCGATGAGGCGTTGCCGAGTGCTCTACATCTCCCCACTCAAGGCGCTGGCGGTCGACGTCGAGCGCAACCTGCGTTCGCCGCTAGCCGGAATCCGGCAAGCCGCGCACCGGCTGGGCCTGCCCACACCAGACATCCGGGTAGGGATGCGCACCGGCGACACCCCTGCCGAGCAGCGCCGCGCCTTCGCCCGCACTCCGACCGACGTGCTGGTCACCACTCCCGAGTCGTTGTTCCTGCTGCTGACCTCGGCGGCCAGGGAAGCACTGCGCGGAATCCATACCGTGATCGTCGACGAGGTGCACGCGGTGGCCGCCACAAAGCGGGGCGCGCACCTCGCACTGTCCTTGGAACGGCTGGACGCCCTGCTGGACAAACCCGCCCAGCGGATCGGCCTGTCCGCCACGGTGCGTCCGGTCGAGGAGGTCAGCGCCTTCCTCGCCGGAAGTCGGCCGGCTCGCGTAGTGCAGCCGGCATCGGCCAAGACGATCGAGGTCACCGTGCAGGTCCCGGTGGCGGACATGTCGGCGCTGGGTGAACTGTCCGAAGGGGCCGACGGACCCACGGAGCACCGTGCGTCGATCTGGCCCGCCGTGGAGCGGCGGGTGCTGGAGCTGGTGCGCGCGCACCGCTCGACGATCGTGTTCGCCAACTCCCGTCGGCTGGCCGAGCGCCTGACCTCCCGGCTCAACGAGCTGGCGATCGAGGAACCCGCAGCGCCGCGGGAACGAATGCCGGCCGAGCTGATGGGCCAGGCCGGGCTCGCCGGCGGGGCTCCCGTAGTGATCGCCAAGGCGCACCACGGTTCGATGGCACGCGAGCAGCGGAGCCTGGTCGAGGAAGAGCTGAAGTCCGGCCGGCTGCCGTGCGTGGTCGCCACCTCGTCCCTCGAACTCGGCATCGACATGGGCGCGGTGGACCTCGTCGTGCAGATCGAGGCGCCCCCGACGGTGGCGTCGGGGCTGCAGCGCATCGGCCGCGCTGGGCATCAGGTGGGGGCGGTGTCACGGGGTGTGGTCTTCCCCAAGTTCCGCGGCGACCTCATCTCGTGCGCGGTGATCGCGGAGCGGATGGCCAGCGGGGCGATCGAAGCGCTGCGCTACCCCCGCAACCCGCTCGACGTGCTCGCCCAACATGTAGTCGCCATGGTCGCGCTGGATTCGTGGACCGTTGATGATCTCGCCGTACTGATCCGCCGGGCTGCGCCGTACTCGGCGCTGCCAGACTCGGCGCTGCACGCCGTCCTGGACATGCTCGCGGGGCGCTACCCATCGGAGGACTTCGGTGAGCTGCGTCCCCGGATCATCTGGGACCGGGTCAGCGACGAGCTACGCGGGCGGCCAGGAGCGCAACGGCTGGCGGTCACCTCCGGCGGCACCATCCCGGACCGGGGAATGTTCACCGTGATGACCCCCGGCGGTGCCGACGGCGCCGGCTCGCGGGTCGGTGAGCTCGACGAGGAGATGGTGTACGAGTCCCGAGTGGGCGACACGTTCCTGCTCGGTTCCACATCATGGAAGATCGTCGACATCACCCATGACCGGGTGATCGCGCTGCCGGTACCCGGCGAACCGGCGCGGATGCCGTTCTGGAAGGGCGACGCACCGGGTCGGCCACTGGAGCTAGGGCGCGCGTTGGGCGCGTTCGTCCGTGAGCTGTGCAGCGCTGGGACGGATGCCGCACGCAATCGCGTCGAGGCGGCCGGCCTGGATGCCTGGGCGGCCGACAACCTGCTGTCCTACCTGCGCGAGCAGCGCGAGGCCACTGGGCATGTGCCCGACGACCGCACTGTGGTGGTGGAGCGTTTCCGCGATGAACTGGGCGACTGGCGGATGGTGGTGCACTCCCCGTTCGGCGCGCAGGTCAACGGGCCGTGGGCGCTGGCGATCGGCGCCCGGCTACGGGAACGGCGCGGTGTCGAGGCGCAGGTGGCGAGCGCGGACGACGGAATCGTGCTGCGGCTGCCGGACGCGCTGGACGCTGACGGGACCGAGGTGCTGCCGACCGCCGAGGACGTGTTGCTCGACCCGGACGAGGTCGAGCAACTGGTGGTCGCCGAGGTGGGCGGCTCGGCGCTGTTCGCTTCCCGATTCCGGGAGTGCGCCGCGCGGTCGCTGCTGCTGCCCCGCCGCGACCCGAGGCGCCGCACTCCGCTGTGGCAGCAGCGGCAGCGCTCAGCCCAGTTGCTCGCCGTCGCGTCGAAGTACGAGCAGTTCCCGGTGGTGCTGGAGGCGATGCGGGAGTGCCTGCAGGATGTCTATGACCTACCCGGGCTACGCGAGCTGATGTCGGAGGTTCGAGTCCGCCGGGTGCGGGTGGTGGAGGTCGCCACGCCATCGCCGTCACCGTTCGCCCGCAGCCTGCTGTTCGGTTACGTGGGGATGTTTCTCTACGAGCTCGACGCCCCGCTGGCCGAGCGCAGGGCCGCGGCGCTCGCGCTGGACTCGACCCTGTTGGCGGAGCTGTTGGGTTCCGAGGCGATCCGCGAGCTGCTCGACCCCGTGGTGCTCGTCGAGCTGGAGGCGCAGCTGCAGCGCATCGATCCCGACCGGCAAGCCCGCGACGTCGAGAGCACCGCCGATCTGTTGCGGGCGCTGGGCGATCTCACCGAGGACGAGGCCGCGCAGCGCGGCGTCGCCCCGCAGTGGCTCGCCGAGCTCGGCTCGGCCCGCCGGGCGATGACCGTTCGGATCGCCGGCGAGGGCCGCTGGATCGCGATCGAGGACGCCGGGCGGGTGCGCGACGCGCTGGGCGCGGCCCTACCGGTAGGAGTGCCGGAGGTATTCACCGAACCGGTGGCCGACCCGCTCGGGGATCTTCTGCTGCGCTACGCCAGAACCCGGGGCCCGTTCACCGCAGCCGCCGCCGCAGCGCGCTTCGGGCTCGGGGTCGCCGTAGTGACCGCGGGCTTGGATCGGATGACCAGGTCAACCGTTCTCGTCCGCGGCGAGCTGCGCCCGGTCGAGCTTGGCGGTGGCGGCACCGAGTACTGCCACGCAGAGGTGCTCCGGCGCTTGCGGCGAGGGTCGTTGGCCCGGTTGCGGGCCGAGGTGGAGCCGGTCGAACAGGCCGCCCTGGGCCGGTTCTTGCCAGCCTGGCACGGCATCGCCTCCTGGGACGCTGAGTCCTTGGACACTAGACGTGACGGGTCCAGGTCGGCGCGTCGGCTACACACCGCACCCACCCCGGAGGACGTGCTCGGCGCCGTGGAACAGCTGGCTGGAGCACCGGTGCCGGCTAGCGCGCTGGAATCGCTACTGCTCCCGGCTAGGTTGCCCGGCTACTCCCCCGCTCTGCTCGACGAGCTCACCATTTCCGGCGAGGTCACCTGGATCGGTTGCGGGTCGCTGCCCGGCGGCGATGGGTGGATCGCGCTTGCTCCCACCGACCTGGCTGATCTGGTGTTGCCGGACCTCGACGAACAGCTTGTGCTCACGCCGATGCACCGCGGCGTCCTGCGCGCTCTGGGTTGGGACCCCGACGGTGGTCCGCCCGGGGGCGGCGCGCTGTTCTTCCGGCAGCTCGCCGATCGGAGCGCGCAGCATCTGCTGGCCGACGCGCAACCCGCGCCCAGTGACGCCGACGTCGTCGCGGCGGTGTGGGACCTGGTGTGGGCCGGGTTGCTGACCAACGATTCGCTGGCGCCGCTGCGGGCCCTGGTGTCCGGTCGCTCGGCCGCGCACCGGCCACGTCGGAGCGCACCACGCAGCAGATACGCGCGGATGCGCGCAGGTCGGCCCCCAATGCCCTCCCACGCCGGTCCGCCGACGGCCGCAGGCCGCTGGTCGCTGTCACCGGTGCCCCAACCGCTAGGAAACCAACCGGCAACAGCCAACCTCGACCCGACCCGCCGGGCGCATGCCCGGGCCGAGACGTTCCTCGAGCGCCACGGGGTCCTCACCAGGGGAGCGCTGGAGACCGAGCGCGTCGCTGGTGGCTTTGCCGGCGTCTACAAGGTGCTTCGGACGATGGAGGAGTCCGGCCGGTGCCGACGCGGGTACGTCGTCGAGGGACTCGGGGCAGCGCAGTTCGCCGTCCCCGGCGCCATCGACCGGCTGCGCGCCATAGGCCATCCCGGCGAAGCCAGCGCAGCCACGGTGGTCCTTGCCGCCACCGACCCCGCCCAGCCCTACGGGGCGGCGCTGCCGTGGCCGTCCACTGTGGGTGACCTACGGCACCGACCGGGACGCAAGGCCGGAGCGCTGGCCGTCCTGGTAGACGGTGTCCCTGTGCTGTACGTCGAACGCGGTGGCCGTTCGCTACTGTCCTTCACCGAGGACACCGGTGCCTTACGCACCGCCGTACATGCCCTGGCCGGGGCGGTTCACCAAGGGTGGCTCGGTTCGCTTGCTGTAGAGCGCGCAGACGGCGAGGCGGCCTTGGGTTCTGCGCTGGCCGGACTGCTGCGCGACGCCGGGTTCCGCGCCACGCCCCGAGGACTGCGGCTACGCGCCTGAAGAACTGATCGGCTCACTGCGTTGCCGGGCGCAGCAGGGTCCAAAGCTGGGCGACGGCCTCCTGATCGCCGGAGATCCGGATCGACTGGTCGGGCAGCCGACCCCAAGACCAGAGGTAGACCTCCATGGGCTCTCCGCGCACCATCGCGTCCGCCGCCCGAGCGTCGGCCTCCTCAACCCGCCGAGCGGTGGACCGGCCCGGCTCGAAAATCGCCAACCAGCGGCGATCCGCGGCGGACAGGGAAACGGAACCGTGCTGGGGGGAGGACATTCCCAGCTCACCGAGGCGATGACCGAACCACACAAACAGCAGCTCGTCGATGCCGTCGAGGGCCAGCGCGGGGTCGACCGCATGGACCGGACCGCCAGCAGCGGCTTCGACGTCGACCCGATGCACGGTGGTCTCGTGAGCCATCCGACGCCACCAGAAGCCGTGTGTGCGGCCTGCGGGCCACCACGTGTCGCACGGTTCAGCGGGATCATGGCGATTCAGCTCCGTTAGCAACTCGCTTAGACCGGTGCGTACGAAACCGACCAGATCGTCGTCCGACGGCGACCGTTGCCACTGCTCGGGGCGATGCCCGTCTCGCGCCCATAGCGTGGTCACCCGGTGCACGCTTCCCACATGCCGCAGGGTCTCCGCCAAGGTGAAATCGGGACAGCCCGGCACTTCGGCGTGCGCAGCGGACGGCAACGCTGAGACAGCCGCGCTGAGCATCAATTCGCCCTCGATTCCGATCACCTCCAGCATCCGGCCGTAGTCGATCAGCGGCCGTGGGGCGGTCATCGGGATGTCCTCGCCGCCGCCTGCCGCGCGAGGGCGAGGAACTCGCCAGCCTGCCGGACCAGGTCGTCGGCATCGCGAGCGGTCACCAGCCGATGCACCCCGGCCTCGGCAGCCGCCCGGGTGGCCGAACTGGCGGCAAAGAACGCCGACCATTCCGCGAGTTCCGGCGCGACTGTGGCCAGCAGCGCCCATGCGCTGGTCGGCTGAGCGCGGTTGCGCGGTCGGGCCCGCGCCGCCAACACGGCGGCCGCCGCGCGCAGCGCCGCAAGGTGCGCCTGGACGTAACGATCTACTGGATGTGCGGCGTACTCGGCGGTAAGCAGCCCCTGGCGAGCCTGCTCAAACAGGAGACCTACGCTGGGCAGCCGGCGACTGGGTCTTTCGTACTTCGGCCTATCGTGCTTCGGGCGGTCGTACCGTGGCACGATAGCTGTGGTGAGGGCAGCAACGGCGGGCACTTCGGCCTCCTGGTCGGGAGTCGGGGTAGGCGATCCGGGTTGACGGCAATGGGTCGATTCCGCCGTGGGGAAGCCGGCGGAGCCCGGCGGCGGTGCGCTTCCCCCGCCCCACCGCCGGGCGTGTTCGAACATATGTTCGACGCTGTCCTAGGGTAACCCCTTGAGGCACGGTTGCGTCAAGTGCCAATCTCCCCCACCGCAGCGGCTCGACACCTGGCGTGATCACATGGGATTCGTGCACTCTGTGGACGGCACCCGCTTCGCGCCGACGTCGGTCGATACTGGAGGTCAGCGGTGACCGCGATGCCCATCCGCGAGCCAGCGCAGCTGGCTGAACTGACAGCTCCGCAATTGCGCCTGCGGCTTGATGAGGCGCTGCAGATCTATGTCACGGCCATGCGCTACCCGCCCGGCACGGCGCGGCACCGGAGTCCGATGTGGCTGGAACACATGCTGCGGGACGGATGGCTGTGCATCGCTGCGTTTGATGCGGACGCCCTGGTGGGCATCGGCTACGGCTACCGGGGCGCTCCCGGGCAGTGGTGGCACGACGAGGTGCAACGCGGACTCATGCTGATCGATCGTCGCCGTGCACCGCGCGAGCTCGCCGACTACTTCGAGCTCACTGAACTGCATGTGCATCCCGACGCCCAAGGCAGGGGCATCGGCAAGGCGCTGCTCACCGAGCTACTGTCCAGGGTGGACGCCCCGCGCGCTTTGTTGTCCACCCCCGAGGGACCCACCAGAGCATGGCGGCTCTACCGTCGGCTCGGATTCACCGACCTGCTGCGGCACTACCACTTCACCGGGGACTCCCGAGACTTCGCCGTACTGGGGCGCACGCTGCCGCTCTAGCGTGGCAGAGGCCGGCAGCCGTTAAGGAAAAGGACGCGCCTGATCCGGGTTGGCGGTCCTTAAGGCCGCTAATTCAGTGCGCGGCGACGGCGGCCGGGCGGCCGGGGGCCATGCCCAGGCGGGCGAGTACGGCTCGGGTGGAACCGGATCGGTTGAGTGTGTAGAAGTGCAACCCCGGCACGCCCTCAGTGAGCAACCGTTCGCACAACTCGCTCGCAACGTCCACGCCCACCTGCCGCACCGCGGCCGGATCGTCACCCACCGCGGCTAGTCGGTCACGCACCGCCACGGGAATGGTGCAGCCGGATAGATCAGCCATCTTCTGGACACCGCGCAACGTGGTGATCGGCATGATCCCTGCCAGGATCGGAACCGTCGCCATATCCGCACCCGCGGCGGCTACCTGGTCCCGCAGTCTCAGGTAGTCCTCCGGGCGGAAGAACATCTGGGTGACCGCGAACTGAGCACCGGCGCGTAGCTTGGCCACCAGATAACGGACGTCGGACTCGGCGTCGGACGACCGTGGGTGGCACTCGGGGAAAGCAGCCACCCCGACGCAGAAGTCGCCGAGCGAGCGAGCGAGGCGGACCAGGTCCTCCGCGTAGTGCACACCTTGCGGGTGCGCCACCCATTCCCCGAGCGGGTCGCCCGGCGGATCCCCGCGCAAGGCCAGCACATTGCGGATCCCAGCCTCGGCGTAGTTACCGATCACCTGTCCGAGTTCGGCCACCGAGTGGTTCACCGCGGTGAGGTGGGCCATCGCGACCAGGGTCGTCTGCTGCGTAATCCGCCCAGTGATCCGCAACGTGCGGTCCCGGCTGGCACCTCCAGCGCCATAGGTCACCGAGGCGAAGGCTGGGTCCAGCGGCTCGAAATCGCGCAGCGCTTGCCACAGCTGGCGCTCCCCGGCGTCGTCGCGAGGCGGGAAGAACTCTACGGAGAACACCGGGCGGTCTCCGCCGAGCCGGTCGATGACGGCCGTCATGGCCCCCACCCTAGCCACGCCACGACGGGCGCTCGGGTCCGCCGGGCATACCGGAACCCGGGCCGAACCGAACCGGGATCCCGCCGCGACCGAACCCGAGCACGTATCGGCACGAATGGGCCCTATCGTCGGCGCACACTGCGAGTGTGCGCCCGGCTACGCGGTGTCGTCACCACGATCGCAGGAGGTTCGATGGCGCAGCGGAACGCCACCCGGGGAGTCCGGACTCCGTCCCTCGCCGGTCTAGCGGAAGATCAGCAGGTGCATCCGCTCGATGGCGACCTCCGCGCCGAGGTGCGACGCGAACTCGCCGGCTTCCTGCAGACCAAGCGCGACGAGGCGGCGCAGATCGACCCGCAGTTCGTCGCTGCGGTGGACTCGCTGAGTGACTTCGTCCTCGGCCCCGGCAAGCGGCTGCGTCCGACATTCGCCTGGTGGGGCTGGCGAGGAGCGGGGGGATCCCCCGACGACCCGCAAGCCCGGGCAGTGCTGCAGGCGGTGAGCTCCCTGGAACTGATCCAGGCCTGCGCCCTGGTGCATGACGACCTGATGGATGATTCCACGACCCGGCGCGGCGCACCCACCGTGCACGTCGACTTCGCGGCTCAGCACCGCGCGGCCGGGTGGTTGGGCGCGCCGGAACGGTTCGGCGCGGCCACCGCCATCCTGCTCGGTGACATCGCGTTGGCCTGGGCCGATGACATGTTGCGCGGGTCGGATCTGTGGCCGGAGCAGCTCGGTCGCGCACACGTCGTGTGGCAGGCCATGCGCACCGAGGTGCTCGCCGGGCAATACCTCGACGTGGTCACCCAGGCCAGCGGCGACGAGACACCCGAGACCGCGCTGCGGATCGACCGGTACAAGACCGCCGCTTACACCGTGGAGCGCCCGCTGCACTTTGGTGCGGCGATCGCTGGAGCGGACAACGCCCTGGTGCAGGCCTACCGCCGGTTCGGAGCCGACATCGGCGTCGCGTTCCAGCTCCGCGACGACCTGCTGGGCATGTTCGGTGACCCTCGGGTCACCGGTAAGCCAGCCGGTGACGACTTGCGCGAGGGCAAGCGCACCCTGCTGCTGGCCTACGGCCTGCGCGCCGCCGACGAGAAACGGCAGACCGGAGGCGCCGACGTGCTGCGCGGCGCCATCGGCAATCCACAGGTCGACGAGAACGCCGTGACCGAGGTCCGCGAGCTGCTGATCGAGCTCGGCGCGGTGGCCGAGGTCGAGCGCCGGATCACCACGCTCACCAACTCAGCCTTGCGCAGTCTGCGCGCGGCTGAGCTGGCCGAGCCGGCTGGGGCCCGGCTGGCGGAGCTCGCCGCCCAAGCCACCTGCCGAGTGCGCTGACGGCGATAGGGTTGCCCAAGGCGACAGCGGTCGACTGCGAGTCCCGGCGTAACGTGCACCCGTGCGCACCGTGCCCGGACCCACCGATCATGTCGTCGTAGTCGGTGCCGGGTTGGCCGGGCTGTCGGCGGCGCTGCACCTGCTCGGATCTGGTCGGCGGGTGACTGTGCTGGAATCCCAGCCCCGTCCTGGCGGTCGGGCCGGGCGCAGCGATCTCGCCGGTTACCGGCTCGACACCGGCCCCACCGTGCTCACCATGCCGGAGTTGGTTGACGAAGCGCTCGGCGCGGTGGGTGACTCGCTGGCCGCCCGGCTGGATCTGGTGGCGCTGCACCCGGCCTATCGAGCCCGCTTCGCCGACGGGTCGGTGATCGACGTGCACACTGACGCCGACGCGATGGAGGCGGAGATCCGGTCGGTGGCCGGCCCATCCGAAGCGAACGGCTACCGGCGGCTGCGATGCTGGCTTACCAGGCTGTACCAGGTGGAGATCGGCCGGTTCATCGGCGGCAACTTCGACTCCCCGCTGGACCTCGTCGCCAGCCGCGACGCCGTCAAAGACCTGGCCACGCTGGCAGCGCTGGGCGGCTTCGGCCGGCTGGGTGCCCAAGTCGGTCGATTCCTGCACGACAAGCGGCTGCAACGGATCTTCTCCTTCCAGGCGCTCTACGCTGGAGTGCCCCCGCAACGCGCGCTCGGCGCGTACGGGGTGATCGCCTACATGGACACGGTGGCGGGTGTCTGGTTCCCGCGCGGCGGGATGCAGGCGTTGCCGCAGGCACTGGCCGACGCCGCCACCGACGCGGGCGCTGAGTTCCGCTACCACACGACGGTGACCTCGCTGGAGCACTTCGGGCAGCGTGTCACCGCAGTGCACACCGCTGACGGCGAACGGGTCACCGCCGATGCGGTCGTGCTCACGCCGGACCTACCGGTGGTGCACCGGCTACTCGGCCGCGCGCCACAGCGGCTGGTGCCGCTGCGCTGGTCACCATCGGCGGTGGTGCTGCACGCCGGAGTCCGCCCGGGTAGCGGACCGGGCTGGGCCGGGCTGGCACATCACACGATCTTCTTCGGTGACGAGTGGGAACGGACCTTCGACGAGATCATCTACCGGGGCCAGCTCATGACCGACCCGTCGCTGCTGGTCACCCGACCCACCGCCACGGACCCGAGCCTGGCGCCTGATGGACGCGAGCTGCTGTACATTCTCGCGCCGTGCCCCAACCTGCGCACCGCACCGCTGGACTGGGCCACCCTCGGACCTGCCTACCGCGATGAGCTGGTCGGCACGCTGGAACAGCGGGGACTGGCTGACCTCGACGGTGCCATCGAGGTTGAACAGTTGGTCACTCCCGCCGATTGGGCGGCTCAGGGACTTGCCGTCGGAACCCCCTTCTCGGCCTCGCACACCTTCGCCCAGACCGGACCGTTCCGTCCCTCGAACCTGGTGCGCGGCCGGACCAACGTCGTGCTCGCCGGTTGCGGCACGACACCTGGAGTAGGGGTCCCCACCGCGATCATCTCCGGCAAGCTCGCCGCAGCTCGGATCACCACCACCGGAGCCCGCCGCAGCACCGCCTTGAGCGGCTGACCCAACGGTGGCATCGAAGGTTGGGCTCGACCGGCCGCGCTTGAGCCGGTTGCTGCCGGGCACGGTGCTGCTGGGACTGGTCGGTTCACTGCTGCTGGTCACCACGGCGGTGGGAGCGGGCGGAATCCTCGTGCGCGATCCTATGATCAGCAGCGGACCGTTGTCATGGATCCGTTACGGGCACGGCCACGACATGGCGACTGTGGCGCTCTACATCGGCGTCGCGATGCTCGTGTTGGCCTGGATACGCCTCGGGCGCGACGTCCGCGGCGGCACCGCGACCGTCCAACAGGTTCGAGTGGCCAGCGCGGTGTGGACAGCGCCCGTGCTGCTGTCTCCACCGTTGTTCACCAGGGACGTTTACAGCTATCTGGGCCAAGGTGCGCTCGCTTTGCGCGGGCTTGATCCCTACCAAGTCGGGCCCGCGAAGCTGCCGCCCGGAGCCATCTCGGACAACGTCCACTACGTGTGGCAGACCACCCCAGCACCCTACGGCCCACTGTTCATCCTGATCGCGAAGACGGTTGACCGGTTGACCGGCGAGGACCTCGTCCTGGGCGTGATCGGTCTCCGGTTGGTGCTGGTGGGCGGCTTGGCGCTGCTGGCGTACGCGCTGCCCCGGCTGGCCGACCAACTCGGCGGCGATCGCACCGTCGCGCTGTGGTTGGTGATCGCCAACCCGTTGACTATCGTGCATCTGGTCGGTGGGCCGCACAACGATCTGCTCATGATCGGCCTGCTGGCTACGGGCGTGCTGCTGGTGTTGGTGCGCCGGCACATCGCGGGAATCGCACTGGTCACCGCAGCGATGGCGGTGAAGGCATCGGCCGGGGTCGCATTACCGTTTCTGGTCTGGATCTGGGCGGCTCACCTTCCCGGTGGCCGGCGGGCGCAACTGCTGCGCGCCGGCGCGGGCAGCGTGGCGGTGTTCGTCACGACATTCACCGCGATCACGGTGCTGTCCGGAGTTGGGCTGGGGTGGATCCCGGCGCTGAACGCGCCATCGCTGATCGTCAACTGGATGTCACTTCCCACCGCTGCCGGCGAGCTGACGCACGCACTGGCGGCCCCGTTCGGTCACTTCGGCGACGGCCCTTTCATCATGATCTGCAGGCTGCTGGGCTCAGCGGTCTTCGTGGCCATCGTGGCTTGGCAGTGGTGGCTGGCCAGGGACGGCGGAGGGGCGGCCGTTCGGCGCGCCGCGCTGGCACTGCTGTGGGCGGCGCTGCTGGCGCCCGCGACCCTGCCCTGGTACCTCACGTGGTCTCTCGTCCTCGGTGCGGCCCTGCCCTGGCCGCGACGTGCGCTGGCGTGGGCGGTCGCGGGTTCGACGTGGCTGGTGGTGTGCACCTATCCCACTGGGCAGAGCGCGTTCAACGACTGGCCTTACCAGCTCGGGATGGTGGCGGTGTCGCTGGTTGCGGGGGCCGCGCTACTGCGCCGCGACGCGCCTGGCCTGCCTGATGGCAAGCAACGCAGCGATCCGGTGTCGGTGGCGGCGGCATGAGCCGAGAACTCGACGCTGCCGGCATCACCGAGCCCGCCCTGCGCGCGTCGTATGCCCGATGCCGGCAACTCAATGCGGCGCACGGCCGCACCTACTTCTTGGCGACCCGACTGCTACCACCTGGGCAACGGCCAGCGATCCATGCACTGTACGGCCTGGCCCGGTACGCCGATGAGATCGTCGACGACCTTGCCGACACCCGGCCGTGGCAGCAGCGCCTCGCGGAGTTGGACGCGCTGGCGCAACAGTTGCTCGACGGGCTGGCGCAGGGCCGCTCGGAGCACCCGGTGCTGGCAGCACCGGTGCACACCGCGGTTCGCTACCAGATCGATCCGCAACACTTCGCGGATTTCATGGCCTCGATGCAGATGGATCGGCCGGTCGAACAGGGCGGGGTGGCCGGTTATCAGACCTTCGACGACCTGGCCCGCTACGTGCACGGCTCGGCGGCCGTGATCGGTCTGCAAGTGCTGCCGGTGCTGGGTACCGTGGTTCCCCGGGAGCGAGCTGAGCCGCACGCCGCCGCGCTGGGCGTCGCCTTTCAGATCACCAATTTCCTCCGCGACGTCGGGGAGGACCTCGATCGCGGACGGGTTTACCTGCCCGCCGACGAGCTGGCGGCCTTCGGAGTCGACCGGGAGCTACTGGGCTGGTGCCGCAGCACCGGACGGCCCGATCCCCGAGTGCGCCGCGCGCTGGCCTACCTGGTCGCGCGCACCCGGGCGATCTACCGCAGGGCGGCGCCGGGGATTCCGATGCTGGCCCCGGTCTCCCGGGCCTGCGTAGCTACCGCGTTTAGCCTCTACGGTGGCATTCTGAACGAGATCGAGGCGGCCGAGTACCACGTGCTAGGCCGCCGCGTGGCAGTGCCGGGCCGCCGTCGGCTCGCCGTGGCACTCCCAGGTCTGAGCAGGGCGCTGCTAGCGCGGACCCGGCCCGTTCATGGCGACTCCTCCAGCCGGTAGACGCGTTTCGCGTTGTCCGCGCCCACCATCTTCACGACGCGCACCGCGTCAGCACTCGACCACTCCCCCGCGTCCACCCACTCGCCGAGGACGCCGACCATGGCACGCCGCCACAGCACGGCTCCGAGATAATGCAGCTCGGCCGGTCCCCACGCATCGGAGGAGAACAGCACTTTTCCGAATGGCGCCACTTCCAGCGACTCCGCGACAACGGCGCGAGACCGCGCTCCGGTGTAGTTCACCGCCAATCCGACGTCGAGGTAGACATGTGGGAACACGTGGGCCAGATAGCCGGAGGTGCGGTGATAGGGGTAGCCGTGCAGCAGCATCACCGGCACCTGACGGTCCTGTATGAGGCGAAGAAAGTCGGTCATCAGCGACGGGTCGCAGCGGTGCAGGGTGAGGTCGGGGTCCCCGTACCCGACGTGGAACTGCAGCGGCAGGCCGAGTTCGACGCCGGTCCAGAGAACGTGGCGCAGCAACACCGGATCGGTCAGGCGCGTCTCGCCGGTTTCTTGTCGCTGTAGCCACCGCCCGGCAGCGCGGCGCACCTCACTGAGGCTGGGAGGTTCGGGATCGAAGTCAAGGCCGTACCGGTAGGCGATGACCGACTTGAGTCCCACGGCGTGCCGAGCCTGTTCATTCAGCGTCGAGGCGAACCGGTCGGCGAAGTGGGTCGCATCCACGCCACTGGTCGCCACCTCTTCAGCAACCGATTCCAGGCGCACAATCTCTGATGCGGCGGCACCGGACACCGCCGCCATCTCAGCGGGCCCCAGAGTCTGGTCGGTTCGATAGCCTGTTTCGACCAGGAACCGTCCGATGCCACTGGCGGCGAGAAGCCGACGAGTCGCCTCCTGCGCACCGAGCTGTCGGCGGCGGGCGAGGTACTCAGCGGCATCCGCGTGGGCGGGCAGGTCGAGCACCGGAGCGCACCAGCGGCGGACCGCGAAGCCCAGCTGGGAGTCCAAGTGTGTCGTGCCCGCAGGTGGTGGCCACGGAGACTCGCTGAACCCATCCTCGAACGCAGCATCATCCACCACATCGCCCACGCTGGCGCCGTGGACGTGATGGTCCACCAGCCGTAGCGCGTCGACAGCGGCGCGCAACTCGTCACCGCTCATGGACGCTTGCGGTCTGCGCGTAGGCAGCAAGACCACGCGCGGACTGGGTGATGAATCGCTCGATCGCTCAGCGCCACAGCTAACCGATCCCGGGCACCTTCGGAGTGACGCATTAGCTTGAACGACTCGATCGACGTCCACGTCAGCCAGCTCGCGCCGTCCCGCAGCAGCGCGTACACGGCGTTGGCCTTAGCGCGGGTGTGAACCTGAATGGCGATGTGCTGCCTAGGAACCATTGGGTACATCTACCACCTGGTGGAGCAACGTCAGCGCGATGACGAAGGGGTACCTGATGACATGGCCACGTGGATCTGTGTGACGTGCGGTGTTCAACAACCCAACACGGCCGAACCGCCGCCGGCTTGCCTGATCTGCGAGGACGAGCGGCAATATGTCGGGTGGCAGGGCCAGCGCTGGACCACCGGCACCGAGCTCGCCCGCGACCACACCAGTGAGCTCCGGGAAGAAGAGCCCGATCTGCTCGGCATCGGGATCTCGCCATCCTTCGCGATCGGGCAGCGAGCGCTGCTCGTCTGCACCCCGCAGGGCAACGTGCTCTGGGACTGCGTCTCCCTGCTCGACGATGCCGCGCTCGACGAGGTCACCCGCCGGGGGGGCATCGCTGCGATCTGCCTGTCCCATCCGCACTTCTACGCTTCGTGTGTGGACTGGGCGGACGCGTTCGATGCTCCGATCCTCATCCCCACCGCGGATCGGGACTGGATCCAGCGCTACTCGCCACGCATCGAGCTATTTGGAGCCGATGAGGTGGCGCCAGTTCCGGGCCTGACGTTGGCCCGCATCGGCGGCCACTTCGACGGTGCCGCGGTGCTCCACTGGCCGACTGGATCCGGCGGGCGGGGCGCCCTGCTCACCGGCGACACCATCACCGTCGTCCAAGACCGCGAGTGGGTGAGCTTCATGTGGAGCTACCCCAACCTCATCCCACTCGACGCCGCCACGGTCGCGGCGATCGCGCACCGCGTCGAGGGCTACCACTTCGACCGGGTCTACGGCGGCTGGTGGGGTCGGATTGTCGTCGAGGACGGCCCAGCCGCCATCCGCCGCTCGGCGCAGCGCTACATCACCCACCTCAGCGGACCTCCATCCTGAGCCGAGATCAGTACGACTCAACGCGCCCGACCTCCGGTCGCGGGCGCGGGGCCAGGCGTGGTGGGTGCTCACTGCGTGGCTTCTTCCAGCAAGGTGGGGTGGCCACCGGGCCCAGTCGAGAGCGGGTAGTAGCTGTGGCCGGTGGTGGGGTCCACCGCGACGACGTGCGCATCGTCGCCGAGGTGCTCGCGGTGGGTGATGGTCAGCCCTCGGTGGTGGTTGTCCAGTGTGGTCACCCAGCCGCTTTCGGCCGCGACGTAGAGGCGATGGGCGACGGGGTCGTAGGCCAGGACGTCGGGTTCGGGGTCAACGGTGTGTGTGTCGGTGATGTGCCAGTTGTTCATGTCGAGGGTGAGCAGGACGGCGTTGCCCTCGCAGGCGATGAAGGCCAGCCGGTCGGCTGGGTCCAGGGCGAGTCCGTGGTCATGGTCGCAGCCGGGCAACGACACCCGGCGCACGATCGCGAGGGTGCTCGGATCGATGACGGCGAGGCTGTTCTGGGATTGCACGTCGACGAGCATCATGCGGCTGCCGGGGTCGTAGGCGACGTTGCCAGCGTCACCGCCGAGTTTCACGGTGCCGCGCACCTGATGGGTGGCTGCGTCGATGACCGTCTCGGACCCGCCGGTTTCGTTGGTGGTCCACACGGTGGCGTGCACCGGGTCATAGGCCAGGCCGTCGGGGTACTCACCGGTGCGGGCGCGTCCGAGTTCGGCGCCGGTGTCCTCGTTGAGGGTGACCATGTCGTTGTCGCCGGTGGCACTGGCATAGACCTGGTGGCGCTGCGGCACGACCAGTACACCGTGGACTTGCGAGAGGCCTTTGATCGTGCGCACGACCCGGTGGGAGTGCACGTCGACCTCGATCACTTCGCTAGCGCCGAGGTGGGCGATGAACAGCAACCCGCGGCCAGTATCAAGGCTGGCGTAGTCGAAGCGTGACCCGTCGCCCGGAAGCTGGATGTGGCCCACCTGGTGCAGCGGTGGTGCGCTTGGTGGTACGTCGCGGGCACAGGAGACGAGCACGACACCAACCACAGTCACCGCCACGAGCACGACGATTGCCGCGACACTCCACCGCGGGCGCCACCGGGGCTGGGCCTCGACCGGCGCGGTGGGACGTTTGGTGGGCACCACGTCGTGGGCCTCCCGTCCTGGAGTCGACAACAATGAGGACTATCAGATTGCTCTGTCGTCGGTATCCGGCCGGTCCGCGGGTCGCGTGGGGCCTATAGCGGTCAGGCCGGCGGGCTTCAGCGCTTCGTCGGCTCGTCGGCTCGTCGGCTCGTCGGCTCGTCGGCTCGTCGGCTCGTCGGCTCGTCGGCTCGTCGGCTCGTCGTAGCTTGACTTCGGGCGAGCATGAACCTGCAAGGTGGGTCAATGAACATGCCATCAGCTGGCGCGGTCAACCACCACGCCGACCATCCGGGCTTCGCCGGGGTGACGGGTCTGCTGGTCGGGCTCATCATGAGCCTCACGGGGGGCGCCGCCGCCCGCCTCGCCGCCGACCTGACCTCGGTGTCGACGGCTGACCGTGTTGTCGACGTCGGTTGCGGCCCCGGCACTGCCGTCAGAGAAGCGGGCCGCCGTGGGGCGCGCGTGGTCGGCGTGGACCCGGCGCCCGTGATGCTCCGGCTCGCTCGGACATTGACGC
Organism: Mycobacteriales bacterium; assembly: GCA_038276315.1. Classification (GTDB taxonomy): domain Bacteria; phylum Actinomycetota; class Actinomycetes; order Mycobacteriales; family Pseudonocardiaceae. The sequence goes on from JBBPZY010000039.1 coordinate 21,373, forward strand.
CCGATCGAGCTGCCCTCACCTGGGTCGAGGGCGCTGCGGAAGACCTGCGAGAACGCGACGGCTCGGCGACTGTGGTGTGGACTCTGGCGGCCGTTCACCACTGGAAAGACGTCACCGCAGGACTCGCCGAGATCAAGCGAGTACTCGCCCCAGGCGGCCGGTTCCTCGCGATCGAGCGCCGGACGTATCCCGGCGCCACCGGGCTCGCCGGCCATGGCTGGACAGCACGACAGGCGGAGTCCTTCGCAGCTCAGTGCCTGGCGGCCGGCTTCAAAGACGTCCGGGTCGAGAACCACACGCCCGGTCGGCGTGCTCTTGTGGTAGTCCAGGCCGTACGACCATGAGCATCGGTCGTCGCCGCGGCGGCGTGGCTCATCGGGTGGGTGGCCCTCCCCACTTCGCCTCGAACCGGTGCCGGTCCTCCTCGGCATGCTCGGCGCGCTCACCGGTCAGCTGCGGACGGGGGCCGTGCTCGATGGTCAGGCCACGCACCAGGCCCGTGCCGGCGGCCTTGCGATGCTGCCATTCGAAGTCGTCGGCGGCGAAGCACCAGCGGAACTGCTCGTCGAAGCGCAGCCCGAGTTCGCCGGCCACGAGCATGCACATGCCGGGGACACTGTGCTCCTTCGTCCACGGGTCCAGGTCGTAGCGGGTCTCGACCGCGCTGGTGACCACGCGGTGCGTGTCGGCGCCGACCATCGCAAGGTTGTAGTTGCGCAGGACCATCCGCAGCCGCGCCAGCGTCGACCATTCGATCCGCACGTCGGATTCCATGCACAGCACCTCGTAGGGACCCGGTTCGTGGTGCTGCTCGATCCAGTCCAGGCCGGTGTTCCACCAGCGGGAGATGTTCACCTCCGGTTCGGGGGACAGCAGCAGGGTTACCCCCGGTAGGTCGTCCGGTTCGACCGGCTCGGGCGGGGTCGTGACCACCACCGTCCGGTCCACCGGGTGGTTCAGGTGCGCCAGCGACGTCGTGAGGTCGCTCAAGCGGGGATGGTGGCACGGAGTCAGTAGCCAGGTGTTCATGCTGTCTCCAGGAAGCGGGCTTGGTCGTGGTCGTCACTGCGAGCGGTTGCGGCACGTGGGCCCACGCTCGGCGAGCCACTGATTGGTCAACGCCCTCCGCGAGCAGTAGTCACGCGCTCTCGGCCGATACCGCCGGCCTGCGGCAGCATGAACAACACGCACGGTTGGTAGCGTTGGGCACCTGCATGATGCCCCGTTCCATGATCGGGTTTGGGCCCGGAAGTGAGACTGACATACCGATGCTGGACCGCGTGGTGATCGACGCCCTGTTTCCCGCTGATCTGCCCGAACCAGCCCAGTGGGAACAACGCTACCCCTCGCGCGAGCTGCCCGACGGCGCCGCGGTCACCCGGTTCGGGCCGTCGCCGACCGGGTTCGTGCATATCGGCGGCGTCTACGTGGCCACCATCGATCGTGACATCGCGGCGCACTCCGGGGGTGTCTACCTGGTACGGGTGGAAGACACCGACCAGTCGCGCGAGGTCAAAGGCGCCCTGGACCAGTTCGCCCGCGCATTCGACTACTTCGGTATCCCCTCCGACGAGGACGACGGGCAGGGCGACTACGGCCCCTACCACCAGTCCGCCCGCGAATGCATCTACCTCAGCTACGTGCGGGAACTGCTGCGCCACGGTAAGGCGTACCTGTGCTTCGCCACCAAAGGCGAGCTCGCCGACATCACCGGCCGCCAGCAAGTCGCGAAGATACCCACCGGCTATTACGGATCTTGGGCCATCTGGCGTAATGCCGATCCCACTGCCGTGCAGGCCAAGCTCGCTGACGGCGCCCCGTACGTGGTCCGCTTCCGCGCCCCCGACAACGCTACCGGTCAGCGGGTCCGATTCACCGACCTGATCCGGGGCGAGTTGGAGCATGAAGCCAATCGCAACGACACGGTCATCTTGAAGTCTTCCGACCAATCACCTCGGCTACCGACCTACCATTTCGCGCACGCGGTGGATGACCACCTGATGCGCGTCACGCTGGTCATCCGCGGTGAGGAGTGGATTTCCTCGGTTCCGCTACACCTGCAACTATTCGACGCCCTGGGCTTCGAACCGGTGATTTATGCACACATCGCACCGCTGATGAAGCAGATCTCCGGCGGGAAACGCAAACTTTCCAAGCGGTCAGACCCCGAAGCCGGCGTTGATTTCTACATCGAAGCAGGTTACCCGGCCGAGGCTGTCCTCTATTACCTGCGCGGCCTGGCAAACGGGCGGCTCGCCGAACTCTCACTTCACCAAGCCCTCACTATTCCAATCCGGCTGGATCAGTGCGGTGTCGCCGGCCCGCTGGTGGACCTTGTCAAGCTCGAAGACATCAGCGCCGACCACATCGCCACCTTGCCCGGATCTCAGATCCTCGCCGCCGTTCGCACCTGGGCAGCACAATTCGACCCCGAGCTGGTCACCGTCCTGGACACCGAACACGATCTCGCCCTGCGCGCGCTGGCCGTGGAACGCGATGGTGTCGACAATCCCCGCAAGGACCTGCGCAAGTGGTCGGACTTCCGGGCTGCCTACGGATTCTTCTTCCCGCAACTATTCGCCCCACTGTCCGGCCCCACAGACGAGCGGCTCATTCCACTCGGCGTGGACCCCACTATCACCGCGAGCTTCGGCCACGACTTCGTCGACGGCTACCAGCACTTGGACGACCCCCAAGAATGGTTCAACCAGATCCGCGAGCTCGCCGCAAAACACGGCTTCGCACCCAACGCCAAGGAATACAAGAAAAATCCCGTCAGCTACCCCGGCTCGATTCGCGAAGCATCCCAACTGATCCGGGTCGCCCTGACCGGCTCCACCCGCAGCCCCGACCTACACGCCATCACCCAAGCACTCGGCGCGCCAGAAGTGTTGCGCCGGCTGCGCGCGCTGGCCGGTGGCGGGGCGACTGGAGGCTGACATCTGTCACCTCGGGAACGTGACCGTCGGCAGTGTTGCGACGCCAGCCGAGGCACCACGGTGATGGGCATGAGAAAACAGCGCTCGACCACTCAGGAAGCACCGCGCCGGCAGCCGTTGCGGTCAAGTCGGCCGACGCGCGTCCGGGCCGGCCCTCGACCGTCGGACTGATCCGGATGATGTTGCTTGACGTCGGGCTGCCGTTGCTCGCCTACTACGGACTGCACACCGTCGGCGTCGGCGACTACCTGGCCCTGCTGGCCGGTACCGTCGTGGCCGGCCTCCGGGTCACGTTCGTGGCACTGCGCAACCGGCGGCTGGACGGCTTTGCCGCCTTCCTGATGGCCGTGTTCGCGGTCGGGCTCGCCCTGGCGTTCACCACCGGCGACGCCAGGTTCATGCTCGCCAAGGACTCGGTCGGCACCGCGGTCGCCGGATTGATCTTCCTCGGCACCTGCGTCGTGGGTCGGCCGATGATGTTCTACGCCGCCCAGCGCTTCTCCGCCACCACCAGTGAGAAGCGAGCGTTGTGGAACACCATGTGGCAGACCAGACCCGCTTTCCGGCGCGGCTTTCGGCTGATGTCGGTGGTGTGGGGAGTCGGGCTGCTTGTCGAGGCTGCCGTCCGTGTCCCGCTGATCTATCTGCTGCCCATCCAGGTCATGGTAGGGCTCTCGACAGCGCTTCAGGTGGCAGCGTTCACGCTGCTCATGACGTGGAACCTGTGGTACGGAAAGCGGATGCAGCGTGCGGGACAGACGCAGGATTGTTGAGGCTCATCGGAGGTTGCGCCAGATCGAGCTGACGGCGCGGGCCGAGGCGTCCTCGTGCAGCGGGTCGAGGTGCCGGCTTGGCTCGACGCGGTGTTGCGGTCAGCTGGGCGGTACACGAAAGGTTGGTCCGCAGCTGCTGAGTCGATCCCGCGCTGAGAGGCTGTTGCCCATTCGCGTCGTCCTCTTGATCGCCGAAAGTGAGTGGTCACTGTGCAGGATTGCACTGTCACCGCTCAGTTTCCGTGATCATGGTCGGTGGTTGGGCCGTTGGTGGGTGATTGGGGTGGCGGCGAGGTGGACTTCGCTGGTCACGGCGGCGAGGCTGCAGCGGGTGTACAACGCGGCTCCCTCTGGAGTGCGTAGTCGGCGACCCTATTGGCGGCCACTGAAACTCCTGATCCCGCCGCACAGGTCGATTCAACCTTCGCTACCAGCAGATCCGTCCAGAAAACAAGATCAATAAGCGGGACCCCAGGCGGGGACGTCGCCTTCTTCTGCCTCGACCTGGTCAACCGTCACGGCCCGCTGAGCCCGAGTGCGCTCACCCGTCGCACCGGGCTGCACCCGGCCACCATGACCGGGGTCCTCGACCGGCTCCAACGCGGCGGATGGGTCATCCGTAAGCGCGATCGGACGCACCCGACCGCCGCGCGGTGACCGTGCGTGCCCTGCGCGACCGCATCGCTGGACTGTTCGGGCTCTACGCGGGGATGAACACTCGATGGATCGGATCTGCGACGGATACACGGAGGCGGAGCTGGAGCTGATCGCCAACTTCCTGCGCCGCACCACCGACGCCGCCCACATGGCGACCGACGAACTCGCCGAGGACTGAGCGCGCCGCCGGTTCCCGAGGTTCCGGTCAAAACCGGTATCGCGGCACCCGAGGCATGGCGTCACGATCTTACGCCGGGCATCACCGCGTAGACCCGCCTAACGGAGCCGCACGCGGCACGGCTGGTGGCGGCACACGAGGTCCCATCGTGAAGATCACGAACTGTCCCGTTGCAGGATCCGTTGACGGCACGGCTTTGGACGCTGTCAGGGCGGGATGTTGTGGACTCAGGCAGGGATGCGCATCCAGGCGCTGGCGGCGTTGAGGTCGTGACTGGCCACGACCTCAACGGTCTCGGGTAGGGCATGGAGGCGGTGGACGGCGGCGAACGCGGCGTTCCGATCGGCGTCAACGAGCTGACCGGGAAAGGGTGTCTTTTCGCGCGCCGGGAGTGTGCCCGGCGCGATCAACTAGCACCACTGCACCGTCGCCGAAGAGGTCGTGGCTGCGCGTGAAGGTCAGGACTGGGCCTCCGTCGAGAGTGTAGGTCCGCGCTTCGCGCCCGACCAGGGGCAGCCGCGCAAACCCCAACGGTGGCTCGCGCCCGTCCAGGGCGAATGCCCGCTCGATCTCCATGGTGCGAATCACCAGATCAGGCAGTTCGAGCAGTCCGGAGACGTGGTCCCAATGCAGGTGGGTCGGTAGGGCGAAATCCAGAGCCTCGGGCCTAAACCCGACACTGTCGAGTGCCTCGAGGAGGCCCATCACCGGGCGGTTCGGGGCGACGAACACCCGTAGCAGGCCTGGCAGCTCGGGCAGGATTCGGGTGTGCACGTCCTGACACATCGAGGGATCGACCAGGAACCGCGCGCGCGGATGCTCGACAAGGAACGAGGTCATCCCCAGCTCTAGGCGCCACGGCCGACGGGCGCCCTCGGCGACAATCGCTGCCGGTGCGGTCTGGCGAGCTTGGGGTAACGCGGTTAGCTTCACCGCCGCGCCGGCCAGCGGCGCCCCGGCGTCGACCAGCGAGGCCAACAACCGCTCGTCACGTTGGCGCGGCCTGAGTAGCCGTCGTGGGGTGGCAGCCAGAGCCAGGCAGCACGACGCCAACACCGAGACCGTGGACGGCACGACGTGATCCTATCGGCGAGAGGGCGCCCTCCGCCGAGTCGCGCGAGCCGAACGGCGGATTCTGGCGGTCAACGCAACAGCCAATCTGTGGTGGGGCTGGGGGTCGGTTGCCGTACTTTGCGCTTGACCGGAACTTCGGGAGTCCCGGGCCTACTCAGACCGGGCGGACGCCGCGGGCGAGGAGGCGGGCGACGTAGGTTGCCAGTTCCGCGGCGGTCCACGGGTAGTGCTCCAACACGAGCATGCGGGCGCAGGATTCGGCCACCGTGGCGATCACCTCAGCGACGACGGGTGCTCTGCGGTCGATGTCGTCAATCTCGGCCACGGTCATGGACTGACGCACCAGCTCGCGTAATTGACCTACCACCATCTCGCGAACGCGTCGCACCCGAGCGGCCACCGCAGATCCCGAACCCCAGCCGGAGTCGAAAACTACCCGCCACGAATTCGGCGCCTGGCCCACACCGGCGAGAAAGGCCGTAAATCCCGCCGCCAGCACGGCTTCTACGTTGTCGGAGACCAGATTGCTCGGCAACGACTCGGAGATGGCGGCCATCAGTCGGCGCTCCTCACGGTCCAGTAGCGCCAGCAGCAACTCGTCTTTGCTCGGGTAGCACTCGTAGACCACCGGTTTCGTCACGCCCGCCGCATCGGCCACCGCCTGCATCGACGTGCCTCGATAACCGCGCTCGACGTAGACCTCCAACGCCGCGTCGAGGATCAGTGGCCGCCGACGTGCGGGCCCGAGATGGGCGGCCCGGGCGCGGCCGGACCGGGCCGCCGGTTCAGCCGCCAGCGGCGCCACCTTCCGATTTGCCACTTGACAAAACTACCAGGTCGTAGGAAATTCCTACTCGGGGGTAGGAACAGTTCCGGAGGGCGGATAAGTGGCAGCCAGACCGGTGACCGATCACGCTGATCTCGTGAAGTTCCGGGAGTTACAGCAGCTGGCCTATGCCGCGGCGCAGTCGGTCGCGCAGACCCTGGAGCCGGGCGTCACCGAGAAGCAAGCTGCCCGCCGGCTTCGCGAGTACCTGATCGAGCGGGGAGTTCAGGACTGGTTCCACACGCCGTTCGCGTGGTTCGGGGACCGCACCGCGTTTCGTGGTTTCCGGACGCCCCTCCAATTCTTCCCCACCGCCCGCAGACTGGGCGAGAACATGCCCTTCATCCTCGACTGCGCGCCGGTGCGGGACGGCTACCTGGCAGACATCGGCTACGCCGGTTGCCTGGGCACCAACCGGATATTCGAGCAGCTGATGGACGACCTGGCCGAGCACCGGGGGCTGATCATCTCGAGAGTCAACGAAGGCGTGCCGCTGCGCCAGATCTATCGCGACGTCGATGCACTGATCGCCCGGCAGGGTTACGACAACAGGCACCGCGTCTATCCCGGGCGGGTCATCGGGCACCAGATCAGCAAGGTGCACTCGCGTCTGCCGAAATCCGTCGCCGCCGGCTTTGGCATCCGGTCGCTGCAGACCCTGATCGGAGACCTGATCGTCGAGCGAATGCACAGCCGCTCGCCACTGTGGGCCGATAGCGAGATCTCCGACCATCCGGCGACTCCCGGTTTGTGGGCGGTGGAACCACATATCGGTTTCCGCGACGTCGGGGTGAAGTTCGAGGAGATCCTGGTGGTGAGCGCGAACGGGAGCGCGTACTGGCTCGACGACGATCTTCCGCATGTGCGCCGCTGGCAGCGAACGGCGGCCGCGTGATGGCCCGGGACGTGGCCTCCACCGATGATGTGCGGCTGCGGGTGCACGAGTCGGGACCGCACGGCGCGCCCACGGTGGTGTGCATACACGGCTACCCCGACGATCACACCCTGTGGGACGGCGTCGCGACCGAACTGGCGCCGCGCTACCGCGTGGTGAGCTATGACGTTCGCGGGGCCGGCGAGTCCGGGAAACCTCGTGGCCGCAGGGCCTACCGGCTCGACCAGCTCGCCCAGGACCTGGTCTCGGTACTCGACGCGGTCAGCCCCGATCGTCCGGTGCATCTGCTGGCCCACGACTGGGGAGCGGTCCAGGCCTGGCATGCGCTGACCGGGCCGTGGCTGCAAGGCCGGGTCTGCTCCTACACATCGATCTCGGGGCCGTGTCTGGACCATGCGGGGCACTGGTTCCGGGCGCGGCTGCGCCGGCCGACGCCGCGAGCACTGCGCGAGTTGATCAGGCAGCTCGTGGCCAGCTGGTACATCACGTTCTTCCAGCTGCCGCTGTTGCCGGAGCTGGCCTGGCGCACCGGACTCGCCCAGCACGCGCTGGCCCTGGCCGACGGCGCCGCCACCCCCGCTGTCACCGACGCGGTGAACGGCGTGCAGCTCTACCGGGCGAACATGTTCCCCCGGCTGGTGACACCCGGTCCCCGGCGCACTGACATCCCGGTCCAAGTCCTTGCGCCCCAACGGGATCCGTTCGTCTCCAGTTCGCTGCAGACCGACATTGAGCGTTGGGTGCCCAATCTCGCGGTTCGCGAGCTGCCCGGCGGCCATTGGCTACCACGCACCCGTCCGAGCACCGTGGCGCGCTGTGCGAGCGAGCTGATCGACGATGCCGAAGGCGGCCCAGAAGGCGGGCCCCAAGCCCGCGGCCTGCGCCGCGCCCGCCATACCGGGCCGCAACGAAAGCGGTTCGAGGACACCCTCGTGGTGATTACCGGCGCGGGCAGCGGCATCGGTCGGGCCACCGCGCTGGAGTTCGCCGAGCAGGGCGCGGAGGTGGTGGCCACCGACATCGATCAGCAGTCGGTCGAGCGCACCGCGCTGCTGGCCAGCACGCTCGGCCCCACCGCGAGTGCGTACCTGCTCGACGTCTCCGATGGCGGCGCGGTCGAGAAGTTCTCCACGCTGCTGCGCGAGGAACACGGCATCCCGGACGTCGTGGTCAACAACGCCGGCATCGCCGTGGCGGGGCCGTTCTTCGACACCACGGTGGCCGACTGGGAACGGCTCATCGACGTCAATCTGTGGGGCGTCATCCACGGCTGCCGGGTGCTCGGTGGGTTGCTGGTGGAAGGCGGTGCGGGCGGCACCATCGTCAACATCGCCTCCGCCGCCGCGTACCTGCCCAGCCGGGCGCTCCCGGCGTACAGCACGACCAAGGCTGCCGTCCTCGCGCTGAGCCAGTGCCTGCGCGGCGAACTGGCTGAAGCCGGCATCGGCGTGGTGGCGATCTGCCCTGGTTTCGTGCACACCAATATCATCAGCGCTGCCCGCTTCGTCGGCCTCGACCCCGCTCAGGAGCGCACCTCGCGGCAGCGCGCGACCGAGCTGTACCGCCGCCGCAACTTCACCCCGCGCCGGGCGGCACGGGAAATCTTGCGTGCGGTGGAACGCAACACAGCCGTCGCACCGATCACCGTCGAAGCCAAAGCCGGGCTGCTGGCCGCACGGCTGACGCCGGGGGTGCTGCGGGCGCTAGCTCGTGCCGACCTAGGTGGCTGGTGTCTTTCGCGTGGCGGTCAGCTGGCCTGGCGTTCTGGTGCGGGAGAATGATCAGGTGACGTTGGGTCGGGCGGATCGTCAGGGTGACTTGTTTGATGATGTGGTGCGGTTTTGCGAGGGCTC
>JBBPZY010000040.1:0-3285 GCA_038276315.1 Mycobacteriales bacterium
CGTCGCGCTCCAGGTGATACCGATCCACTCCGGTGCACACGTCGCACTAGGCGGTCCGTTTACGATCCTGCGGTTCGCTGAACCCGACCTGCCCGACATCGTCTACCTCGAACAGCTATCCAGCGCCCTCTACCTCGACAAAGGCGAAGATATTCAGCACTATCGGACGATCATGGATCGATTATGCGTGCAAAGTAAATCTCCGGCCGAGACGATCAGCTTCCTCAGCAACGTCCGTAAAGAGTTTTAAGCTCAGAACCACCGGACTCATTTCTGCTGGTGCGGCAGTTCCGCGCCCGTCCAGCTTTCGAATCTGCGAGATCAGATAGATCTGCAAGTGGGTGCGGTACTCGCGGTCGAGCGCGCGCAGTTCGTTGACGGCTTGCACGTTTCGATCACCACCGGATGAGCTCGGTTCTCTCATCGGCGTCCGTAGCGGAGCCGTCACCAGCCGAGGTGCCTCCAGCGGGCAAGGGGTAGGTCCCCCTGCCGGCCAGCGCGGTGCGCGGCTGCTGACCGAGCCGCTCAACCTCGTCGCGGAGATCCTTGTTCACCTCGATCAACCGAGCCAGCTCCGCCCCGACAAGGTCGAGGAAGACGTCCACCTCGTCCTCTTTGTAGCCTCGCTTGCCGATCGGCGGCTTACTGAACGTCACATTGTGAACGTCGGCCGGTGTCAACGGCATCGGATCACCTCCACGCGCTCATCACCCGTGGGTGGCCTGGTGTATCGGCCCTGGTCCATCGCGGCCGGCGAGACGGGCCGCTCGCATCCCTGCCTGGCCAGGCAGTGGAAACCGAATTGTCATCGGGCGTTGCTCGGTGCGGGGAATCTGCAAGGAGGGTGGCGCCGGGTAGGCGCTGGTAGGAGCGCGCGGATGCTGGGGAGGTACCAGGTCGAGTAATGCCCGCAGTGCCCACCGCGGCGGCCCTTCATACGCCCACACCACCGCCTCCGGGGCGAACACGTCGACCGGGCCGTCTAGGGGTACGGGAACCCTGGCCGTGGTGACGTGGTCGAAGCACCGGATCGTGACTAGATCAACGCAGTGCTCCCACTCGTAGGACGCGACCAGAGCGCACGGCGCGGCCATCGGACCGCAGCAGTACAGGACAAATCCGTCGGCGACCACGTCGAGTAGTAAGCGCTCCAGCTCTGACGGTAAACACGGCTCGCTCGTGGGGCGACGAGCTAATCCGGGAGACGGCCTCACGGCCCAACCACCCTCTGGTGATCGGTCCCCGTCGTGGCGAGCACACCCCGCCGTCCGGCCACGGCGCGACTGACCATGCATGGACTGAGCCGACCCTTTAAGTGTGCGCCCAAGGTGCCACCTGCCTACGGACGGTGGTGCATGACAGATCCTTTCCACTACCGTCTCAGCGCACGCATGCGGATGCAAGAGCAGGTGCACGGGATGCAATCTCCATCTCTACGTCGCGTACACCTGCAAGAACTACTACGCTTGCGGTAGCGCGATCTAGCCGTTCTGGGTGTTTTGCCCGCTCTCGGGTAGCTGGCTGGCTGGGCTTAATGGAGAGGTCGCAGATGTCACAGATCACTAACGGTATGCCGGCCAGCCCGCGTCGGGTCACCGCCTGGAAAAAGAGTAGGCACAGCAATCCCCACGGGGACTGCGTGGAGTTCAGGGAGCTCGAAGGGGGGAAGGTCGCCGTGCGCAATTCTCGGTGCCCGGACGGACCCGCTCTCATCTTCGCTCGTGCCGAGATGGCCGCGTTCGTCCAGGGCGCGGCCGAGGAAGAATTCGTTGGTCGCGGTCAGTCGAACTCACCGGCACGTATGCCGGTGGTGAATGCGAACCATTCGTCCGCAGTGAACGTCAGCGCCGGGGCAGTCGGGTCCTTGGAGTCTCGCACGGCGCGGACTCCTCGGCCGGAGTCTGCGACCTCGAGGCAATTCCCAGAAGTACCACTGTAGCTACTCTTGCGCCAGTGCCCTCGAGGCAGCTGCCCAAGCATGGGTGCACTATCGTTGATCATCTCATCGCTCCCTTAACAGTCCGCTGATCATCTCGCGGGACTCGCTCGGCGACAGCGCGGCTGCCCGCAGTCGATCGTGTGCGTAACGATACGCCGCGACGTCTCGTAGGCCGTCGAGGTACTCGCTGTCTGTCATCCGGTCCAGATAGACGATCCTCGGGTTGCTCGGATCGGCGAATTCCAGCACGGTAAACGATCCATCAACGCCGGGGTGCGCGCCTGCTGCAAAGAGAAGTACCCGGAGAGCCACATTGGGCAGTTCAGCAGTCTCGACCAAACGACGGAGCTGACCACACATTACCTCCGGGCCACCCACGGCGCGCCGCAGAGCACCCTCGTTGATCACCACGTCCAGGTTTACCGGATCGTGCCCGAGGAGCCGGACCTGTCGAGCGCGGCGCAGCTCCGCTGCCCTGGCCGCTTCGTCCGGTAGCTGTGTGTAGGGCGACTGCCGAAGTATCTCGGCTGCGTACTCCTCGGTTTGGAGCAGGCCAGGCACGACCTCCGACTCGTAAGCCAGCAGCCGGGCGGCTTCGGATTCCAACGAGAGGTAGCCCTCGAACCACGTTGGCAACACTTCAGCGTACTGGCGCCACCAGCCCGGCTGACGGTCTTCGCTGGCGAGGCTGACCAACGTCTCCACTTCGTCGGACAGCGCATCGAGCACACCCAACAACGCGCGCACGTCCGCCGGTGTGACCGCGATCTTCGCTAACTCGATGCGGCTTACCTTGCTGGTCGACCAGCCAAGCTCCTCAGCGACAGCCTCCAGGCTCATGCCGCTGGTCTCGCGAAGCCGCCGAAGCGCTGCCCCAAGGCGGCGCCTTCGGATACTGGGCACGGAGACCATGGCGCCAGACAATGCCACAGCAACTAGCTCCAATGACTAGAACGACCGGGTGATACGGCAACCCATACCGTGCAATTTGCGCAGGCAAGGTGAGCGATGCCGGCTCTGACCGTACACGGATGGCGCAACGACGATCACGTCAACCGAACCAACCCGCCAGCCAGGCCGGTGGCACGATTGCCACTCAAAGGTCTTTGGACATATCAGCGAGGAACCTGATCGTTTCGGCGGGGGATTTGGCCTGCACACACAGTAGATCCATGATGTGCAGGTAGTGATCGATGTCTTGGCTCTTGTCGAGGTAGAGGGCGCTGGATAGCTGTTCGAGGTAGACGATGTCGGGCAGGTCGGGTTCAGCGAACCGCAGGATCGTAAACGGACCGCCTAGTGCGACGTGTGCACCGGAGTGGATCGGTATCACCTGGAGCGCGACG
>JBBPZY010000041.1:0-7015 GCA_038276315.1 Mycobacteriales bacterium
CTGGTACGCGGACAAGCAGTACGCCGAGTACGTCAAAGAGGACGTCGCGATCCGCAGACTGCTGTCCAAGGGCATGGAGCGGGCGGGCATCGCGAAGGTCGAGATCGAGCGCACCCGCGACCGGGTTCGGGTGGACATCCACACCGCTCGCCCGGGCATCGTGATCGGTCGCCGCGGTGCGGAGGCCGACCGGATCCGTGGTGAGCTGGAGAAGCTGTCGGGCAAGCAGGTGCAGCTCAACATCCTCGAGGTCAAAAATCCCGAGGCGGAGGCTCAGCTCGTAGCTCAGGGAGTCGCCGAGCAGCTGTCCAACCGGGTTGCCTTCCGGCGTGCAATGCGTAAGGCGATCCAATCGGCGATGCGTTCACCGCAGGTCAAAGGCATCCGGGTGCAGTGCTCCGGGCGTCTGGGCGGCGCTGAAATGTCCCGCTCGGAGTTCTATCGCGAGGGCCGCGTTCCGCTGCACACGCTACGGGCAGACATCGACTACGGGCTGTTCGAGGCGCGTACCACCTTCGGTCGGATCGGCGTGAAGGTCTGGATATACAAGGGCGACGTGGTCGGTGGACGACGTGAGCGTGACGTGGAAAGCGCTGCTAGAGCGGCAGATGCCGCAGCGCGTGCGCCGCGGCGGGAACGTCCTGCTCGACGTCGCTCCGGGGCTACCGGGACGACCGGTACCTCGACTGAGGCGGGTCGCGCCGCGGCGGCGGAACTTGCGGGTGGGCAACCCACGCAGACCGCAGACCCCCAGACCACGTCGACCGAACCGATCACCAGCTCAGCGCCAGCCCCGATCGAACCACAGCATTCGGCTGGTACTGACGAGGCGGCCACCGCAGGGCCTGGGGAGGGCTGAGACGTGCTAGTTCCACGCAAGATCAAGCATCGCAAGCAGCACTCACCGGGGCGGTCGGGTATGGCGACCGGCGGTACCCAGGTCACCTTCGGGGACTTCGGTATTCAAGCTCTGGAACCGGCCTACGTGACCAACCGGCAGATCGAGTCGGCCCGGATCGCGATCAACCGGCATATCCGCCGCGGCGGCAAGGTCTGGATCACTATTTTCCCGGACCGGCCCCTGACCAAGAAACCGGCGGAAACCCGAATGGGATCCGGCAAGGGCTCGCCCGAATTCTGGGTGGCCAACGTCAAGCCAGGTCGCATCATGTTCGAGATGGCCTATCCGAATGAGTCGGTGGCCCGCGAGGCGTTGCGCCGCGCGATCCACAAGCTGCCGATGAAATGCCGGATCGTCACCCGCGAGGGGGTGGACTTCTGATGGCGACCACCACCGCCGCGAGCGAGCTACGCGAGCTGACCGACGACGAACTGGTGCTGCGGCTTCGCGAGTCCAAGGAGGAGCTGTTCAATCTGCGCTTCCAGATGGCGACCGGGCAGATGGACAACAACCGCCGGCTGCGCACGGTCCGGCGTGACATCGCTCGCATCTACACCGTGATGCACGAGCGTGAGCTGGGTCTGTCGGTGTCTCCGGACGCCGTCGCCGGAAGTGAGGGTGCGGCATGAGTGACACCGATCGCAATAAGCGGAAGGTCCGGGAGGGCTACGTCGTCTCGGACAAGATGGACAAGACGGTCGTGGTGGCGTTGGAGGATCGCAAGAAGCACCCGCTGTACGGCAAGGTGCTGCGGTCTACCACCAAGGTGAAGGCGCACGACGAGGCCAACGACGCGGGGGTCGGGGACCGGGTGCAGCTGATGGAGACTCGGCCGTTGTCGGCGACGAAGCGCTGGCGGCTGGTCCAGATCCTCGAGAAGGCCAAGTGATCGACGGCGGCCGCGAGAAGGAGTTGACGTGATCCAGCAGGAGTCGCGACTGCGGGTCGCCGATAACACGGGTGCCAAGGAAATCTTGTGCATTCGGGTGCTCGGCGGTAGCGCGCGCCGCTACGCCGGCATCGGGGACATCATCGTGGCGACCGTGAAGGAAGCCATCCCTGGCGCTAACGTCAAGAGGGGCGATGTGGTCAAGGCCGTCATCGTGCGCACCGTGAAGGAGAAGCGCCGACCGGACGGCTCCTACATCCGGTTCGACGAGAACGCAGCTGTGCTGATCAAGCCCGACGGTGAGCCGCGCGGCACCCGGATCTTCGGTCCGGTCGGTCGGGAGCTCCGGGACAAGCGGTTCATGAAAATCATCTCGCTGGCCCCGGAGGTGCTCTAGCCATGAGAATCCGCAAAGGCGACACGGTTGTTGTTATTGCCGGCAAGGACAAAGGCGCCAAAGGCAAGGTGATCCAGGCCTACCCGGATGCTGGACGGGTGCTGGTAGAAGGCGTCAACCGGATCAAGAAGCACACCCGGATCAGTCGCACCCAGCGTGGTGCGCAAAGTGGCGGGATTGTCACACAGGAGGCCTCCATCGACGTCTCGAACGTCATGGTCGTCGACTCCAGCGGCAAGCCGGCCAGGGTGGGTTACCGCACTGATGACGAGGGCAAACGCGTGCGCGTATCGCGGCGCACCGGCAAGGACGTCTGAGATGACCACGGTAGAGAGTGAACGTGTGGCGGCGATGCCGAGGCTCAAGGCCCGGTACCGCGAGGAGATCGTGGCCGCGTTGCGTGAGCAGTTTAATTACGCCAACGCGATGCAGATACCCGGGATGGTCAAGGTCGTCGTGAACATGGGTGTCGGCGAGGCCGCCCGAGACGCCAAGCTGATGGACGGCGCCGTACGGGATCTCGCTACGATCACTGGACAGAAACCGCAGGTGAAGCGGGCTCGCAAGTCAGTCGCGCAGTTCAAGTTGCGCGAGGGGATGCCGATCGGCGCCAAGGTGACTCTGCGCGGCGTCCGGATGTGGGAGTTCCTGGACCGGCTGTTGTCGATCGCCCTGCCCCGTATCCGCGATTTCCGGGGCCTGTCGCCGACCCAGTTCGACGGTCACGGTAACTACACCTTCGGGCTCAACGAACAGTCGATGTTCCGTGAGATCAACCCGGACAACATCGACCGCCCGCGCGGCATGGATATCACCGTGGTCACGTCCGCGACCACCGACGAAGAAGGCCGGGCGCTGCTGCGTCGTCTGGGCTTCCCCTTCAAGGAGAGCTGATGGCGAAGAAGGCGCTGGTCATCAAAGCCGCGCGCAAGCCGAAGTTCGCGGTGCGGGGTTACACCCGTTGCCAGCGCTGCGGGCGGCCCAAGGCGGTCTACCGAAAGTTCGGGCTATGTCGGATCTGCCTGCGCCAGATGGCCCACCGGGGCGAGCTCCCCGGCGTGAGCAAATCCTCATGGTAGAGCCCCTATTGGTAGGGCCCCTATTGGTATGGCACTGGGCGCCCCACCAGGTGAGCGGTCGCCACTCACCGGATGCAGCTAATAGTCGCCGTAGGCCCGGAAGGGAACCACGGCGGGAAGGGATCATGAGCTCGCCATGACGATGACCGATCCGATCGCAGACATGCTGACCCGGCTGCGGAACGCGAACTCGGCCTATCACGACCGGGTCGTGATGCCGCACTCCAAGATCAAGGTGAACATTGCCGAGATCCTCCAACGGGAGGGTTACATCTCGGGCTTCCACGCTGAGGACGCACCCGTAGGGAAGTCTTTGGTAGTGGAACTGAAGTTCGGTCCCAACCGGGAGCGCAGCATTGCTGGTCTGCGCCGGGTGTCCAAGCCTGGTCTGCGGGTATACGCCAAGTCGACCTCGCTGCCCAAGGTGCTCGGCGGCCTCGGTGTGGCGATCATCTCGACATCCACAGGACTGCTCACCGACCGGCAGGCCGCCAAGAAGCGCGTGGGCGGGGAAGTCCTCGCCTTCGTCTGGTGAGAGGGGAGCAGCGGAGATGTCGCGCATCGGGAAGCAGCCGATCATCGTTCCGACCGGTGTCGATGTGGCCATCGACGGGCGCACCGTGACAGTGCAGGGGCCCAAGGGCGTCCTGTCGCATACCGTTCCCGAGCCGATCACCGTGGCATGGGAGCAGGACGGTAGCCTGCTGGTCCAGCGGCCGGATGACGAACGGCGCAGCAAGTCGTTGCACGGGCTGTCTCGGACCCTGGTGAACAACATGGTCCTCGGGGTCAGCCAGGGATACGAGAAGCGCATGGAGATCCACGGCGTCGGTTACCGGGTGGTGGCCAAAGGCTCGGATCTGGAGTTCTCGTTGGGCTACAGCCACCCGGTGCCGATCAAGGCGCCTGATGGCATCAGCTTCACCGTGGAAAGCCCGACGCGATTCTCCGTGACCGGGATTCACAAGCAGGCGGTCGGCGAGATCGCGGCGACCATCCGTAGGTTGCGGCGTCCTGACCCTTACAAGGGCAAAGGCGTCCGCTACGCGGGCGAGAAGATCCGACGCAAGGTCGGGAAGACGGGTAAGTGATCATGGCTGAGGCAACAACATCCGATTCGACGGCAGCGCCGTCGGCCGCTGGTTCGACGGCAGCGCCGTCGGCGACCGGCATGACGAAGCGGCCGCGAGTCGGCACGGACATTTCGACCCGACGCAGGCTGGCCAGGTCGCGGCGGCACTTCCGGCTGCGCAAGAGGGTCAGTGGTTCGCCGGAGCGCCCACGCCTGGTGGTCAACCGCTCGTCTCGACACATCGCAGTGCAGCTCGTGGACGACCTCGCCGGACACACCCTGGCGGCGGCTTCGAGCACCGAGCCGGACGTCCGCGCCCTCGACGGGGACAAAAAGGCCAGGGCGGTCAAGGTCGGCGAGCTGATCGCGGCCCGAGCCAAGGCGGCGGGCGTGGACCGGGTGGTCTTCGACCGCGGGGGCTACGACTACCACGGGCGCATCGCGGTGCTGGCCGACGCCGCCCGCAAAGCCGGCCTGGAATTCTGATGACGACCACAAGACAGCAACGACAACGGCACCTGAGCAATGGAAGGAACGCCTGATGCCTGGACGCGTACGGCGGGAAGGCGGAGGCGGAACCGGAGGCGAGCGTAGCGATCGTCGAGACCGCCGCGACGGTGGCCGCGGCGCGGCCCAGCCGGAGAAGAGTCCGCACCTCGAGCGGGTGGTCGCGATCAACCGGGTGGCCAAGGTGGTCAAGGGCGGTCGGCGGTTCAGCTTCACCGCGTTGGTTGTGGTGGGCGACGGCGACGGGATGGTCGGCGTCGGTTACGGGAAAGCCAAGGAGGTGCCGGCAGCGATCCAGAAGGGTGTGGAGGAAGCCAAGAAGAACTTCTTCCGGGTTCCCCGGATCGCCAGCACCATCCCGCACCCGATCACCGGCGAGGCCGCGGCCGGCGTTGTCCTGCTCCGCCCGGCGTCTCCAGGTACCGGGGTCATCGCGGGCGGTCCGGTTCGCGCGGTATTGGAGTGCGCCGGCGTGCACGACGTGCTCTCCAAGTCCCTGGGTAGTGACAATGCGATCAATGTTGTGCATGCCACGGTCGCAGCGCTGAAGGGATTGCAACGCCCCGAGGAGGTGGCCGCACGCCGCGGTCTGCCGCTGGAGGACGTGGCTCCGGCCGGCATGTTGCGGGCCCGCGCCGCCGGAATGGGGGCGTGACGTGGTCGCTTTGAAGATCACCCAGGTTCGAAGCAGTATCGGTAGCTTGCGCAACCACCGTGAGACGCTGCGCTCACTGGGCCTGCGCAAGATCCGGCAGTCCGTGGTCAAAGAGGACAACTCTCAGGTCCGCGGCATGATCGCCACCGTTCGTCACCTGGTGGCGGTGGAGGAAGCTCCGAACGAGGTGACTGCGAAGTGAGCATCAAGATCCACCACCTGCGCCCGGCCCCTGGCGCGAAGACCGCCAAGATGCGGGTCGGCCGCGGCGGGGGTTCAAAAGGCAAAACGGCGGGTCGCGGTACTAAAGGGACCAAAGCCCGGAAGAACGTCCCGGCTACCTTCGAGGGCGGGCAGATGCCGATCCATATGCGGCTGCCCAAGCTCAAGGGTTTCCGCAACCGGTTCCGCACCGAATACCAGGTGGTCAATATCGGGGACCTGGCTCGGCTGTTCCCGGACGGCGGCCCCGTGGGGCCCGACCAGCTGGTAGCCGCCGGAGCGGTGCGCAAGGGTTCGTCGGTGAAGGTGCTCGGCGACGGTGACTTGGCCGGAGTGACGTTGCAAGTCAGTGCTCAACGCTTCTCTGGTTCCGCGCGCGAGAAGATCGTCGCGGCGGGTGGCAGCAGTACCGAGTTGTAGGCCGAGCCTGCCCCTACGGGCTCTGTTATTGCAGCCGGCCCCGACTGTTAGAGTCTGGCAGGAAATGCGTGGGAGAGCCGGCTGGCATCCGTCGTCAGGCTCCCTGCACCGCCCGGTCGCCGCCTTCGGCCATGCGACCGCCGGTCCATGATCGACGGCCGCACTACGGTCGTGCCCAGGAGGTAGGAGTGCTCGGCGCCTTCCGCTCGGCCCTTGCGACGCCGGATCTGCGGCGCAAGATCCTTTTCGCCCTCAGCATGGTGGTGATCTACCGGGCCGGTGCCACACTGCCTTCACCCGGAGTCTCCTACGTCAATATCAATCAGTGCCTGGACCGGGCACAACATGGCGATAATCAGAACGTCTACTCGCTGATCAATCTTTTCAGCGGTGGCGCACTGCTGCGGCTGTCGGTGTTCGCGTTGGGGATCATGCCCTACATCACTGCGAGCATCATCATCCAGCTGCTCACGGTCGTAATCCCTCGCTTCGAAGTGCTGAAGAAGGAGGGTCAGTCCGGCCAGAACAAGCTCACGCAGTACACGCGGTATTTGACCATCGCGCTGGCCATCCTGCAGTCGACCGGCATCGTGGCGCTGGCGGTGCGCGGTCAGCTGTTCTCGGGGTGCCCCCTGCCGCCGATCCCGGACCAGTCGATATTCAACCTGGTGGTCATCGTCGTGGTGATGACCGCAGGCACCGGGGTGATCATGTGGTTGGGCGAGCTGATCACCGAACGAGGCATCGGCAACGGGATGTCGTTGCTGATCTTCACCTCGATCGCCGCGCGCATTCCTGCCGAGGGCAAGAACATCCTGGATTCCCAGGGTCTCATGGTCTTCCTGCTGGTGTGCCTTTTCGGTCTGGCGATTA
>JBBPZY010000042.1:0-2541 GCA_038276315.1 Mycobacteriales bacterium
ATCCACCGCCGCTAAACACGGCCACAACCTCTTCGACACCCTCGTCATGCTCGCCGAGGGCCAACCATGGCTACCGGCAACGACCTGACCAGTTACGAACGAGATATCCCAGGCGGGCTTGGTAGGCTTGTCGTCGGCGGTCCTCGAAGATCTCGACATCCTGTGAAAGTTGGGCTCGAACTTCGTCTAACAGCTCGCACAAGGTGTCGACCCACTGGCCGTTATTGATCCCGATTTCCTGCTGGATCGCAGGGGGGAGCACGCTTAGTAGCGACTGGAGAACGTCTTCAGGTACGGGCGAGAGAAAGGAGCGCACGCGGGTGGCGGGCGCGTGCTCGCCGCAGAAGAAATCCCCGGCGGTTGTCCAGGTCTGTCCGGTGGTTTGTTTGGCGTTGCGGAAGAAGGTCGACAGCGATAGAGTGGGCGTGGCGGCGGTCAATTCTGTTGTTGCCGAGCGGCACATAGGGTGCCCGCACTTCTCCGGCGATCATCGAATTTGGGTTCGCGTAGCAAGACAGGTCGTGGGAGCGCCGCTGCGCGTAGGTGACGACCAACGCGGCTGAGTCTGTGCGCCGTCCAGCGCGGCCGGCGCGCTGCACGTAGTTAGCGGTGGTCGGGGGCATATTTCGCAGCATGACGGATTGCAACTCGCCGACATCGACTCCGAGTTCGAACGTCGTCGCCCTCCAAAATGAGTCTGCGGTGCTGGATGCTGGAGTAGCTCATCTCCAGGTAGGGGGCAAAGAACGCGGCCGCCTGCCTGCTGTCGCTGAAGCTCAGCAGCTTGCGGCCCTCGCCCGGTTGATCCGCCAGTGCGTCATCGGCGGCGGGTGGCTGTGCTTGGTAAAGCGCAGTGGCCAGCACGGCGACGGCTGCGTCGTCACCGCTCTCGAACAGCCGCACCATTCCGGCGACCCGCGCGCCACAGGAGAGACAACCAGTCGGGTATGTCTCTCGGACATTGAGCAGCCGGACCGGCCACAGCGTGGTGCTTACACAGCCGTCGCGTCCGCACTGAGCTTGCATCGTGGTGCGTAACCCGCCGCAGGCTGCGCATAGGAAACGATCCTGTCCGTCGAGCTGCCGGGCGCCTTCGAGATCCTCGTCGTCTTGATCGACCAGCAGGGGAGTGTCGCCCAGCAGCAACCATGCCCGCTTCTCGTCCCTGGTCACCCGCGGGACGAACAGGTCTCCGTGGCGGACAGTGCCGGTGAGGTGGACGGCACCGCACCGCTTGCAGGCACCAAACTCGAACGCAGCACCCTGGCAGGTCTCGCAGATCTCGTGTCGGCTGAGTGACACATGTGGCCCGGACGAAGTCAAGCAGGTGAACGCTCCTTCAGTTGCCCGCGCGAACAGGTGATAACGGGCCGATAAGACCGGCGTGCCGGCGCTGTCGGAGATCTTGCTCCCCACGGCGACCATTGCCGCTACCGCTTCCTGCGGCCGCTGGTCCGAGGCGCACAGCATTTGTCCGAGGTCGTCGAGCGCGCCTGGCCCCCCGGCCAGTCGGCTGCGCAGATCCGCCATGCCCTGTTCCTGGGCTAGTGCCTCTCCGGCGTCATCGGCAGCGAACCCGTGCTCTTTCGCTAGCCGCAGGATTTCCGCCGCCGGTTCTTCGATGGCGGCCAATTCTCGGTATGTGGTGGTGTCCAAGGGCCCCCAGAATGGTCCGGCCGGTGTGGGGACGCGTGTATCGCGGACTAGGTCCTGGCGTCCGGTATCGCCATCGACCCATTCGAAGGGCACGTCGAACAGTTTGGTGGCGAAGTCCACGACGGTCGTTGGATCCTCGCCGACGGTCGCGCTGGTGGCGATGCACTGCAGCGACGTCTCGGGTGCGACCCGATCGCGCAGCCGGCGAAGCAGCATAGCTACCTCGGCCGCTTTCGCGCCGTCGTAGACGTGGGCCTCGTCCAGTGCGATGTACCGCCAGTTCTGTCTTTCGAACAGATCGAGGTCGGCGGGCCGGAGCAGCAGGTACTCGAGCATGGCGTAGTTGGTCAGCAGCAAGTGCGGCGGCTGAAACCGCATCTCTTCTCGGCTCAGCAGCTCGTTGGGGAGGCGACGCTCTCCCGGGTTGAGTGACTCGAAGGTCGCTTCGGCTTCTCTGGCACCATGTGGGGTGTCGCCGGTGTACCGGCCGAAGGTGATGTGTGGGGCCTGGGCTAGGAGCTGTCGAAGCCGCTTGAGCTGGTCGTTGGCGAGCGCATTCATCGGATAGAGCAACAGCGCCCGCACGCCGGGCCCGAGCTCAGAGCGAGCATGTTGAGCACGAGTGAGTTCAGGATCGGCAGCAGGAAGCACTCGGTTTTGCCAGACCCGGTGCCGGTGGCCACCACCAGATTTCGGCCTTGTGCCGCTTTGCGCAGTGCGTGCTCCTGGTGCCTGTACAGGGGTGCCGAGTAGCCGGGGGGAATCTCACCCCCCGGCCCTCACAGATCCGTACGTGACAGTCTCCCGTCATACGGCTCTTGTCGTTCTGGTCACCAGACTTTGGGGGCGTGGGTAATCCAGGCCCAGTGAGCGAAGAACCGGGGC
>JBBPZY010000043.1:0-5763 GCA_038276315.1 Mycobacteriales bacterium
CACACCCAGGAAGAACTTGATAAGGTAGCAACGGAACTGAATGGCAGACCACGCAAGACGCTAGGCTGGCGGAAACCGGTCGAAGTCTTCGAAGCGCTGATCGCGGAACATTGTGTCGCCATGACCGATTGAAACCGCCCCATCTTCAAGCAGAACGAAACCAATTCGGCGTGAGGCGAGTGGCCCCCGGTTTGGCCCCTAGGGGTCTTCCGCAAGATCGCCAAGGGGCGAGTTTTTCCTGGTCGGGGTGGCGGGATTCGAACCCACGGCCTCTTCGTCCCGAACGAAGCGCGCTACCAAGCTGCGCCACACCCCGGATGGACGTCGGTGAGTCTAGCCGACGCCGGCGGCGTCCCATGCGGAGGCCGGTACTGCGGCGCCGGTGTTGCGGGGAACCAGCGTGAGCAGGCTCGTCTCCGGGGGGCAGGCGAAGCGCACTGGGGCATACGGGGAGGTGCCCAGGCCGGCCGAGACATGCAGCCAGGTATGTGCGCCCCACCGAGATGCACCGCGGGCGCGGGAGCGGTCCAGCCCGCAGTTGGTCACGATCGCGCCGTAGCCGGGCAGCCGTAGCTGCCCGCCGTGGGTGTGGCCGGCCAGCACCAGGTCGTAGCCGTCGGTGGCGAAGCCGTCCAGCACTCGGGGTTCCGGGGAGTGCGTCAGGCCCAACCGGAGGTCGGCGGAGGGATCGGCTGGTCCGGCGATCCGCTGGTAGCGGTCGCGCCGCAGGTGTGGGTCGTCCACTCCGGCGACGGCCACCCGGCGCCCCGCCGCGGTGAGTTCGCGGCGGGTGTTCGTCAGGTCGAGCCAACCGTGTTCGACGAATGCCGCCCGCAGATCAGCCCACGGCAGCGGCACGCCCCGGATCCGTTTGCCGGTGCGGGTCAGGTAGTGAACCGGGTTCTTCGGCTTCGGCCCGTAGTAGTCGTTGTTCCCGAACACGAACACCCCGGGCAGCGTCATCAGCGGCTGCAGCGCGCGCAGCACAGCCGGCACCGCCTGCGGGTGGGCCAGGTTGTCACCGGTGTTCACCACGAGGTCGGGCTGCAGGTCGATCAGCCCGGCCAACCAGCGCTGCTTGGATCGCTGGTTCGGGGTCATGTGCAGGTCGGAGATGTGCAGGATCCGCAGCGGCGCGGCCCCGACCGGCAGTACCGGCAGGGTGGATTGGCGCAGCGTCCAGCGGCGGACCTCGATCCCGGCGGAGTACGCCGTCCCTCCGGCAGCGAGCGCGGCGGCGCCGACCACGGCGCGTCCCAGGCGGTTCATAGCGACGAGCCTACGGCCCCTCTCCCACTCCGACCGGCCCGGGCGTGATCGGGAGCGGCAGGGTCGTCGCAAGAGCTGGGGATCTAGCGGGCAGCCTGCGCAGGTAAGGTTTGCGCGCATGGCAGAGCTGAAGGATCGGCTGCGGGCCGACTTGTCCGCGGCGATGAAGGCCCGAAGCACCATCACGGTGGCGACCCTGCGGATGGCGCTGACCGCGATCACCACCGAGGAGGTTTCCGGCTCGCAAGCCCGGGAGCTGTCCGACGACGAGGTGCTCGCGGTGCTGGTACGCGAAGCCAAGAAGCGTCGGGAGTCCGCCGAGGTCTTCGCCGCGGCGGGGCGCGATGAGTTGGCGAACCGCGAGCGTGCCGAGAGTGAGGTGCTCGCCCACTACCTACCCCAGCAACTCGGTGACGACGAGCTCAACGTCCTGGTTGCCGACAGCATCAACGACGTCGCCGGACAGCTCGGCAAGCGCCCCAGCTTCGCGCAGCTGGGACTGGTGATGAAGGCGGCGAAGGTCAGGGCGGCTGGTCGCGCCGAGGGATCGCGGTTGGCCGCCACGGTGCTCGCGGCCCTGAAGGGTTAGTTACACCGGCTAGCCGCCATGCCGCCGATGGTTGTGCGGCCTTCGGGTCGGTTCCGTGGTCGGCTGATCCTGTCCATCTCCAGCCTGGGGTCCGTCCCCGGCCTGCGGTCGGTCTCCGGTCTGTGGCCTATCGCCGGTCTGCGGCCCGTCGGCGGGTTGACCCGGTTGACCACCGGCGTCTTGACCGGCCTGTGGCGGCTGATAGGGGTCTCCCGCGGCGGGGGAACTCGGGGCGGGTTTGGGTTGCGCTGTCCCATCGCTCACCGAAAGTGTGATCATGTCACCGGGCTGGGCGGTGGTGGGCGCCTCGCCAGCGACCGTGCCCGCTGGCTGATCCGACGCCGACACCACCCGTTTCACCCGGAACCCGGCCCGCTCCACGGTGAGCTGAGCGACGTTTTCCCCCTGCCCCACCACGTTGGGAACATTCGGTCCGGCGCCGGCGACGTAGCGTGGGTCGGTGGGCGGCAGCGGCATCACCGGGAGGCCCTCGTGCAGCGGAACCATCGCGTTGAACCAGGTGCGCGCGGGCACCTTGCCGCCGAAGATGTCGCCGTTGCTGCACAGCCTGGGTGGGTCGGAGTCGCATATCCCGCTCGGCTGTGACCCGTCCGGCCACACCAGCACCGCACCGGAGTACTGCGGCGTCGCCCCGAGGAAGCCGGCCGAACGGTTGTTCTGGGTAGTGCCGGTCTTGCCGAGGATCGGGCGGTTCCAGTGCGCGGCCTGCGCGGCGGCGAAGGAGGTGCCACTGGGCTGGTCGTCCTTACTCAACCCCGTAACCAGGGAATTCGCCAGTCCGTCCGGGACGACCTGCTCGCAGGGCGCTTCGGGCACCGGCACCGGGTGGCCGTTGCGGTCCAGCACCGCATCGATCGGAGTCGGCGGGCACCATTTCCCGCCGCTCATCAGGGTGGCTCCGACGTTGGCGAGGTCCAGCGGGCTGGTCGGCTCGGCACCCAGGGTGTAGGAGCCCCGACGCTCCTGCTTGACGGCGTCAGCGATCGTGCGGCCCGAGGAGTCCTTGAAATTGAGACTTTGGCGCATGCCCAGCCGGTAGGCCATGTTCACCACCGGATCAATCGACCCGATCTTATCCTCCAAAGCGACGAAGGTGGTGTTCGGCGAGATCGCCAGGGCGGTCTGCAGGGGAATCGAACCGGTGCGGTACTTGCCTGCGTTGGTGACCGTGTATGCGCCGCCGTTGTCCCGGAATACCCGCGACGTGTAGGAATTTGTCACCGGCACCGGGTTCATGATCCCCATACCTCGCTCCAACAGGGTCGCGGCGGTGAAGATCTTGTAGATCGACCCGGCGCCGAAACCCTGCACGAGCGACGGCAACGCGTAGGACGTCTGGCCGGCATCGGCGTCGATTCCGTAGTCGCGGTTGGCCACCAGCGCCCGGACCGCGTGCCGGTCGCGACCGGGCTCCACGATGGCCATCGCGTCGGCGATTCCCGGTGTCTGGGTCGGCACCTCAGCGGTCGCCGCGCGTTTGGCAATGTCGCTAGCCCGGCGGTCGAGGTTGGTGCGGATCAGGTACCCGCCGCGCCGGAGTTTCTCTTCGGGGAACCCCACAGTGGCGAGGTAGTCCAGGGTGTACTGGCAGTAGAAGCCGTCCGCGGGACCGGCGCCGACGCAGCCGTTGGTCAATCCGGTCAGTGGGCGCTGGATGCCCAACGGCTCGGCCTTGGCTGCCTCGGCCTGAGCGCTGTTGATCGACCCGACGTTGGTCATCTCGTCGATCACGACATTGCGTCGTTCCAACGCCTGCTCGGGGTGCTCCACGGGGTCATAGGTGGTGCTCGAGCGCACCATACCGGCGAGCAGTGCGGCTTGCGGGATGGTGAGCCGGTCCGGCGTGGTGTTGAAGTAGGTCCTCGCGGCGGAGGCTACCCCGTAGGCGTTGTGCCCGAAAAAGACGATGTTCAGATACCGTGCCAGGATTTCCTGCTTGGACAGGTGCTTCTCCAGTTGCAGGGCCACCCGGATCTCGCGCAGCTTGCGGGCTGGGGTGCTCTCCACCGCGGCGGCCCGTTCGGCGTCGTTCTGGGCGACCGCATATAGCATGTAGTTCTTGATGTACTGCATCGTCAACGTCGAGGCGCCCTGACCTTCCAGTGCGCTGCCGCTGGAGGACAGGTTCGTCATCAGGGCGCGGGCGGTACCCCGCCAGTCCACCCCGTTGTGTTCGAAGAACCGCCGGTCCTCGATGGCGATGATCGCGGCCTTCATCGTGTCGGCGATGTCTTTGGGTGGTGTGTTGAACCGGTTCTGGTCGAACACGTAGGCGATCGGTACCCCGTCCTTGTCGGTGATCGTGCTGACCACCGGCACCTGGCTTTGGACCAGGTTGGACGAGACACTGCTGACCGTGTCACTGGCCTGGTTGGACGCCAGGCCGATACTGCCCACAGCGGGAAACAGGATGCCCGCCACCAGTAAGCCCGCGACCAGGCACAGGCCGAGAACCCGGATCAGCGCGTTGCCGTTCACCACCCGGCGAGCCTACGCGGCGGCGCTCAGTACTCAACGCGGACGTGGCCGAAGTCCGGGAGGGTGGCGCTCTGCACGAGTGAGTGACAGTCCCACTTATCCCTTGCCGGTGCGCCCGGATAGCCGAGTACCGTCAGCGCGCGTGAGCACATCCCATACGACTGCCCAGCAGAGTCTTCTCCATGACGTAGAGGCTCTGGTCGCCGCCATCATGGGCGATGCCCCGGTGCCGGAGCTCATAGCGATCACGAACCGGATCGCGGCTGCGATGGAGTACTGGGACGACATTCCCGCGGGCGCGATCGCCGACCTTCGCTCAGCGATCGATCTCATGCGCGGTGGCCAGGCGTGCGCCACCGTCAGTGCTCTGCTCGCCGCGCGGTCCGAACTCGGAGCGCCTCCGCGGTCGAGCTGACATCTCGCTGATCCGCCCGCACCACAAACCACGTCGCGGTCCCCGCGGTAAGTCACCGGCGTTCGATCTACCGGGGCTGCCGCGTGCCGTCGTGCTGCCCCCAGGGCGCCGCTGCCGCCTTTTCGCCCGGACTTTGATCGAGGTGCCGGCCGGCGACGTGGTGAGCAGAACCGCTGGGCGCACGCCGAGCGGCCGGGTGTGTGAGACCGACTCGCGAAGGTTAACCCCCCGCAATCACCCAGAGGGAGGCTGCGCTGTCGATGAACGGTGGATAGGTTGCGGCGAGCGGTGAGGACCTGGATACGTCAAGCGAAGTTCAGGAGGGGCGAATGAGCCGTCTGTCGAGCACCTACGACCTCGGTCTGGAGACCGGAGCGGAACTGAGCAGGGCCACCGTGCCCATGCAGCGTGGACAGGACCCGCATCGGGTCACCGTCGAGCAGGTGGATCGGGCTCGCCTGTCGGTCGCCAGGTCGGCTACCGGCGCCGAGGACTGCCGGATGCTGCTGGACATGTTGGGACTGATCGACGGCGAGGACGGCATCCCGCCGGTGCGCCGGTGACCGTAACGGGTGGGCGGTCCAGGTAGGCGCGGCCTGCCCACCCGTTGTGCGACTGGTTACGGCGGTGTCCTATGCTTGCTTTGCTCACGACGGGCAACCGTTGCGGGCAGGTCTGGACGACCAAGTCCCCATCGTCTAGCGGCCTAGGACTCCGCCCTTTCAAGGCGGCAGCGCGGGTTCGAATCCCGTTGGGGGCACGAAAAAGTCAGGCCCAGTGGCGCAGTTGGTTAGCGCGTCGCCCTGTCAAGGCGAAGGTCGCGGGTTCAAGTCCCGTCTGGGTCGCCGGGATACACTGTGGGCTGCGTCCGGCCCGCACGGCCAGGTAGCTCAGTTGGTACGAGCGTCCGACTGAAAATCGGAAGGTCGGCGGTTCGACCCCGCCCCTGGCCACCACCTTTGATCAGTGCAAACGCTGGT
Organism: Mycobacteriales bacterium; assembly: GCA_038276315.1. Lineage (GTDB taxonomy): Bacteria > Actinomycetota > Actinomycetes > Mycobacteriales > Pseudonocardiaceae. The sequence continues at coordinate 5,753 of JBBPZY010000043.1, forward strand.
GTCCAACATCG
>JBBPZY010000044.1:0-16002 GCA_038276315.1 Mycobacteriales bacterium
CCAACTCGCGGACACGCGCGAGCAACCGCTCGACCAACGCCTCCAACGACCCGGAATCCGACACACCAAGATCATCCCAGGCTACGGCCTCAGCACCTGTAGCGACACACCACGACCATCAACCAGCTGAACAGCTACCTCCTCGGCATCGAACCGAATCACGCCCATACAGACGTTTGGTTGCTGGCTCAGCTCGACCAACCGGGTGAGCTGAGCCAGCATGGTCGCAGGTGGGATAAGGCGGCGGTGAAGCGCAGCCTCACCCATCACCAGCTCGAACCGCTTGCGTCCATCCGCGAGAACCACCTGGCGAGCGAGCTTAGCGTCCACCACCTCCCCGAGGTCCTCCGCTGGGCCACGCCAGCCGATGCGGAAAATAGCTTCAGCGTACGGGCGAATCTGCCCCAGCCCAACGATCACGTTCGGCGCAAACACTCTCAGGATAGACGCGGCTTCTTCAAGGCGCTGGACGTCCTGCTGTATTCGACGCCGCCCGGGTGCCAAAAATCGGCGCCATTCAACAAACTCAGTCGCCGCCCGGCCGGCGATGTCGAGCAGCAATTCATGTAGTTCAGTGGATGCTCCGGTGGCGCTCGCCCAGGCCTCGACGTCGGACGGCGGCGGTAAGGTGACGCCGCGCTCCGTCTTAGAAACCTTCGACTGCGACCAGCCGAGGCGCTTGGCGAGTTGCGTGGTTGACAGGCCAGCGCCGATGCGCAATTCGCGCAGTGCTTCCGCCATGCGCCGTCGGTCGTTGGCGAGGTCGTTCACACCGTCGTTCTAAGGGTCTCTGGCGTAAGATCCCTGCGGACCATGTAGTCATTCAGCGTTTCGGCGTGACGCATAGCGGTATCGCGCATTTCCCGATAGTGCTCAAGATCATCGCCAGGCTCCGAGCGCAGAAAACGACCCTCTTCATCGTAGACCACACGAACCGCGATCTCGTCGTCATAGAGCCAGAAGTCTTCATGTAGGTCCCCAAGGTCGGGATGGGTATCCCGATCGACGACGTAGATCTCCTCGCCCGCTTCCCTGTTACTCAGATAGCCACAAAGCTCAAAGCGCAGGTAGGCGGTAAGCGGCTGATCCAAAATGTGTACTCGATACCAGCGGATGCCCCGCGCCACGTCACGTTGCAACTCGCGCAAGTACTCGTGCGTGTCGGGTGTCCGTGGCATGCGCGGCCAACCGGCTGTCCAGGACGCAAACTCCTCTGCTTCCTGGGGCACCAGGTACGTCGGCAACGTCTCAAGACTGAATGCGGATACGTGCACGTTGTCGATCAATTGAATGAGGTCATCTACGTTCATTCGGTTAAGAGATCCTCGCGTCCCGGACCACCCGCCGAGGCAGTCGGATAGCCACCTCGCCTAAGCTGAGAGGAACCGGAGATGGATCGAGTAGCGAACCCACCGCTATGACATCCTCTGGGTGGTAGTCGTCGTCTTCCCACACGCCAGGGCATGAAATCCTGTCCAGACACGAGCAGGATAGCTGCCGTAAGGCCATGGAGAACTCCGTTCGCCGTCAAGTCCCGACAATAGCATGAATCCTAGACTAGCCCGCGTCAAGCGAACAGGCACCAAGTGCGTCCGGGGTGCACCGCATCGCGCTACCCACCGGCGAGCTGGGGGAGATCGATCTACAGTGCGAGGTGAACCCGCAAGGCGTCATCGAGTTCGCGTATCTGCGCGGCTCGCAGCGCGCCGCACTGCCGCCCGACTCGTTCGACCGCGATCGATCGGACCTGCTCGGCCTGCGCTTTCGAGTCACACGAGAGGCCGGTGACTTCGGCCCGGAGCAGGACCTGGAAGGGGTGAATTCGCTCGATGTTCGAGGTCACCGGCACGACGGTGACGACTCCACGACCCAGGCGTTGCGCCGTCGCGTTGGCGGCGTCGTTGCTGACCACCACCGCGGGTCGGGTCTTGTGGGCTTCGCAACCGCGGACCGGGTCGAGGTTGACCATTCGGATCTCGCCGCGTTGCACTAAGGCCTCCACACCATGGCCCCCACACCATCGGCGGCGATAGCGTCCCACGCGTCGGCCTCTCCGGAGGCATCCCAGACGCGCCAGGCATCCTCATAAGCACCCGCGAGCTGGCCCGAGCGAAGCACCGCAACTGCCTGGTGCACGGCCGCCGAGCGGGACTGGTAGCCCTGTTCTCGTACGTAGGCGTCCAGAAACTCGACGTCCTCCTCAGGCAGACTCACACTGATCTTCACACCGTAATGCTACCTCAGGTAGGCACCGAAGTGGCAACAACCAGCTGCCCGTAGAACACGCTCCGCTGCCCTGAACAACTTCTAAGTTCTGGAGACGCGCTGTCCGGCATCTGCCACGGCGGACCTCTGTCATCAGTGCGCCGAGTTCGACGACACCAGGACCGTCATGTCCCATGGGCCCTCCTCGATACGGTGCGGCTGCAGCGAGACCTGGCGGAGGATGGAGGGGCGTGCTGTACATGCGACGTGGCAGGTAATCGGTGATCGGCAAGGAGTGGCAAGTGACGGCACGCCCGCATGTTCTGCTGGCGGTGGCAATGTCCATCGACGGCTACATCGACGATATGCGCCACGCTCGGTTGATGTTGTCCAACGAGGAGGACTTCGATCGAGTCGATGACGTACGCTCCAGCGTCGATGCCATCCTGATGGGGGCCAACACGATCCGCCGCGATAACCCCCGGCTGCTCGTACGCTCCGCGGAGCGCCAGCGAGAGCGGGTGCAGCGTGGTGTCGCTGCGCACCCCATGAAGGTGACATTGACCGGTCGCGGTGATCTGGACGTCGCGGCGAGATTCTTCACCGCTGGTGACAATGAAAAACTCGTCTATGCCCGCGATCCTGCGGCGCCGGCTCTTCGCGAGGCATTCGGCCATGTCGCGACCGTGGTCGGGGCAGGAGAGCCGATCGATCTGGGTGTCGTGCTGGACGACCTCGCTGAGCGCAAGGTCGAGCGGGCCGGGGACCGCATCCCCGGGCCGCCGGGCTCTGACCGAACTGCTGCCCCCCGACATCGCCGCCGCAGCCGTCAAGTTTATCACCGGCCCCTTACTGGACAATCCACACCGGGTCGGCAAGCCCCTCGGCGAAGAACTCATCTGCATCTACAGCGCCCGACTCGCCCGGAAATGGCGAGTGCTGTACGAGATCGACGACACTAAGAACGTGGTGATCGTGCTCGATATCAGACACCGCTCGGCTGCCTACAGGCGTCGACAATAGGACTCCCCCACCTGGCTCGGAGCCGTCGCGGCCGGTCGGCTGGCTCGATCGAATCGGAATGCGTGACCGGCGCGCAGGCCATACCGGCTCATGAATCGGAAACCTCTCGATCGCGATGTCGTCGACACCGGCATCGAGGATTAAATGTCCGCTGACTGCTCGCGTCGCTTGACCCTTACAATTTCGGCTCTCGCCGACTGCGGCGGCCGGAAGTCGTGTGGTTCCAATATGACGACAGCGTCAAGTACGAAAGCTCCCTCCAGCGGAGCTAGTTCGTCGATCGACGACACGGCCATAATCGCCACCCGGAAATCCAACGTCGGCAACAGTCCAACAACGGCCGGCACCAAACTGGACGGCAAGTTGCTCAATAACACATCGCAACGTAGCGTGGGCAAAGTGACGAGAGCGTCATCCTGGATTACTTGTGCATACGGGACCCTTTTCCGCAAGTGCGGGATCAGGTTGACGTCGTACTCGATGACCGTCAAACTCTCACAACGTGGCACGTGTTCAGCAACCGTGCCAATTCCCGCGCCTACCTCGACCACATGGTCACCCGGTTGAATATCTGCCGCCTCGACAAGCAGCGCAAGCTTGACCGGATTGCTCAGGAAGTGCTGGTCAAGCTCGGGGTTAGTCTCAATGTTCAGCTCGTCGTCACCGGGCATGGCGCACCTATGGTCGCGGCTCACGCCTTGGCCTGAGCCAGGAGCAAAGTTAACTGTTCGGCGATCTCACGCGTGCTTCCTGGTATGTGCTCATACTCAAGGTCGGGCAGTATCCCGGCGAGCAGCACAACCGTTCGAGTAGAGGACACATCGATGATCATGGTCGCGATCTGGCGCATGGTCGCCTCGGCATCGCTCCAGGCGCCCACCTTCACCTGCGCACTCAGCAGATACCCCAGATGCATCAACCCACCACGCCCATCTCGGGTCGCTATCCCGCATGCCATCTCCATAGTGGGAGCGGACCTGGTCGAACAGTCTGAGCGCATGCTCGTCACCACCTTGCGCCTGGACCCGGGCTTTACGCACCAGGAAGAGCGTCTTTACTCGTGGCGAGAGCAGTGGTGGCACGGGCTGGTCGTGGCACTGGCGCTCGTCTGCACCGTTGACAACCGTCACTCCTGCCCCACGAGGAGGGGGGCGGATCCGTTGGGGACGTGCCACACATGGCAACTTTAGAGCAGAAGTTGCCACGGGCGGCACGTCCGCACACCACGTTGGTCCTTTCCCGGATCTCACCGACAGTGACATTGACTTCCCACCTCGCATCGAGACGACGAGCAGCACCGTCAAGGTTCAGGCCGTAGGCAAGGAAATCGACTTGTCGTCGTGTCCGCTGCACAGCCGTCCAGTATCATCCCGTCCGCGCCGCCGCGACGATCTGTGGAGTCAGGAAGCCGGAGTGATTCCAGAGCACGACGTGGATCAACCGGGGCCGTGACGTGGTGTGGCGGGCGGACGAGGTCGAGAGTGGCACCGTGACGTCACGCCCGCACGTCCTGCTCTCGGTGGCGATGTCCATCGACGGCTACATCGACGATATGCGTGATGCCCGGTTGATGTTGTCCAACGACGAGGACTTCGATCGGGTCGATGCGGTCCGCGCCAGCGTCGATGCCATTCTGGTGGGGGCGAACACGATCCGCCGTGATGATCCCCAGTTGCTCGTCCGCTCCGTGGAGCGCCAGCAGGAGCGGGTGCGCCGTGGTCTGACTACGCACCCGATCAAGGTGACGCTGACCGGTCGGGGTGATCTGAACGCCGCGGCACGGTTTTTCACCGCTGGTGACAGCGAAAAACTCGTCTATACGCGCGATCCCGCGGTGGTGGCCCTTCGCGAGGCGGTCGGCGGTGTCGCGACCGTGGTGGGAGCGGGCGAGCCGATTGATCTGGGTGTTGTGCTGGACGATCTCGCCGAACGCAAGATTGAGCGCCTGATGGTGGAGGGTGGCGGCGCCATCCATACCCAGTTCCTCGCTGCCGGACTCGTGGACGAGATCCAGCTCGTGATCGCGCCGTTTTTCGTCGGCGATGTCAGTGCCCCCCGATTCGTGCATCCGGGTCGGTTCCCCCAGGACCCCGAGCACCCGTTGTCGCTCGCGGAGACCCGGCAGATCGGGAACGTGGTCCTGCTCCGCTACCAGCGGAGCCTCAGCCGAACACCTACCCGCCGCGCGGTAGTCCGTGACGCACCTCCATAGCCGTCCCTGCGTCCGGTCGACGGGCGGGCCGATAACGGCGACGGCCTCGCGGCGCCGCTCGTCGGCGGCGATCAGTCAGCCCAACTCCGGTCGACTGGAGAGCACAGCGGCGGCCTCGAGCAGCATCCAGCCCGACAGCTGCACGGACAGGTCCCGCTCGGGGCGGCCCGGGCTGGGCGGCTGGGCGGCAACCGTCCACTGCGGACCGAATACCGGACCGCCGTCGGCGACGCCCCGGTTGCGCCAGGCCGCCTCGGCGGAGTCCAGCACCAGCCGTGCCGCGATCTTTCCGGCCGCTCGGTCAGACGGCAGGGTCACCGCGGCGTGTGCGAGGTAGCGGGCCAGGATGCCGCTGAACAGCCCACCGTCGCCGCCGCCGTGCCCGCGCAGCACGCCACCGTCGGTGAGGTGCTCGGCGACCGCGTGCACCGTGCGGTCGGCTGTTCGCCACCAACGCGGCTCGCCGGTGGTGGTGCCCAGCTCGACGCAGGCGCCCAGCAGCACGCCCTGACAGTAGCTATAGATGGCTCGCTCCACGGTGCGCACCGACCCGTCGGGGTTCACCCGCGCCCCGTCGAACACCAGGCCGGTGCTCGGGTCGATCAGGTGCTCGAGCATCCAGTCGGCCAGGGACGCGGCGATGCCCAGGTTTCCCCGCCGGGCGTAGAAGATCGCGGCCGGCCCGGTGGCCGGGACGTTGACGAAATCGTCGCCGACCCGCCACCGCATCCCCCCGCTCGGGCCACGCCCGAAGCGCAACCGGCGCATGATGGCCTGTTCCGCGCCCGGCTTGCGGATCCCAGCCCTCGTCGCGCTGCGCTGCAACGCTAGGCCGAGCCAGGCGACGTCGTCGTAGTAGTCGTTGACCCAGCCGGTGATGTTGCGCACCCGCACTCCGCGGACCAGCGCCACGGTGGTGTCCCGGCGCCATTGCGTCGGGGCGCGCTGGTAGGCGTCGATCGTGCAGTCCAGCAGGTGCGCCTGCCACCAGTAGTGCCACTGTGTCGATCGTCCCGGCGCCGACCGTCCCGGCCAGCCGGGTCTCCCCAACCGGGTGTCCGGCAGGCTCCACAGCCAGTGCAGGTGCCGGGTGTGCACAGCGCGTTCCGCGGCGGCCGCGCGAGCCGCCCACACGCTCACCAAGCCGTCCCGAGATCGGCGTGCTGGCGGATCCAGGCGTGCATGGCGATCCCGGCGGCCACCCCGGCGTTGATCGACCGGGTGGAGCCGAACTGCGCGATCGAGACGGTCATCGCGGCCCCCTTGCGGGCGTCGGCGGTCACGCCAGGGCCTTCCTGCCCGAACAGCAGCAGGCAATGCCGTGGCAGGCTGGCGGCCTCCAATCGCAGCGCACCCGGAGAGTTGTCCACCGCCACCACGGACAGCTGCGCCGTGGCCGCGTGCGCGAGCAGCTCCGCGATGCCGTCATGGTGTCGTAGGTGCTGATAGCGGTCGGTGACCATGGCGCCGCGGCGGTTCCACCGGCGGCGCCCCACGATGTGCACCTCTGCCACGGCGAAGGCGTTCGCGGTGCGCACCACGGTGCCGATGTTGTGATCGTGGCCGAAGTTCTCGATCGCGACATGCAGCGGGTGGCGGCGGGTGTCCAGCGCGGCAACGACCGCGTCGCGGCGCCAGTAGCGATAGGCGTCGACGACGTTGCGGCGATCACCCTCGCGCAGCAGCTCCGGGTCGTAGTGGTCGTCGTCGGGCCACGGGCCGGGCCAGGGGCCTACGCCGACAACGGGGCCCCACTCCGTGGGGCCTTGTGAGTGGCAAACACTGTCATAGCTCGCATCGCCACTCACAGGAGCTCCCCGAGCTCAAGCACCGCGCGGTAAGCCAGCCCGGCGGCTTCGATGGCCTCGCGGGCACCGGTGTCGCGGTCCACCACGGTGGCCACGCCGACGACGTCGGCGCCTGCCTCGCGTAGCGCCGCCACGGCGGTGAGCACCGAGGCGCCGGTGGTGGCGGTGTCCTCCACGGCAAGCACGCGACGACCGGCGACGTCCGGGCCCTCGATGCGCCGCTGCAACCCGTGCTGCTTGGTCGTGGTGCGCACCACGAAGGCATCCACCGGCGGTCCCGGCGCGTGCAACACCGCGGCGGCGACCGGATCGGCACCCAGCGTCAAGCCACCCACCGACTGGTAGGACCAGTCGGTGGTCAGCTCCCGGACCATCATCCCGATCAACGGCGCGGCCTCGTGATGCAACGTGGCGCGGCGCAGGTCGACGTAGTAGTCGGCCAGCGCCCCGGAGGACAGCGTCACCCGGCCGTGCACCACCGCGAGCTGCCGGATCAGCGCCGCCAGCCGGACCCGATGCTGCGTCATGTGCGGCTCCGCGCGGTGCGCCCGGCGAGGCGCCGGACCAGACTGCGGGGCAGCACGTCCACCAACCCCACCAGGGCCCGGTACTGCAGACCCGGCACCGAGATGATGCGCCCACGCCGCAGGTCGGCCAGGCAGTCGCGGACCACGTCGTCGGCATCGACGTAGAACGCCGACGGGGTGCCAGCCATATCGATCTCCGCGCGGGCATGGAACTCGGTACGGACGAAACCCGGGCACAACGCGAGCACTCGCACCCCAGTGCCCGCCAGCGCCACCGCGAGACCCTCGGACAACATCGTCACGTACGCCTTGCTCGCGCCGTAGCTGGTACCGCGGCCGGGCAGGAAGCTCGACACGCTGGACACGTTGATCACTGCGCCTCTCCCGGCCCGCACCATGGCCGGCAGCACGGCGTGCGTCAGTCGCAGCACGCTGGTCACGTTGACATCCAGCTGAGCCTGCAGGTCCGCGACATCAGCGTCGAGAAATTCGGTGGCGACTCCGAAACCCGCGTTGTTCACCAGCAGGTCCACCGGATCTCCGGTGCGCAGCCGCTGCTCGACCAGCTGCCGCTGCGTGGCGTTGGCCAGATCGGCGGGGAATACCTCGGCGCTCACGCCGTGCCGTTGCGATACGTCGGCAGATAACTGCTGCAGCCGTTCGCGGTCCCTCGCCACAAGCACGAGGTCATAGCCTTCGGCGGCGAGCCTCCGGGCGAAGGCGGCCCCGATCCCAGCGGTGGGACCGGTAATCAGCGCGGTCGGCATGGTGGTCAGGCTAGCGTCGGGCGGCGGTCACCGGTGCGCCGTAGGTGAGGCGACGGAGAAGCACCTCAGCTGGTCCGCGGTAACCGCGCCGGCTCATGCGGTCTGCCAGTAGCACCGACAGCGCCCAGGTCGCCGTGGCTACCAGCGCGATTTCAGCGAGACCGAGCCGGTTACCGAGGCCACCGCCGTAGGCGGCCAGCACCGCGACGAAGACCACAGACTGCAGCAGGTAGCAGGTCATCGAGCGCTGCCCGCAAGCAGCCAGCGCGCTGACCACCGGACCACGCCGGTTTTGGGCTTGCACGTGGATCGCGACGAGCCCGGCGATCGCCGCGTAGCCCACCCCGCCTGCGTAACCGGAGAAGGTGTGCGCCCCACCCGCGAGCAGGGACACCGCCTCCGATGATGGCCTCCACCACGTAGCTCGCATCAGCGCCCAGGGCAGCCCTCCGATCGTGGCCACTCCGATGCCCAGCACCGCCGCGCGTCGCAGGAAGTGCTGGTGACGCTCTGGATCGTCGAGGATCCGCCGGCGCGCCGCCCACACACCGAGCAGTACGGCGGGGACCAGCATGAACATCGAACCGACGACGCTGCCCTGCACCCATTGCGCAACCCGGATCGCTGCTGCGTACAACGGGTCGGGCGTGGCGGCCGCGGTCACATGCAGGGGACTCAACCGGTGCTCGAATCCGCGGAACAGTGCAATCGGCACCACCCACAACGCGCTGGTGATCAGCAGCGTTCGGTCCCGGGCCCGCAACAGCACCTCGGCCAGCAGGACTGCGATCAATCCGTAGGCGCCGATGATGTCCCCGCAGAACAGCAGAAGAGCATGGCAGAAGCCGATGAGCACCATCCACCATCCGCGTCTGCGGACGAGCCTGCAGACGGCGATCTCATCGATGCCATTGCGGCTGTGCCGGTGCAGCATCTGAACGATGCCGTAGCCGAACAGCAACGCATACATGGGATATGCGCGATCCCGCACGAAGATCGTCTCGACTAGGAGCAGCACATGGTCGATAGCTGGGTTGCCACGCAGCCACAGACCGTCGCCCACGGCAAGGTTCCCGTACTGGTACAGACAGGCGTTGGCCAGCGCGATGAGCAGCAGCATCGCGCCCCGCGCCAAGTCGGGTGCAAGCGACCGCGCTGATACCGCTACCGCCCCGATCGGGCGAGCATCCATCGCTTTCGTCATGATCCCCCCGTTAGAGGGGATCGTTCCGCATCGTCCGTGTGTTACGAGACACAATTAACTACGGACAGTTACTATCCGCATCCATATGACGCACTCACCGGTGCGCCGTAGCTGAGGCGGCAGCTATTTGCCCGGACGGAAGAAATCGGCGAGCTCGGCGGGCTCAGTGGTCTTGTCGAGGTCGGCGGCATCGAGCAGGTCAGCGATCTCGTCCAGGACGCGCAGCAGCCGCTCCAACCGGGAGGGCGTGGCACTGCGCGGCGCTGCGGCCAGCACCCAGTCCTGTTCCATCCAGGCGACGGGAATGTCGCCGCCCAGCCCGTTGACGGCGAGCACAAATTCGGGGGACGTCAGTGCGCCGGCCCGGTCCGGCTCGCTGACCAGCGCGACCCGGTCGCCCACCGGCCCCAGCATGGTCAGGCCGGGATCCTGCGGTAGCGGCGGGTCGGGCACCCACAGCTCGGCGACCAGATCTGGGGCCTGGACTCGGCGCTGCACCGCGACTACCACGCTGGAGATCTGCCCGCCCTGCTCGTGGTCGAAAATCTGTACCGCGCGACGACCCAGCGGCGTGAACAGGCTGCCGATCACAAGGTCCTTGGCCAGCCCCGCACCACCCCGAGCGATCACACCGTGGCGCCAACGATCGACCAACACCGGGTCGGACAGGACGAACCGCCACCCCCGCAGCGCCGCCCAGCGACGGCGTTCCCGTTGATGAGCGCTATGCCGCCCGCCGTCGACGGCCAGCAGTACCCCGCCGCCCGCAGCGGCCAGCCCAGCGATCACGAACCACACCCACACTGACACCCGTCGAGACTAAGCCCGCACCCCCTCATTTCAGTGCGTACACGCCGCGATGACGGTGGACAACGCACTGTCGGTGTCGGCGAGGAAATCAGTGTGACAGCCGCGCGACGTACTCCTCACCGGCCTCGTCCTGATCGGCCTAAGCGCCGAAACCCACGCGCAGCCGGCGCGCCGGCTGCGCGTGCGCCGTGGTCATCCCGCAGCGGGCAGGCAGCTGACGCAGCCCAGCCGGGTCTTGCTCACTGACAGCGTGACGGCGTCGCCGCAGTGCGGGCAGCTCTCCTCGGCGAAGACGCCCAGGGAGACGAGCCAGTCGAAGGCGAAGGGGTAGCGCCGCGGTCCGCGGCGGACGTCGACCGGCACCCGCCAGCCGGGGACCAGCACGGCGTGCAACCGGTACGGCCGGATCACGTGGCGGGCCTGGTACTTCTCGTCGATCTCCAGCAGCCGTCGGGCCCGCTCCTCCCGGGTGCTCGCCGCGCGGGCGGCGAGCAACTTCGCCCGGTCAGGATCGGCTGCCGCCCGGCGGCGCTCGATTGAGCGCAGCGCGTCGGCGTAGTAATCGCGGGCGTGGGAGTGTTCGCGCTGGTGGGCGTCCGAGGCCTGGTCCGACAGTGCGGTGCGCCGCCGCTCAGCGGCCCCGTCGAGAATGTTGTGGACCTGCTCCAGCGCCGCGGCGACGGCATCGAGGACCGGCGCGCGGGCCGGCCCGGGGCGCTCGCATCGCGGCGCGGCCCGCAGCCGCGTGACCTGGTTGGGGTCGAGCTGGCGGCCCGAGCCCGCGTCGACCCAGCACTCCAGCCGTTCCTGGTAGCACTCCTCGGGCGACACGGTGTAGGAGACCAGTGCGCCCACCCGTAGCACGGGCCGGTCGATGCGAACCGGCAGGCCCGTGACGTCGATCCGACCGTGTTCCACCGTGATCTGGTCGCGGACTCGCTGCTCCAGCAGTTCGGCGCCAGGCGCGGGGATGCCCGGCGCGGCGAGCGCAACCATCCCGACGTCACCGTCGCGCAACGCGGCATCGGCCGCCTGGATCAGCACCGGATGACCGGTGGCGAGCAGCACCGCCCCGTCCTCGCGGGCGACGTCGGGTTCGGCGGTGACGACCAGCTCGTCGGGCAGGTCGAACTCCCCGGCCACCGCTGTGGGCAGCACGACCAGCGTGCTGTCACCGGCCCGCTCGGTGAGCGCGCCGCGGTCATCGACGTAGCGCAGCCAGAACTGCAAGCCAGGATCCATGCTCACTCCTCCCCGACCAGCTGGTCGACCGCGCCGCGGGTGCGCAGGTAGTCGGTGCGGGCGCGGGCCAGATCGGCGCCCAGGTCGTCGAGCGAGGCGCCGAACTCGGCATCGTCGGCGGCGGTGACGTACGCCGAGAACACCGAGGTCTCGAAGTCGAAGTCGTCGGTGACCCGGCCCAGGATCATGTCCAGCTCCCCCACGACCAGCTCGAACAGGTTGATCTTCGACTCGAGCACGTGCAGGATGCGTTCCTCGATGGTGCCGCGGGAGACCAGGTTGGCCAGCAGCACGTCGTGTTCCTGGCCCACCCGGTGCAACCGGCCCAGCCGCTGCTCGATCTGCATCGGGTTCCACGGCAGATCCAGGTTGATCATGACATGGCAGAACTGCAAGTTGCGTCCCTCGCCCGCCGACTCGGTGGACAGCAGCACCGGCACGTCGCCGCGGAACGCCTCGACCGCGGCGTCCTTGTCTCGGCGCGACAGGCTGCCGTGGTAGCGGGTCGCCGGGATACCGGCCGCCGCCACCTCAGCGGCGAGGGCGTCGAGGGTGTGCCGGAACGCGGTGAAGACCAGCACTTTCTCGCCCCGCTCGACGTGGGTGCGCAGCCGGGCGAGCAGCTCGTCGGTCTTGCGGGGGCGCTCGATCGCTCGCGCGCGGGCCGCGAGATCCGACCAGCCGACCTTGTCCAGCGTGGGCGCCACTGCAGCCGGACTGGAGCCGGCCAGCCGGGTGAGGCTGCGCAGCGTCATCAGCTTCGCCGGCGGAGCCGATCGGGCCTCGTCGCGGATCCGGGCGACGATGTCGGCGTACAGCGAACGCTCGGCGTCACACGGCGTGACCAGCACCGTCTCAGCGAGCCGCTGCGGCAACAGCACCGCGACCTCGCTGCGCCGGTGGCGCACCATGATCTCACAGGTGCGAGCGCGCAACGCGGCGATATTACGCACCGCGTCGACACCCGAGTCGGCGTTGCCGTGGGTGCGCCGGAACTGCGCGGCCGTGCCGAGCAGCCCCGGCGCGACGAGGTTGACCAGCTCGTAGAGATCCTGCAACCGGTTCTCCACCGGCGTGGCGGTGAGCAACAACAGATAACGGGTGCGCAGCGCCCGGGCGAGCGTGCCCGACGCGCTCGACGGGTTGCGCAGCCGGTGGGCCTCATCGACGATCACCACGTCCCATCGCTCGTCGCAGACGGCGGCCTTCAGCGGGTCGCGCCGGGCCGCGGCCAGTGACGCCAGGACCACCGGACGGTCCCCATCCCGCTCCCAATCCCCACGGGTGGCCACCGTGGTGGGCAGCGCGAACTTACGTTCCAGCTCCTCCCGCCACTGCCCGACCAACCCGGCCGGGGTGACGACCAGCGCCCGGTCGGCCAGCCCGCGCATCCGCAGCTCGGACAGCACCAGCCCGGCCTCGATCGTCTTACCCAGCCCGACCTCGTCGGCGAGGATGGCCCGCCCCCGCATCCGGCGCAGCACCGTCTGCATCGTCGCGAGCTGGTAGTCGAACGGGGTGAACGCCAACCGGGACTCGGAGAGCACCGTGTCGAACCCCGGCCGGCTCCACACCGCCCCGGCCTCGTCGACCAGCGCGGAGCGCCGCTCATCGACACTCGCGGCGCCAGCCAGCCGCTCCAGCAGCGGCCCGTAGAGCGCCTGGACCTCGGCCCGAACCGGCACCTCCAAAGACAGCGCAACCGACATCGGCAACCCCCTCCTCCTCCGGTGACGTGGCGAAGGCTAGTGGAGACCACCGACAGTCCGGCCGGCCCTGCCCGGTACTAGGCGCGGGTGACGGTGAGGGCGCTCGTTCAGGTCTTCCGCGCCGTCGATGAGGTCAAGAACGTCGCGGTGGAGATGCCATCACGCTCGGGGAGTCCGGAATGAGACGCTCACCGTCTTGCCGGGCCTGACCTCATCGTCGAGGTCACGGGAAATCGCCTCCGTAATCTTCAACGCATGGTCGTCGGATCGGCCAATGCATAGCTGCACCATGCATCGACATCGGTCAGCCCTCAACATTGCTGCTGAATTTTTTTGTTACTCGTCTCCGCAGCCTCCGGTTTTGTCAGGGTCGGGTTGTAGCGTGATGTTCGTGAGCGTGCGGCAGCTGATCCCGCAGGACTTGGCGAGTATTGCGCCCGGCCCGGAGTTGGCGTGCGTGCTTGCCGATCTGGAGCTCTCCCGGTTGTCGGGTTTCGATTGCGTGGAGGTCCTCAAAGCCCAGTACCGGCAAGCCAACCACGAACGCGCCCGAGTGATGGCCGCGATGGTGGAAGTCGGAATGTGTGGCGTCGGACCCGCCGGTGATGAACTGAGACGGATGCCACCGGATGAGTTCTCCCCGGACGAGATCCGCGCCGCTCTGATGCTGACCCGCCGCGCCGCCGACACCCAATTCTGGCTGGCTCATGACCTGCTCACCCGCCTACCCCAGGTGCACGCCGCGATGGATGTCGGTGAGCTCGACGAACCCCGCGCCCGAGTGTTCTCCGACTGGACCACCGAGCTCTCCGACGACCAAGCCCGCGTGGTCTGCGCCACACTGCTGCCCGGGCGCCGAAGCTCACCACCGGACAACTCTTCGAACAAATCAAGAAACTCGCCATTGTCATCGATCCCGACTGGGCCCGACGCCGCTACGAACAGGCCCTCGCCGAACGTAAAGTCGTCGGCTACCGAAATGCTGACGGATCAGCGAACCTCTCCGGCTACAATCTGCCCCTGGACCGGGTCGCCGCGGCCAGTGGACACATCGACGCACTCGCCCGGAACGTCAAACGCGCTGGCGATGCCCGACCGATCGACCACATCCGCGCCGACCTGTTCCTCGGCATGACCGACGGCACCTATACCGGGCTCGATGACACCTCGATAATCGCCCTCCTCACCAGCACCGCCACCCGGCAAGCCGATCCACCCGACGGTGACGGCGACGAAAGCCGCGACGACCGCAACAGCGCCGATGGCGAAACCATCGACGACAGCGGACCTGATGACGGTGGGTCGGGTGACGGCGCTGCGGGTGACGACAGCACTTCCTCGACGTCCAATGATCAGTCCGCCCAACCGGCTCGCACCGGGGTGGGGATGGAGTTGCGGGTGCGGTTGTCCACCCTGCTCGGCCTCGACCAGTACTCAGCTGAACTCGCCGGCTGGGGATACCTGCACGCCGAGCTGGCCCGCGAACTCACCTCCACGTTGGGTGGCGCGCGGTGGCGCTTCGCGCTCACCGACGAACAGGGCCAACTCACCCACAGCGGAACTACCTACGCCCGCGCCACCGGCATCTCACCACGCTCCGCCGCCAGCCGGGCCATCGTAGAACTCCAGGTACCGACCGATCAGCTCCGCACGTTGGCCACGGACACCACCAACCCGAACGGCTGGGCCGAGGTGATCACCGACCTGTTCCGCCAACTCGAGAACCGCGCCCACCTGGACCGGCACCTCGCCGACGGCGCCCGGCGCGCCCCGGGTGCTGCGCTACGCCGCGAGCTGGAGACTCGCGACCGGCACTGCACCATGATCGGCTGCCGCGCCCCCGCGCGCACCGCCGACAAAGACCACACCCTTGACCACGCCAAACACGGTCCGACCAGCGACGGCAATCTGGGTAACGTCTGCCGACATGATCATCGGTTGAAACACGAAGGTGGGTGGACGCTGCAGCAGCCAAAACCCGGAAACTTTCGTTGGATAAGGGTCAACATGTGACACACTCTCGCCATGACGGATGAATCGCCCCGTATCGCCGCGATCTACGCGCGGATCAGCCACGACAAGACCGGTGCGGGGCTGGGCGTCGAGCGCCAGGAGGCCGACTGTCGGGCGTTGGCCGAGCGGCTGGGCTGGATCGTGGCCGAAGTGTTCAGCGACAACGACCTGTCTGCCTACTCGGGCAAGCCGCGCCCGCGGTACCGGGCGATGCTCGACGCGATCCGGGCGGGGCGCATCAACGCTGTGCTGGCCTGGCACACCGACCGGTTGCACCGCTCCCCGATCGAACTGGAGGACTACATCTCGGCGTGCAACGACGGCCGGGACGTCCCGACGCACACCGCGACGGCTGGGCCGTTGGACCTGTCGAGTCCGTCCGGGCGGATGCTGGCCCGCACGCTGGGCACCCTGGCCCGGTATGAGAGCGAGCACCGTGGAGAGCGGGTGGCGGCGGCGGCCTTGCAGCGCGCGCGGGCCGG
>JBBPZY010000045.1:0-6292 GCA_038276315.1 Mycobacteriales bacterium
TCGGCATCCGCCAACAAAGCATCGATCACAGCAGGATCGAAGGCTTTCGCCAGCCGGCGGGACGCCTCGACGTCACGATCATCAAACGTGGTGATGTCTGAAAGCACAGGATGGTCCTCTCCCGACCGAGTGATGATCACATCGGTCGATCTTGGTCCATCCGTGGCTTACACGGTTGTAATGACACGCCCCGCCCAGTTCCTGGACACTCTCAACGCGTGGACCACCGAGGCAGCAGCGACGCTGCCCGCTCCGTCCCGGCTACTGCTGCAAGCCCTGTGCCGGATCGAGGAGCCCGACCGCGACTCGACCACTCTCGACGGTAACTGGGCTGATCTGTGGCGGCGCCTAGATCAGCCCGACGATCCCCCACCGCTGGCTGCGGCGGTTGCGCCGCTGGTCGCCGCCGCGCTGATCGCCGCAGAGCCTGCGAATCCCAGCGACCCGTCCACCTTCGTGCGCTACCGGATCCACCCCGGCATTGCCGAGGCCATCCACGCCGCGACCCCTCAGTCGATCACCGCTGCAGTCGACGCCGACCTCGCCGCATGGTGGACTGCCGTCGCCATCCGGGATATCGAGCAGGAGCAGACTGGGCAAGACACCAGCCAGCTCGTGGTTCGGGCCGGGCTAGCCGCCGTCCCTTACCTGCTGCGCCGACACGACTGGGACACTGCCAGCCGCCTGCTCGAACAAGCCTTGACACGGGACCCCTACTCCCCGGTCACCGCGCAGACCGTGATCCCCTCGTTGCGGTGTATCGCCGAGGCCACCGGCGAGCCCAAAGACCTGAGCGTGCTCGCCGCCGCCCTCCGCCGGGTGGATCCCAGCGAAGCTGAAATCCTGCTCCGCCGCGCCTGCGACCAGGCCACCACCGGTGGTGACCACTCTCTCGCCGCCGCTGCTGTCGGCCATCTGGCCAATCTGCTGCGGGACCAGGGCAGACTCCGCGACGCCCTCATCTTGGCTGACCAGCAGATCGAGTACACCCGACAAGCAGGGCTCGGGGCCTGGACCCAACTGAGCAACCAAGGTCAGCGGCTGCAGATCCTCGGCTGGCTCGGTCACCACGAGCAGGTCCTCACCGACCTGTCCGTATTGCGGGACCGTTTGGCCGTGCTTCCCGAGCAGCCCGCCGACAACGACGCCGTAGACCCATGGAACGTCCGGGCTGTGATCCTCAACACCGGCTATGCCGCCGCAGTGGCCCTCCGGCGGTGGCAGCAGGCACTGGACCTCAACGACGAGATCACCACCATTAAGCGACGGCGCGGCGCCAGCGCCTACGAGACCGCCCGTGCCCGTTTCAACAACTGCCCTCCGCTCCTGCGCCTTGGGCGCCTCACGGAGGTCGACCACCTGCTGCTCGACTGCCAGGATGTATTCGAGACTGTAAGCGACATTGCAGGACTCGGAAAGGTCTTTGGCGCCCGCGCTGAACTGGAAGATCAGCGCGGTCACCTTCAGGGCGCCACCGAGTGTGGACGCACCGCGCAACGCCTCATATATATCCACCGCGAGCCGCGCGACGTCGCGGTATCGCACCACAATCTTGCCAACTACCTTTCCCACAGCGTCGGGGACCCCGCTGAGCACCGCGCCCACCGCCTCGCCGCTACACTCCTCTTTCACCTCACCGACGACACCCACCGTCTCACCGGCGCGCTCTACTTGCTCGCCGCCGATCTTCACCGCGATCCCCATAGTCCCGATGTTCTGACGCTGCCCACGACATTGCTCGAGGTCATCCGCCTGGTCGACGCGGGCGACGGTGTCCACTTCGGCGACCTGGTGGCCACCCTGTGCCCCGATCTCGACACCGCCGACCAAGCACTGGCCAACCTGCTAGCCACCGCCGCAACCCTCCCCGACAAGCCAGCGGAGCACATCGTCGAGCGCCTCCAAATGTGAGCTGGGAGGATTGCTTTCCGGCCTGGTCACAGGTCGGGCTGGTTACCTGGGAGACGATGGTGCGCCGGTGCCAGGCAGCGACCTGGTCGCGGCGTGCGACGCGATCCTGCCGTCGATGGTCGAACGCGACCCGGAGTGGGCCGGGTGGTGCTCGGTGCTGGTCAACGTCAATGACCTGGCCGCCATGGGGGCGACACCGGTAGGACTGCTCGACGCGCTGGGGGCACGGGACCGCTCGTTCGCCAGCCGGATACTGGCCGGGTTGCGCCGCGCCAGCCATACCTATGACGTCCCCGTACTCGGCGGCCACACCCAGCTCGGCGTGCCCGCCGCGCTGTCGGTGACCGCGCTGGGTCGCGCGGCGCACCCGATCCGGGGCGGTGGTGGCCGTCCGGGTCAGCGCATCCGGCTCACGGTAGACACTGCCGGCGGGTGGCGGCGAGGCTATGCCGGTCGCCAGTGGGACTCCAGCTCGCGCCGCCGGACTCCTGAGCTGCGGACGATGCTCGCCTCGGTAGCCATGGCCCGCCCGGCGGCAGCCAAGGACGTGTCGATGGCGGGGTTGGCCGGCACCCTTGTGCGTGGACGGCCCGGAGATCCGCCGGCTAGCCCGGCTCGCCGGGGAGATGGTCGTGGCGGTCGGCTATTGCGAGGCGGCGTCAGACCAGGATGGCCCAGGTCAGTTGTTCAACAGCGCGGTCTGCGTGACCGGTGACGGGGTACTGGGTCATCATCGTAAGGTGCACCAGCCGCTTCGTGAGGACGCCAGCTACACCGCGGGCGGCCGCTTCGCCGCCTTCGACACGCCGGTGGGGCGGCTGGGCATGATGATCTGCTACGACAAGGTGTTTCCCGAGGGCGCCCGGGCACTGGCGCTGGACGGGGCGGACATCGTGATGTGCCTGTCCGCGTGGCCGGCCAGCCGCACCCAGGTGGTGCCAAACCTGCATCAGGACCGCTGGAAGCGCCGGTTCTACCTGTTCGACCGAGCCCGAGCGCTGGAGAACCAGATCATCTGGCTGTCGGCCAACCAGTCCGGCCGGTTCGGGTCGCTGCGGTTTGTCGCGAGCGCCAAAGTCGTCGATCCCGGCGGTGACGTCCTGTCCGACACCGGCGTGCGAGCCGGGCTCGCGATCGCCGAGCTGGACGTCCAGGAGGCGCTGGCGACGGCCCGCCGGTCGATGGACCACCTGCGCGACCGCCGCCCAGACGCCTACGCCGTTGGCCCGAGTGCGGCCCCCGTGACCACCCGATCCGGGACACGCGGAACACGCGTGAGCTGACATGGGTGCGATCCGGATCGGTGCGGTGGCAGCGAAGTTCGGCCGTGATCTCGACTTCGATCTGCAGCGGATTGCCACGCTGATCGAGCACGCCCACCGGTCGCGAGTATCGCTACTGGTGCTTCCTGATGCAGCGCTCGGCGGCTACCTCGGCGACTTGCACAAGCCCGATCCGACCGCATTGCCGCCCGCACTCGAGCTCGATGATCCGCACGTCTGCAAGGTCGTGGCGCTGGCCGGCGGAGATGGTGGTGTGCTTCGGTTTCTGCGAAGCCGATGGCGATCGGCGCTACAACACCGCGCTGTGCGTGCACGGCGACGGGGTGCTGGGAATCCATCGCAAGGTGCACCAACCCGCCGGGGAGTCGATCGCGTATTCAGCGGGTGAGCGTTTCGCCGCATTCAATACCCCAGTGGGTCGGCTCGGCATGTTGATCGATTACGACAAGACCTTCCCGGAATCGGCCCGCACCCTCACCTTGGCCGGAGCTGACGTGCTGGCCTGCCTGTCCGCCTGGCCGACCAGCCTCACCAACCGCGCTCCGCGGATGGCACAGGATCGCCAGGCCCGGCTGTTCGACCTCTACGACCAGGCCAGAGCGGCGGAGAATCAGGTTGTGCTGGTCTCCTCCAACCAGACCGGTGTGCTGGGCGAGCTGCGCTTCCTCGGGCAGGCGAAGGTGGTCGGCCCCGGCGGCGAGATCCTGGCCCGCACCTGGGCCAAGGCTGGTATCGCGACGGCCGAGCTGGACGTTGCGGCCGAGATCGCCAAGGCGCGTCGAGTGCTGCGGCACCTCGACGAGCGCAAGCCCGGCGTCTACCGGGTTGACTGATGTCACTGTCCGTGAGGTCTGGGAAAGGACTGTCGCAGCGCGCGGACGTGCCACCAGCGGCAACTTCTCGCCCAAAGTTGCCGCTGGTGGCACATAGGCCACGGATCTACCCACCCTTCCCCGCGGGACAGAGGGGCTGATGGGACAGCAGCCGTGGTTGTTGATTGCGCTGCTCACCTACTCCACGAAACCGCGGGGCAGCGTGGTGCACACGCTTGCCCTGGCCGAGGCACTGGCAGAAGCAGGCCAGCGGGTCACGGTCTGGACGCTGGGCCGGGGCGGGGACAGCGGGTTCTTCCGACCTGTCGATCCCCGGGTAGAACTGCGGATCGCGCCGTTTCCCGACGTCTCGGGGGAAGAGTTCGGTCCCCGGATTCTGCGGTCCATCCAGGTGCTACGGGATGCCTTCGACCCGACCGGCTACGACGTGGTGCACGCGCAGGACTGCATCAGCGCCAATGCCGTCAACCGGTGCATTCGCACCGTGCATCACATCGACCACTTCAACACCCCCGAGTTGGCCGTCTGCCACGAGCGCGCCATCGTCAACCCCCACGCCCATGTCTGTGTGTCCGCCGCGGTCGCCGGCGAGCTGGGCGCCGGGATCCCGCCTGTCGTGTCGAACCTGCCGGTGTTTCGCGAAATGCTCACAGGCGTCGCCCGGTTCGCTGACGACCCAGCCGAGCTGGCGACGCAGCTGGCCGCCGAGCTGGACGGCGATGCGGTGAACCCCGGATGCCCGGGAAGCCGGCCGCTCGCTCGCCGCCCGCTACACCTGGTCAGCCGCCGCGCAGCGCCACCTCGAGCTCTACCAGCGTCTTCGCTAACCCGGCAGCGGCGCTTGCGCCGAGACGCGATGATCACCGTTTGTGTTCCTCTACCGAAAAGGCGGCGTGGCGCTAAACGCACACAAACGGTGATCTGTCGCCTCGCCGTGGCGGAACGGAACTCGGACGTGGGGCGGCCGGGTCGTAAGCTCAGGCGTCGTGAGCGCGCCTCAGATCACTCTTATCGCCAGGCTCACCACCTCCGCGCTGGATGCCCGCAGGGGTGTGGTCCGGTTGCATCCGGAGGTGCTCGACGCTCTGGGCCTGCGGCAATGGGACGCGGTGCGGCTCATCGGCGCTCGAACCACCGTCGCGCTGGCCGGAGCCGGGCAGGACGCCCCCGGCATCGCGCTGCTCGATGACGTGACGCTGTCCAACGTGGGGCTGACCGATGGCGCTGAAGTGGTGATCGCACCGGTGCAGGTACCGGCCGCCCGCTCGATCACCGTGACCGGGTCGGCGCTGGTCAGTTCCTCGGTGAGCCCGGAGACGTTGCGCCTTGCGTTGGCGGGCAAGGTGCTCACCGCTGGCGACGCGGTATCGCTGCTCCCGCACGATCTGACGCCGGGCTCGGCCGCCACGGCGGTACGCAGCCGGCTGGCCGTCGCGATCGGAGCGAGCTGGACCACCGAGCTGCTCACCGTCACGGCCACCGACCCGCCGGGGCCTGTCGCCCCGCACCCGTCCACCGTGGTCGGCTGGCGCGACGGCCCGCGGACGGGGGACGCGCCCATGCAGCCGCAAACCCCCACCCCCGCTCAGGTCGTCCCAGCACCTGCCGTGGCCGATCTGGTGGGCGCCCAGGACGCTGCCCGGCGATTGGCCGAGTGGTTCGAACTCACCTTTCACCGGCCCGATCTGCTACGCAGCCTCGGCGCGAGCACCCGCCTGGGAGTCGCAGTGCACGGCCCTGAGGGCGTCGGCAAAGCGACGATAGTGCACGCGGTGGCCCGCGATGTCGGTGCTCAGGTTGTCGAGCTGGCGGCGCCGAGTGTGGCGGCGGTGCAGCCTGAGGTCGCCTCCCAGCAGGTGCACGACGCGGTGGCGGCGGCCAGCAAGTGGCAACCCAGCGTGCTGTTGATCACTGACATCGAGGCGCTGTTGCCGGCGACCGCCCCGCCGCCGCTGGCCACCGTCGTCCTCGACGCGCTGGCGGGCGCGCTGGACCGCACCGCGGTAGTGGTGACCACCGCACATCCCGAGTCGGTGGATCCGCGGTTGCGCGCGCCGGAGCTGATCGATCGTGAGTTGTCGCTGGGGCTGCCCGACGCCCGGACCCGGACGGAGCTGCTCCGGGTGCTGCTTGCCGCGGTGCCGCTGGCCACCGATGTCGATCTCGCGGCGGTGAGTGAACGCACCCCGGGGTTCGTTGCAGCTGATCTTGTCGCACTGCGCCGCGAGGCGGCGGTGCGCGCCGCGCTGCGCCACTCGTGCGCCA
>JBBPZY010000046.1:0-36501 GCA_038276315.1 Mycobacteriales bacterium
GCACTCCTACCTCGACACCGCCACCAAGTGGCGCATCGACAAACTCCACGCCCTCCGCCAGCTCTTCACCACCGGCCCCTGGCTGCCACCAGCCCTTACCCCAACTGAATAGCTACGTCCATCTCACCACCGTTTACCTGGGAAGCGATTATGGAGCCAGAGAAGGTCGATCAGGTCATCTCTATGCTAGAGTTGGCGCGGGGCGAGGCCGAAAACGTGGCGACCGGCAACCCTCGCGCGGCTATTCAGCGCGGCGCTCTTCCTCGATGACGATGCGCTTGGGGTCAAACTTCGGATACCCAGACGGCCGAACAGAGGGAGCGATCACGATCCGCCGACCCGCCAACGCTTGCCGAATAAGATTGCGCCGCTCGGCCACCGTGGCAGCGTTCCATCGTGCCGTCCATTCCTCACGTGTGGCGGCCTCGATGGCAGGGTCGGCGACTGCTGTCGGCACGCTGTCCAGCAAAGCCAGCTCAGCGCGAAGCTCGGCGATGCGCTTGTCCAGCGGCGCCATGGCGACGTCATAACGCTGGAGCGTGATCTCCCGCCGACCGAGCCGCCCGGACAACTCGTCGGCAAGGTGCTCGCACTCAGTCAACTCGGCGAGCAGCGGACGGCTCTTGTCCGCGGTGGCCTTGGCGGCAGCCTCAAGGGCTTCGGCGTGACGAGGGTCAGCGAGAATCCGCACCACCAGCGCCCCGACGTGCCGGTCCAGCTCGCGTTGATCAATAGTGATCCGACCGCATCCGCCGCCGACGGTGCGCGGTTGGCACCAATACTGCCGACGGATCTCGCCGTCCGGGTATGGCTTGAGCCACGCCCGTGGCCGTCCCGTAAGCCGATGTCCACAACGCCCGCAGCACACGATGCCTGAGCACAGGTAAACATCAGAAACCGGACGGCCTCGGCGACGCGAGGTAAATAAGGTAGTCAGCCTTTCCCACGTCTCGTAGTCAAGGATCGGCTCTCCGGGCAGATGACCCACCATCACGCCGTTGTGGACGACCTGCCCCACGTTGCGCTCTCTCAAAAGCAGTTGTTTGACCGACTCGCGCGACCACATGCCGCCGGTGGAGGTGGTGACACCTCGCTGGTTGAGATCACGCGCGATGTGATCTTGCTTTTCCCCCGCCAACACCCGCGCGACCATCTCGCGAAGAACGGCGGACTCTGACTCTCGAACCGTGACGCCATCCTGCTCGAATCCGAACGGCCGCCACGAGTGGTTAGGCTCCCCGCGCGTCGCCTTGACGCGCTTCCCCCGCTTGACCCGAGTGGACAGCCGATCAGATTCATACGCGGCGGCATTGAGTTGATCTCGGAATGTCTTGCGGCCGTTGGCCGTCGTCAGGTCGTACTCGCCCTCGCTGTCGAGCACGACAAGACCCCGTTCAGCGGCAAGGATCAAGCGCTCACCCTCGATCGGCCGACGAGAGAAGCGCGCCATGTCGAACACGACCACGCCACCCGTCGCACCGGCTTCCAGCCGGGACATGAGCCGCTCCCAGTCGGGCCGCTTCACGCGTGGGTTCCATGCCGAGCGCCCGCTATCGATGTGCACCTCGCCGACCTGCGCCCCACGATCTTCGATCCTGGCCTCGCAGTCCTCGACCTGACCCCCAGTCGAGCGTTGCCGATCGTCACCAAGCCGCGACACGCGCGCGTAGATGTCCAGGATGAGTGCCACCTTGACCCCCTCGCCTTGGGGGTCACTTATCATAGGTTGACCCCGGCGATCATCGTCTGGTCGGTCAACGCCGTTTTGAGCCGCTCGGTGCGCCCACGGAGCAGCTCCGCGAGCCCGTCACGGGACAGCGTCACAGCGTCCGGGCCGAGCCGGGCGATCCCCGGTACAGCACAGACGCCGGCCGCGTCAGCTACGACGTACGCCGCGAGCCGCTTCTGGGTGCCCGCCTCGGTGAGGTCGAAACCCATCCCCCCGCTGAGATGCACCCGCAGTGCGATCGGCCCCTTGCCCGGGCGCGGCGCGGCGGCGGCCAGCGAGTCCGACCAGCGCAGCCAGCCCGCCCGCGCCAGGTGGAAGACCAGCGCGGGCCCGTCGGTGTGCACCGCGAGGAACTTTCCATGCCTGGCGGCGGCGGTCACCGGGCGTTCGTGCAACGCGCTCGCCGGCGGCTGCACGGTCTTGAGCACCGTGAGGGAAGCGACGTCGACGCGCGTCACGATCGCACCGACGGCGTGCTCGCGCAGGTGATGCGCCAGCGCCTCGACTTCAGGCAGCTCCGGCATACATCCCAGTCTGCGGCATTCCGATCGAAGGTAGTGGGCCCAACACTCAAGAATCGCGCGACGGTGGGGTGGGTATGACCCGCGTAAGCGACCCGTTGCTGTCCTCTGGGCCACCTGTCCTCTTCAGATCATCAACGATCTGATAAACCTTCTCCCGGGCCGGCATCATGCCGCGTACGACGTCTTCCCAGTGCTCACCACCCGCCGGGCCATTAGTGTGCACCTTGATGAGCCAGGGCCGCTGCAGCGCCCACGACACGGGCAGCACCATCAACAGCAGCAACACCAGCAGGACGAACCAGGCCGGTCTGACCACATCGGCGGGGGTCCAGAACACCACGAACAGCGTCAGCGCGACGAGGATGACCAGCATTATGATGCCGTGGCCGAAATCGGTCATGTCATGCTCGAACTCGTCGGTCATCGCCCGTTTGGTCCAGCTGATGCTGCTCCGGACCCACCAGGTGCGCCCATCGGCGGTCCGCACCTTTCGCATCATGATCTGCCTCCGTATCTTGCGGGACACCCGCACCCGGGATCTTGAAGGACACCCGCACCCGGGATCTTGAAGGACACCCGCGTCCGGGCATCTTTCGGGACACCCCCGCGTGGAGACACTTAGCGTAACGTTGAACTGATACCGGTCGACGCAGGTGCAATGCTGGCGGACTGCAATGCTGGCCGACGATGACGCAACCACCATCGTTCACCCGCCGCCGGGAGGACTTCACCTGTCTGCGCTGCGAGACGCCGGTGCGTGGCAGCGGCTACACCAACCACTGCCCACGGTGCCTGTGGTCGCAACATGTCGACATCAATCCGGGCGACCGGGCCGCCGAGTGTGGAGCAGCGATGGAGCCTGTTGGGGCGCTCTCGGAGGGCGGCGAGATCGTCGTGGTGCAGCGGTGCGTGGCCTGCGGACACACCCGCCGCAACCGCAGTGCCGCCGACGACGACCGCGAGGCGTTACTCGCGCTGTTCGGCCGTCCAGTCCCCGACCCACGCTAAGCGCCCCGACGTTTTGTGCTCTGTAGTCGCCGAGTTCGACGTCAGGGCTGCCCTGTTCGCGGCGGACAACCATGGTGTCGAACTCGGCGACAAGAGAGTTTGCGCCACCGACTCAAAGATCCGCGGACACGCTCTCGCTAGAGCCCGGGTGATTCCGGCGGTCACCAGCGCTGGGCGGCGTGTCGTCGCGTGTGAGAGATGCTGCGGTGCTGGGGGCGAGTATCGGCCCGACGGACCGGTCGGGCGCGGCGGCCGGTGGTCCCCAGCGAGCCGAGCGCGACCAGCAGCACGGCGATGGACATCAGCGCGGCGACCATGGCCTTCGCGTCGATACCTGCTACCGGTCCGGCCGGGGGGACCTGCTTGACGTTGACGACCTGGTCGATGTGCTGTTCCCGACCAGCGTGGGGACTATCTGTCGCGGCGGACGCCGCGGCCGGAAGCACGGCGGCGGGGGGCTGCGGCGCGGGCAGCCGCGAATAGTCGACCAGGCCGGTGTGCTCCAAGTACTCCATCTGCCGGTTGAGCAGTACCGCGGAGTTGGCGGCGAACGACCGGATCAGCTCGTTACGGGTGCCAGCCCGCACGCTGGTGATGGCCGGCAGTACATCCCCGTCGGTGACGCGCAGCCCTTGGGCGAACATGCGGTCGAAGTCCGGGCCAGAGCGCCCGGACAGCTCCCGCATCCAGCTCTGCTGCTGCGCGGTAGGTTGATCGGGCAACGCCACGCCGAGCTTGTCGGCGACCGTGCGAGCCTGATTGCCGAGGTCGCCGTAGTCGACCCAGATGCGCTTGGCGACAGTGCGGACTCCCACTGTGGCGCCCTGTTGCTGGGCCTGCTGCCCGCTCGACCCACCGCACAGGCCGGCTTGATGGACCATAACGAGCAGATCTCGATCCGCGAGGCTAAGTGGCCCCCACTGCGTCTGCGTCCATACCGAGTCCGCTGTCTTGCTCGGCCCCTCATCTGACGCGGTAGCTACCCCGTACTGCGAGGTAGCCCAGTACTGGAACACCACAACCGTCAGCGCGGCAATCACTGCCAGGGAGACGACCCATCGGACGAACCGGGGTACCGGGGGACGCACAGAAGGAACCTTTCTCCACTCGGAGCCAGCCAAGATCGGATTAGACGAGGTCGAACTGCTCGGTGTGGATCCGCGGCTGCGGGACATCCAGCCCATCGAGCACCGTCAGCACATCGGTGACCATTGCGGGAGGCCCGCACAGGTAGTAATCGAGTTGATTACGCCGGAACGCGCCGGGCAGCAACGTCGTCAGTAGGTCCTCGTCGACCGCGCCGGACGCGCCGGTCCAGCTTGGTGGCGGCTTGCGGAGCAACTCGATGACGGTGAGGTCCAGCCGTTGCTGAAGTTCGCTGAGCTCGGCACGAAACAGCAACTCGTCGACGGTTCGGGCAACAACCACCAGCCGGTGCGGGCGCCGGTCCCGCCGGTGCGCCAGCGTTCGCAGCATGCTCATCATCGGGGTGATGCCGACTCCGCCGGCGATCATCACCAGGCCGGTGCAGCGCCGCAGGTCGAGGGTGAAGGCGCCGTGCGGGCCATCGACCCATACCGGGCTGCCCGGTCGCAGCTGGCGTAGCTCGTTGGTGAAATCACCGCTGTGCCGGATCGTGAACTCGGTCCACAATCCGAGGTGAGCACTGGAAGCAATGGTGAATGGATGTTCCTGCGCTCCGATCGACGGGTTCAGCCGCAGCCAGGCGAACTGACCGGGAGCGAACTCGAGAGTCCGGTAACGACGCCGGGGTCCGTCTCGGCGAGGCTCCAGGACCAGCGTGCTCACCGTGCTGGTCTCCGGCCGGACTTCGCGAATGACGTATTGGCGACGGGGGCCGAAGGCCGGCAGCCATAGCCACCGGTGACCCAGCACGCCCAGCAGGCTCAGCGCGAGCGCAGTGAACAAGGATCGCATCGCGGGGTCCCGAATCAGGTGGTTGAGCCACCAGATGTGCAGCGCAGTGAGCACGAGCACCGAGCCGGCCAGCGCCAGATGCACCCAACGCCACACCTCGTAGCGGTGCCGCAGTCGCCTGCGCAGCACCGTCAGTGCGATCAGCGCACCCAACGCGACGGTGGCGCCGACACCCGCGCGAGCACGGTTAGGCGCGTGCAACGCGTCGAGCAGGGCAACGTTTGCCGGGTGCGCCGCGAAAATCAGGACGATGTGTAGGGCCACCAGCAAGGTGACGGCCACCCCGACGAAGCGGTGGATAGCAAGCACGCCATCGATGCCTAACGTGCGGGTCAGCGAGCGCACCCGAGACGGCAGCACGACCGCACAGACCAGCATCGAGGTTGCGAGCAGGCCCATCCCGACGGAGAGCGTGGACAGCAACGACGAGCCGCTCCGGGGACGCGGGCCGTGCAGCACGGACGCCAGCAGCGCAGGCGCCAGAAGCACGGCCAGGAAGGCCGTTGCCCATAGCGTTCGTTCCAACTGGCGTCGCACGGCACGAACCGTATGGAGAAGTGGGCACCTACCCGGCACAACCTGAGAGTGTTACCGGCCCGTGGTCGCCCACACGGCCGTGCGACGCGACGAGCGCCCGCCTGCTACGCCGAATGGCGCAAAGCATTACGCCGAATACCCGCCCGCGTCCTCAACAGCATTGGGTAGCACGATGGGCCAGTCGGGTAATCTTGCCGCTCATCGATTGCCCAACGCCGCACGGCGCGGAAGCCTTGCCGCCGATGCAGCCCGATCAGAGGTCACCCGTCTCCCCGACTGGACCAGCTGTCACCCTGCGGCAACCGGTTCTTCTCATGGTGCCCCTGCGGCAGACAACGAGCCGGGTGCTGCAGGCGTTGCGGTCCACCGGATTCGAGACCCGGATCCTCGACACTGTCCCGGAGGTGCTGGACGCGGCGCGCGCACAGGCCCTCGCGGCGATCGTGCTCGACGTCGCGCTGGCCGGCCCGGATCCCCGGAACTTCCTCGACGAGCTGCACAGAGTGGCTCCGCAGCTGCCGGTGATCGCGCTGACCTCGCGCGAGCAACGGGAACAGACGGTGTCGCTGCTGCGGGGCACCTTGGACGACTACCTGACAACGCCGTTTCCGGTGGAGGAGCTGGTCAGCCGGCTGCGGCTGCGAGTCTCCGATCGGATGCCGGTGGACCGGACCGTGCTGCGTGCGGGAGTGGTCACCGTCGACACCACCCTCGGGCTGGTCAGCGTCGCCGGCCGGCTCGTGACGCTGTCGCCGACCGAATACGCCCTGCTCATCGCGTTGGCCAGCCGGGCCGGTCAGCCGGTGTCGCAGGACCGGCTGACCACCGAGGTCTGGGGCCAGCCGAAGTCGTCCAACATCGTGGAAGTCTACGTCGGATATCTGCGCCGCAAGCTCGGCGCCGACCGGATCCGCACGGTCCGCGGCGCCGGCTACGTTCTCGACGGTTAGCGGCGAAAGCTGGTCGAATCCCCACAGCCGCGCCGCATACGGTTGCTCGCCGATGACATCCGACAACAGCGTGGTCCGGCTCGGGCTACAACCGTTGACCAGGATCGAGCACACCGCCGAAGCGATCGCCGGTGGTGAACTGGATCGTCGGGTGCCCGACAGTGACCCGCGCACCGAGACCGGCCGGCTGGGCGCCGCGCTCAACGTCATGCTGGGCAGGCTCGCCGACGCGCTGCACGAACGCGAGCGCTCCGAGGACCGGCTGCGCCAGTTCGTCGCCGACGCATCACACGAGCTGCGCACGCCTTTGACCTCGATTCGCGGGTTCGCTGAGCTGTATCGCCGCGGTGGTGCCCGCACGCCCGCTGAGGTCGAGCTGCTCACCGGCCGGATCGAGGCCGAGGCGACCCGGATGGGCGTCCTGGTGGAAGATCTGCTGCTGCTGGCCCGGCTGGATCAACAGCGGGCCCTGGACGTCACCGACGTCGACCTGCTCGTGCTAGCCGCCGACGCGGTGCACGATGCGAGAGCCCGTGAACCAGACCGCCGGGCGACTCTGACCTCAGGCACCGACTCGGTGCACGTACTGGGCGATGAGCACAAGCTCCGTCAGGTGGTGACCAATTTGGTCACCAACGCGCTGATCCACACTCCGGCGGGCACTGCGGTGCAGCTGACGGTGCGTCAGCATGTTCCGTCCCCGCGCGACGAACCGCCGGTGGCGCAGGCGGGGCTGCGGAAACTGCCGCCCGCGCCGCTCGGTGTGCTGGAGGTTCACGACGAGGGTCCCGGCATCCCAGCCGACCAGGCTTCGCATGTGTTCGACCGGTTCCACAGCTTCGATCCCCGCGCACCCACCACCGTGGTGGCTCGGGTCTCGGCCTGGCGATCACCGCGGCCATCCTGGAGGCCCACAACGGCCGCATCGAGCTGCATACCGCCGCCCGGCACGGCACCACCTTCAGTGCCCTGTTGCCGTTGGCTTGATTCGGCCCCGCGGTGACGGACTGCGGCGCGGAGCGAAACGCTAGAGCGACACTGTCGTTACTCCCTGTGGCGTGGCCGTAAATCGGCGATCAAGGGGAGACCTGCATGACGATCCGATCCGCAGCGAAGCACCGCAAGAGCCGACCTGTCAGCCCGGTCCCGCTCGGGTCTCGACGGTGGGTAGCGGCGCTCGTGCCGGTGCTGGCGGCCGTCACCGCCGCCACTGTCGTCGGCGGGGTCAGCACCGCCGTTGCGGCGGATAACCCGAATCCGACCGTGCTCGTCGGTGGCGACCCGCAAGGAGTGGCGGTCGACCCCGACGGCAAGCACGTCTATGTGGCCAGCTCCGCCGACAACTCCCTGCGGGTGATCGACACCGCGAGCCGGCAGGTGGTCGGGAGCATCCACGTCGGCGCCAGCCCGCGTGGAGTGGCAGTCGACCCAGACAGCCGGCACGCCCTCGTGACCAACTTCTCCGAGAACTCGGTAAGCGTGGTCGACACCGCCAGCGGGAAAGTGATCAGGACTATCGCTGTCGGCGTGAACCCCACCGCGGTGACGGTCTTCCCCAGCGATCATTACGCCTTCGTCACCGACTTCTACGGCAACACCCTCAGCGTGATCAATCTTGCGAATTTCAAGCTGGTCGGCACCGTGCCGGTCGGCGTCCACCCGGACGGGGTCGCGATCGATCCCAAAGGCCAGTTCGCCTACGTGACCAACAGTGGCAGCAACTCGGTCAGCGTGATCGACGTCCACACCCAGAAGCTGGTTCGCACCATTCTGGTCGGCCGGTCTCCCCAGCGGATCGCGATCGACCGTGATGGCCGTCACGCTTACGTGTCGAACTTCATGGACAACAACGTGAGCGTGATAGACCTTCCCAACCAGGCCGGTACGGACTTCTCCAGTTACCTGATGCAGCTCAACGGCATGAAGGTCAATAGCACCATTCCGGTGGGTATCAATCCGCGTGGTCTGGCAGTCGACTCCGATAGCCACCACGCCTTCGTGGTCAACGTCGCCGAGGGCACCCTGACCGTGATCGACACCGCCAAGGGCGCGATCCTTGGCTCGTCGTTCGTCGGTTACGACCCGGACGAGGTGGCCATCGCGCCCGACCACACCGCTTATGTCACCGCCAGAGGCGACGGCACCGTCACAGTGATCCCCGCCTATCCTGATTCCGGCCCCCAGGATACGACCCAGTCGGGACCTAGATCCAGTCGCGGCGGCGGAATAGGAAATACAATCCCGCTGATAGCACGATGATGACGATCGTGGAGACGTAGAAGCCGGATTGATGACCGAAACCGGGATAGGGCACGTTCTGCCCGTAGAAGCCGGTAATGGCCGTCGGTACCGCGATGATGGCGGCCCAGCTGGTGACCTGCTTGGTGATCACGTTGAGCCGGTTTCCCTGGATGGTCAGGTTGGTCTCCAGGATGGTGGTCACCAGGTCCCGGAGGCTCTCGGTCCACTCGGTGGCCCTCAGCACGTGATCGTAGACATCCTGGTAGTAGGGCGTCATCGCCTCATCGAAACCGTGCAGATCGCGGCGCATCAGGGAGTTCACGACCTCCCGCATCGGCAACACGACCCGGCGCAGCCGCACCAAGCTCTTGCGCAGTTCGAACGACCGTCGTTGCACGGACAAGTCCGATCGCTCCTCGTCGAAGAGCAGGTCCTCCAGCGTCTCGATCTCGTCGTCGAGGGTCTGCACCGCGGCGAAGTGGCCGTCGACTACGTAGTCGAGCAAAGCGTGCAGCAGGAACGAGACACCGTGCTTGGCCAGATCTGGTGAGGCGTCCCAGCGAGCCACCACACCGTCGATGTCGAATCGGTCTGATTTGCGCACCGTGACTACCGCGTTGTGGGTCACGAATACGGCTACCTCGAAGGTTTCCAGCTCTCCCGAGGTTGTATCCAGCGCGACGGCGTAGGCGGTGACGAACAGGTGGCTGTCGTACCGGTCGAGCTTGGGGCGTTGACGTTCCTGGCCGGCATCCTCGACAGCGAGACGGTGCAGATCGAGCTCCTCGCTGATCGTGGCGAGGTCGTCCGCGTCGGGCCCGCACATATCCAGCCACACGGTGACGCCCGGCTGCCTGATGTAGTCGGAGATATCCTGCACCGGAAAGTCCTCGAGCTCGAGAACACCGCTACGGTACAGCCGCGTACGTGTCATACCGGCAGGCTAGGGGACGGCTGGAAGCCCGGATTCTCGGTTGCCATCCAGCAGTGAGATTCTCTTCAGGCACATCGCCGCGCACCCGCCCGCGAGAGGAGACTTGTGAGTGCTCTGACCTACCTCGAGGCGATCGTGGTGGGCGCCTTCCAAGGCGTCACCGAGTTGTTCCCCGTCTCTAGCCTCGGACACTCCATCCTGATCCCGGCACTGGTGGGCGGTCGCTGGGCCCACGACCTGAACGTGTCAGCTCCTGAATCGTCCTACCTGGCGTTCATCGTCGGCCTGCATGTGGCCACCGCCGCGGCACTGCTGGTCTTCTTCTGGCGCGACTGGCTACGCATCGTCGCTGGCTTCGTCAGCTCGCTGCGCTACCGGCGACTCCGCACCTCCGGTGAGCGCCTTGCCTGGCTACTCATCGTCGGCACCATCCCGGTCGGCATCAGTGGCCTGCTGCTGGAGCATCTCTTCCGCACCACGTTAGGTCAGCCGATCCCGGCGGCAGCGTTTCTGATCGCCAACGGGGTGGTGCTCTACGTCGGTGAGCGGCTCCGTCGACGGGCTGACACCACCGCGCCGGTGCCGGCGACGACCGGAGTGGGCGGACCCAGTTCAGCGCGAGACGTCGACGCCGCCGCGGATGCCCGGCTAGCCCGGATGTCCCTCGGTCGGGCCACGCTGATCGGTTCCGCGCAGGTCCTGGCATTGTTACCCGGGCTGAGCCGATCCGGCGTGACGATGGCCGCCGGACTGCTGCGTGGGCTGTCCCATGAGGACGCGGCCCGCTTCTCTTTCCTGCTCGCCACTCCGGTCATCCTCGCCGCCGGTGCATTGAAGATCCCCGACCTGGTCGGCCCACTCGGTGCCGGCATCCACGGACCCATCATCGCCGGCAGCATCGCGTCGTTCGTCAGCGCTTACCTGGCGGTTCGCTTTCTGACGCGCTACTTCGAGACCCGCACTCTGACCCCGTTCGCGGTCTACTGCCTGCTCTTCGGCTCCGCCAGCCTGATCTGGCTGGTCATCCGCTGACCGCGGGACCACGAAGGTAGGTCTGGCGTAGCGCGGCTTGGTCGGGCAGCTCCAGGTCGGGCAGGAGCTGGCCGGTGGCCTGATGCAGGATGTGGTCGGCCAGGGCCGGGTTGCGGGCCAGCACCGGTCCGTGCAGGTAGGTGCCGATGATGCGCTCGGTGAGGACACCCTCGCCGCGATGCCTCGTCGTGCCTTCGCCGGTGCCGTTGCCGGTGCCGGCTATCACTCGTCCCAATGGGGCGATGCCCGGACCCAGGGTGGTGACGCCGCGGTGGTTCTCAAAACCGGTCAACGAACCGACGCCGGGCACCGCGCAGGTGGCGACTACCTCGCCGACGGCGCGGTGGCGGCCGGGTGCGGTGGTGATATCGAGTAAGCCCAGCCCTGGATAGTGCTGACCCTTGGCGTCGCTCATCGACCGTCCCAGGATCTGCAACCCGGCGCACACGGCCAGCGTCACCGCGCTGGTTTCCAACGTCCGGCGGAGCTGCTCATGGCGACGTAGCCAGTCTGCGGCGAACAGCTGCGCAGTGTCCTCGCCACCACCCAGCAGATATACCGCGCAACTGGTCGGCGGGACGTCGCGGACCGTGATTGTGCGAATCTCGGCCGCGATGCCACGCCAGCGCAGCCGTTGGGCCAATATCGTGGCGTTGCCGGCATCGGAGTAGGTACCCAGGACGTCGGGCAACAGCAGGCCGATCGCGACCGTGGACTCCCCGCTCACCCGGCTACTTCCCGTTCCCGGCCCAGCCTGCGGCGGAACTGATGAAAGGCGGTGTAATTGGCCACCACGTCGATCTGCCCCGGTGGCAGCGCCTTGAGGGCGGCCAACGGGTCGGCGACCGTTCGGTGTTCCAGTCCAGCGTAACTGAGCCGCACGCCAAGGTCAGCCGCGCGTTCTCCGCTGGCCACCACCTGGCGAGAGCCGAATTGTTCGAAGGGGACATCCCACAACCACGAGGTGTCCCGCCCGTCAGCCTCCCGGGCATTGATGATCACCAGTAGCGGCCGAGGGTCGCTCAACATGGATAACATGCCGGCCCAGCCAGCCGGGTTCTTGGCCAGCAACATGCGCAGGTCCTGCCCGCCGCGGTGGACCACGGCGTACCGGCCGGCCACTACCTCGACCTCGCGCAGCGCTGATGCCGCCTGATCGGCCGGGATGCCAACGGCGCAGGCAGCAACGAGTGCCATTGCGGCATTGCTGCGGTTGACCTGGCCAGGCAATCGAATATCCAGCGGCAGCACCGCGTCCGCGGTGCATGCCTTGCTGTCTTCGATCCACCAGTCCGGAGTGGGCCGGCCCAGCCCGCAGGCACAGTGCCAGCCAGGCTCGGTGAACGTGAGGGTCTGACCACAGCGCGGGCAGCTGGACGCATCGCCCAACCAGCTGGCCCCCGCGGCAACCCAGATGGGACGGCTGGCCAGCGCCGCCGCTGACACCACCATCGGGTCATCGGCGTTGGCCACCACCACCGTGCTCGAATGCCGGGCCAGCGCCTTGCCGACGGCGGACGCGATCGCGCCTACCTCAGTCGCGCGGTCCAGCTGATCGCGGGTCAGGTTGAGCAGGACCACCACCGCCGGATCCACCGCCTCGGCGACCGCGGCCAGGTGCAACTCATCGACTTCGATCACTGCATACTCGGTGCCTCGCGCCTCGGCCAGCGCCGCCACCGCACCGTCAGCCATATTCGAGCCACCGGCGTTGTGCGCCACTCGTCCAGCGGTCCGTACCGCCGCCGCCACCAGATGACTTGTCGTGGTCTTACCGTTGGTCCCGGACACCAGGACGACTCGCCGTCCCGCCGCCAAATGTCGTAGTGCCTGCCGGTCCAGGGCCAGCGTGACCCGACCACCGATGATCGACCCGGCGCCCAACCCCAACCACCGCGACAGCCCCGCCGTGGCCAGCCCGGCGCTCACGGCAGCGCGCGTCCACCACCCCATGGGGAGTGGCCCGGGCGGCACCGTTGCCACCGGGCCCGCTCCAGGTGTCTGCACCACCATCGCCCCCACCCTATGAAACTTCAGCCTAACCACTATCCCTACGCCAGCAATGTGCCGACGCGCGGCGGCACTGGCGGCATTATTCCCTACCCGGACGGCTTCGGTCGGGAGGCCCGTTCGAGGATCCGTTGTACCGGTGATTTGGGCGATACGCGACTGCCGGGTAATTCGCAGCTGTCGGTAATTCGCAACGGGCCTCGGTAGCAGCGGCTATGCGTCTCTCTCCAGTGCCGAGCAGCCATACCCCAGCAAGGGTCAGTGCCAGCCCGGCGGTTTGGACTAGGGCCAGCGGTCCGGCAGCGAAACTCTCACCGAAGACGATCGCGCCGAGACTGACCCCGATCACGGGGTCGATCACCATCATCGCCGCCAGCGGACCACCGAGCGGACCTGACTGGAAAGCGGCTTGGCTCAGCAGCGCACCCAGCAGGCCGCAGCCCAGCGCTGTCCACAGCTCCCAGCTCGTCGCTAACGCAAGAAGACCACCGTCGCCGAGAATCTCTCCCCAGGTCTTGACCAGCGCCGCTGATAGCGCGAACACCGTCCCGGCGGCGGCCCCGAAGCCCAGCGCCCGAGTTCGGTCCCGGCGGGCGAATGCGACGCTCAGCGCGGCGACGGCCACGATCGCCACCAGCGCCAGCCCCGGTAGCCAGTCCGTGATGCTCTGCGGATCGCGCGATTCCATGGTCGGTTGAACCGCCAAAAAGACCGCCAGACCGCTGACCGTCAGGACTGCGGCCAGCAGCGCCCGCCGGCTCACCGGGTGGCCGAGGACGGCCTGCAGCGGCAACGCAACGACCAAGCCCACCGTCAGCAGGGGCTGGACGACCGAGAGAGCCCCAAGGTTGACCGCCACCATGTGCAGCGTTACCCCGGTCACTTCGGCCACGATCCCCAGCAGCCACAACCGTTGGCGCGCGACATCGATCAGCAGCCCAGGATCCAGCGGAAACCGTCGGCGTACCTGATTGGCCCCATGATGCTGTAGCACCGAGGCGGTTCCGAAGCACACCGCGGCCACGAGCGACAACACAACGGCAACTGTCACAACGCCACCGAGCCTACAGGGTGTAGGTGAACGCAAACCGCAGGTGCCCGCGCCCTACGGTGCGGGCAGCTCCTCAATCTCCACATCTGGGTCGATCGCGCGCAGTGGGCCAGGTTCCGCGGTCAGGATGGCCAGCCCGCGTGCGATCGCCACATCGACCGCGTGGGCGGCGGCGGCCACGTCCAAGTGCCCGGCCTCGTGGGCCGAGTGGGCGCGCACCCCAGCCCGGCCGGCCACCGACGCACCGAGGTCCTCGACGACGACCGTCGGGGCGTCGAGGACCAGCTCCAGCAGTGCCCGCGCCTGCGGCGGGACCGCAGCCCATGCCTGCAACAGCGCGGTGGAGGGAGTCGGGAAAGTCATTCCCAGTTCGACGGCTGCCACCAGGAACGCACGGCCGTACAGGGATCGGTCCGTGGCGATATCAACGATGGCAGAAGAGGTCAGGACCCTGCCGCTCACGACGCCTGCGGATGCTGCTTGACCCGCTCACCGAGCAGGGCACGACGGGCATAGGCCAACGCCTCGGGATCGACTTCACCAGCCGCTGCCTGCCAGCGAGCCAGCCACTGCTCGCGGACCATACGGGCGTCCAGGGCGCCTTCGACATACTCTGACACGCTGGCCGCCCCGGCGCGTTTGGCGGCGGCTTTAAGCCCCGCGGCGACGCCGGGATCGAGGCTCACGGTGATCCGTTCCTTCTTGCCGCTCATACGCTGAGTCTACAACGCTCATACGCCGCTGAAAATCTGGCGGGCGCATCACCTTCGCTTGGCAACGGCCGCAGGAACAGCTCGTTGTCAGTGGCCGTCCTTAGGATCCTCGTAACGGACTTGAAGGGAATCGCATGGTCGGCTTGCCTGCTCAGTTTCGTGGAGTTCGGGACCCGGAACCCACGGTGCCGCGGCTGGAAGCCTTGGCCCACCGGGTGCTAACGGGAGACGTCATCCTGCCCAAGTTCCAGCGGCAGTTCGTGTGGAGCCGCCAGCAGACGCTGGACCTGCTGGACTCCGTGTCCCGGAACTATCCCATCGGCAGCGTGCTGCTCTGGCAGAGCACGGAGCAGCTCGCCAGCGAGCGCACGGTCGCCGGGCTGAACGTCGAACCGCAGCGTCACGGCTATCCGGTGAACTACATCCTCGACGGACAGCAGCGCCTCGCGAGCATCTGCGGGGCGCTGTACTGGCAGCCGGACAGTGATCCCGAGAGCAAGTGGAACATCGTCTATGACCTGGAAAGGCAGGAGTTCCGCCACGTCACGACGTTTGAGGATCCACCGGCGCACGTCATACCGACGCGCGGGCTCTCCGAGCCCTCGGAGTTCTTCGGGCGGGTGGCACAAATCTCCGACTCGGACCTCGTCACGCGAGCGAAGACCTTGTTCGACCGTTTCACGAACTACCAGATCACGGTGGTGACGCTCCGTGGCATGGCTGTGGGCGAGGTCGCCAAGGTCTTCGAGCGGATCAACAGTACGCATACCCCTCTCACGGTCGTGGACCTGATCAGAGCGGCCACCTGGACTCCGGAGTTCGACCTGCAGGACGGGATCGACACTCTGCTCACGGTGCTGGACCGCAAGAAATACGGAAGGGTCGATTCCAAGACCTTGCTCCGGACGATCGCGGCGTCCGCCGGTTTCGGTTTCGCGCGAGAGGACATGCAGCGCCTGCGTGAGTTGTCCCCAGAGGGGCTCCAGAGCGCGGTGGCCGAAGCCGCCGAGGCGGCGAAGCGGGCTGTGGACTTCCTCACCACCGAGATCGGCACCCCGCGAGCCAGCGCCCTGCCGTACATGAACCAGTTCGCGGTACTCGTGGACATCTTCCGACAGGTGACCAAGCCGACGTCGGCGCAGCACGGGGCGGTCAAGCGCTGGTTCTGGCTGACGGCGAGCGGCGAATACTTCAAGGGATGGAACGCCCGGCAGATGGCCGATGACCGGGATGCCGTGCGGGCGTTCGCCGAGGGGGCGGCCGAGATCGACGTGAGCACGGGTCTCCCGCGCGATGTGCTGTGGCCATTGCTTCCCCAAGTCCTTCCTGAAAGCCAGGGGCGTGAGCAGCGCGCGAGCCA
Source organism: Mycobacteriales bacterium (assembly GCA_038276315.1). GTDB lineage: Bacteria > Actinomycetota > Actinomycetes > Mycobacteriales > Pseudonocardiaceae. Next base: position 16,028 of record JBBPZY010000046.1, read on the forward strand.
ATGTCTGTGCGAACCTGATCATGCTGACCTCGGTGTCCAACATCTTCGTCAGTGACCAGCCGCCGTCGGTGTACTTGAAGGACATGTGTGACACCGACGGCGAGGGCGTCGTCCGTGAACGCCTGGCGCGAAGTCTGGTCAACGACGCGGCGTACGAAGCTGCTCGCCGGGACGACTACGAAGCCTTTTTGGAGATCCGCTCACGCCTGCTCCATGAGCGACTCATGGACTTGATCGGCCCGACCGGAGCAACGGGCTCGGACTACGCGCACTTCAGCGAGGAAGCAGAGGTATCCGGCGACGACGGGGAACCGATCGACCGGGACTCCGCCGACTGAGGCTGCCACGACTGGGAGGCGGAGATGCGAGTCAAGGACCTGCCGGTGGGCGATCGTCCGCGCGAACGACTGCTGGATCGGGGCGCGGAGGCGCTGGCCGACCGTGAACTGCTTGCACTCCTGCTGGGTTCGGGAGCCCGGGGGCTGGACGCCGTGGAGCTGGCAGGCCAACTGATTGCCAGCCAGGGCGGTCTGCGTCGGCTGGCCCAGGCGGCGCCGCAGGAACTGGTGGGCCTGCTCGGCGTTGGCCCGGCAAAGGCGGCCAGGGTGGCGGCCGCGTTCCAGCTCGCTCGACGCGCACTGGTGGATGAGCAACCCGCACGCCGCAGGATTGTGGCAACAGCTGACATCGCCGCTTGTGCGGCGCCGTTGCTGCGAGGGCTCAGACACGAGCGGGTCGTGGTCGTCGTCTGCGACAAGGCGGCCGCTGTGTTGCGTACGCTCCGCCTGACCGAGGGCGGCACGGACCGCAGCCTTATCCCCGTACGCGACGTCCTCAGCTCGGTCCTCGCCACGGGCGGCACATCATTCGCCGTCGCCCACAATCACCCCTCTGGCGACCCCACTCCAAGCACTGCTGACCGGCGAGTGACCGCCCGTTTGCAAGAGGCCGCCGAGACGGTCGGGCTGCGGTTCCTGGACCACGTGGTGGTGACGGACGACACCTGGCGGCGGGTTACCGAGACTTGACAGTGCTGTACAGAGCTGACGAGTGAAGTTGCCCGAGTAGTTGGGCAGTCTCCTTGGTCAACTTTTCGGAGAGAAGGATAGCGGATAGCTTTTGTGCGATCTGGCGCTGTTCAGAAAGGGCAGGAAGAGGCACCTTTGCGGCCAAGAGGCGCCCCACATTCACGCGTTGTCGTCGTGAACCCATGCCCTCACCTTGATCTTTGAGGGCAGCGTGAAGGCCAGGCCATCGAGCCAAGTGTATGACGTATTCGAGGTCTGCAACCTCCGCGTCGACTTTGAATGTGGGAAACTCGTGCGACACATGGACTTTCTCGAATTCGGCGGTGACAACAGCTAGTGCCCCCTCCCAGCCGAACAACTTGCTGTAGATAAACTGGCCAGCGTGCAGACGATTAAATCTTTTATAATTCGTTTCGGAACCGTAGATGGTGGGCCGCTCGAAGAGTCCGCGACCGTGGCTATAGATACCTGCCGTGCGATACTTCTCTTCGGGGAATACTTCAACAAAGTCGCTTTCTGGAGTGAGGAAATCTCCGAGGGATGTACAGTTCGCGGAACTCGTGGACAGGTCGGCGATCTGCGAGGTCGACTCGCTGAGTGCTGACAGATTCTTCTCGATGGCTGTGATGAGGGCCGGCGGCGACAGGAGCCGGCGGCTTTGCTCATCGCGTGGGTTGGCGATCGCGAGGTTGTATTTTTTCGATTTGATCGTTTCTGCTGCGACCTTCCAGGCGTGCTCATTCGCTTCACGCCCGTTCCGGTCATGGCTGCCCCACCACTCCGAGCAGTCTGCAAACTCCTCGTACCGTATCGGCTTCGTTTTCGTATAGCTGCGGCGGTCTTCAGGGGGCTGGATCTCGTAAAACCAGGTCTCCCTCGTCAGGCCCGTCTTCTCGAAGAAGAGCAAATTTGCCGGAATCTGCGTGTACGGCGCGAAGACGCCCTGGGGGAGCTTGACAATAGTGTGCAAGTTGCACTCTTTCATCATCTTTTCCTTGATCAGGACTGCGCTCGCACGGTCGTCAGAGAGAGAGTTGTTTGGCAGGACGATCGAGCACCGCCCTCCGGGCTTCAGGCGTTCGATCACCGAGTACAGGAACAGCCAAGCTGTTTCACTCGTCGCGTACCCCCTCGGGAACCGCTTCGCGATGGACTCCTCCTCCTCGCCGCCGAACGGCGGGTTGGTGAGGATGATATCCACACGGTACATGGGGCTTGTGTCGTTTCGCATGCGTGTCAGCGCGTTGTCCCTGACGACGCGCGGTGTATCCACGTCGTGCAGAAGAAGATTCATCATGCACAGCAAATACGGTAGAGGTTTTTTCTCGATTCCCCTGATGTTTTTGTGAAGCTGAGTCAGCTTAATCGAGCTATTGGCATGCGGCTTGAGCTCCTCGAACGCCTCGACGAGAAATCCCCCCGTCCCGCATGCCGGATCCATCACGGATTCTCCGAGATTGAGGAACGACTGCTCCACCATGAACCTGATGATCGGGCGCGGGGTATAGAACTCGCCCGAGTCCCCAGCCACATCCCGCATCTCCTTCATGATGGATTCGTAGACATACGCCATCGTGTGAACGCTGTCGTCGGCTTGGAAGTCGATGCGGTCGACGACATTCACCAGGTCGCGCAGCAGTGTCCCGGAGAGCATCCGGTTGTTGACGTCCTGGAAGATCGCGGAGATGACGTTGCGGGGGTCATTGTCGCCGCTGCCCTTCAACTCGCGCAGATACGGCAGGAGCTTGCCGTTGACGAATTCGAGGAAGGTGTTGCCGGTGAGGTCCTCGTTCGTGCCCCATGTCTCCCACCGGTACGGCTTGTCGAGAGCATGCTCGTAATCGAGGTCCTCCATCGCGCGGAACTCGTCGACCCGCTCACTGAACGCGCGCAGGAAGAGCAGCCATGACAGCTGCGGCAGGCGGTCCAGATCACCGTTGAGGCCCGCGTCCTTCCGCATGATGTCCCGGGCGGACTTGATGGCCGAGGAGATTTCGGCCCTCGTCCGGTACATCTTCTTTCTCGGCCGCGCGGGCAGCTCGACGGCGAGCTGGCCCTGCTGATCCCGATCGGTTCGAGCGGGCATGAAATCAGTGCTCCGTTCTGGATACATCGTCATGTGCGGTGCTCCAGAAGCTGCGTAGCAGCTTCAGAGCGGATGGGAGGTCGCTCGCGGTTTCAGTAAGCCCGTCCGCGAGCTCGGGGTAGTCCCTCCACCATCGCGGTGGCGGGTCCGGGATGGTGTCCGGGCATCGATGCGTCTCGCGGATAGTAAAGACGTGGCGTACCACGTCCACCAGGGCTTTGTCCGGCTGCAGACCGTCCTCGATGAGTAGGACGAGGTCGACCAGATCCTTGATGCGAGTGTTGGGCCGATCGCCGTAGTCGCGAGTCAGCGAGTGGAGCTTCTCCGCGAAATGTTGGCGTCGCTCCACAGCCTCGATCGACCGGGCCGGGATGTCGGCGAAGCTTAAGGAACCAGGAAGTATCAACTGCTCGGTTACTGCCAGCTCTTCCCCTCGCGCCGCGACATCCAACCGGACACCAGCGAAGACCTTGCCCCCGAGCCACGCTTCGACCGAGAAGCGCCAAGCCCCACGGCCCCCGCCATCCACGGCCAGAGCTACCGGCTCCTTCACCCGGAACGAGAACCAGTCGCCGTCCGGATCCTCGGTAAGTGCGTCGATGAGCAACTCGCGTACGGCCAGGCCATCCGCCGCGCCACCCGTGACCGCGAGGTCGAGGTCCTTTGTCGCCCTCGCCCGTCCCCCAAGCCTGAATTCCAGAGCCGCTCCGCCCTTGAGAATCCACTGGGTTCCGGCATCCACCGATAGCCGCACTGCGAGGCGGTCGAACACCACTCGGCGGCGTAGCCTGCCGAGATCGCCACCGGTGTTGTCGGACTCCTGCTTGAGCCGGGTTTCCAGCGCGCGCCGCAGCGCGGTCGCGTCTGTGTACCGTTTCACCCCGCCTCCGCCCGTAGGGCGCGTTCCACGGCCAGTTCAGCCTGTGGACCCAGGTTCTGAGCCGCGTGCAGCAGACGCCGGCGGCTGGCCACCCCTTGGCCGAGCAGCTCTGCGATCGCCGAGTCGATGACGTCCTGGTCCGCCCCTGATGCGGCCGTCTCGACGGCGGCTCGCAGCGGGGTGGTGACGCGGAAACCTTCGTGTTGCTCGACGTCGTCGTCGGCCAGTTCACAGCGATGCAGTACCACCGTGCTGTCTTTCTGCCGGAAGTTGGACGGCACCGTCAGATGGATCTCCGCGGGGTTCGCGATGCCGAGGTCATGCACCGCGAGTGCGCTGGTGTGGGACACGACAGCGCGCCCACGGCTCCACAGCGACCAGCGCACGAAGTGGTCCGTGTCCTGGCTAGGGAGGTCCAGATACTCACGGAAGCGGTAGATGCCACGGTCGATCTGTGTCCAGTTGCCCCGTTGCCTATGGAACTGTTGGGCCTGGTACGAATAGCCGGCTTTGAGAGCTTGGGCGGCGGTGAAGTAGCCGCGCTGACGGCTGGCGACATGCCAGAGCTGATCCCGTCGGCCGGTAGACACGTCGGCACCCTACCAGAAGATGTCCTCAAAGTAAGTTGTAATTTTATGCATGAGTAGTACGCGAAACTATAATTATGCTGTAGTTATCCCACGTCGAACAGGTGCCTTCCGAGATCGTCGATCGCCTCGTGCAAGGCGTCCCGCCCGCCGAACAGGCCGCCAAGCTCGACCACGTTTCCCATCCCGGTGAAGGGCGGCACGCGCAGCGCCCGCGCGCTGAGCTCCTCCGCTCCGTGTTCGGTGAACTTGTCCAGCAGGGCATCGAGCACGATCCGGGCCTTGGGTCCGAAGCTTTCCAGGAACTGTTGGTGCTCACGCTGCACGCGCAACGCCCGCTCGGCGCGGGAGACCAGTGGGAGCTCCCAGGCCGCGTTGATCAGTAGATCGAGGGGGTCGGCCTCGGGGTGGCCGAGCTTGGCCATCAGGTCGTCAGCTTCGATGGCCCGGTTCTGGAGCTCCTCGCGCAGGGCCGCCCGGCTCCGGGCCACCGCCCACTGAGTCCGTAGATCGGTGGGCGAGAGACTCATGGACAGCACCCGGTCACGCACGAACTCGCGGTACTCCACTAGACGCAGCGTCCGGCCGTCCGACTCCAACTGGTAGTGCACGTCGTTCCAGACATATACCTCCACCCCGTCGACGTAGATGCGCTTGCCCTGGGCCATGATCCGATCGGCGGTGTCGTCGTCCTCCGTGCTCAGCACCGGCAAGTGAGCGGGATTGTCCGGGAGTGGACCTTCGTCCTGTGTCTCGTACTCCGCCTCCGCCTCCGCGACCTGCTCAGCGTCGTCTTCCCCAGCCTCCTCGCTGGCCACCTGGACACCCTGCTCGTCGGCTTCGTCATCGATGACCCGCAGCGGTGGCCCGTCGAAGGCGGGGTCGTTGAAGAGTCTGGTGGCCTCGACGAAGTCGATGATGTCGAAAGAGCCCTTGTGGGCTTCCAAGCAGAGTCGGGTGCCGCGTCCGATGATCTGCTTGAAGAGTGGCATCGAGCCGATGCGCCGGAAGAGGACGATGTTCTTGACTGAGGGCAAGTCAATACCGGTGGTGAGAAGCTGGCTCGTCGTCACAATTACGGGCTCGTCTGAGTCAATCTTACTGAACTCGTCGAGCAGGGCCTTGCCCGGATCCCCGTCTGCGTCTGTGATGCGGCAGACGTAGTTCTCGTACTGGGCGACCATGTCGAGGTTGGCGTTGTTCAGCGCAACCCGCATCCGGTGGGCGTGATCGTTGTTTTCGCAGAAGACGATGGTGTTGCCCATGCGGTCGGTGTCGTGCAGATACCGCGTCAGGTAGCGGGCGGCTGCCTGGGTGCGGTCCAGTACCGCGAGCACCTTCTCGTACTGCCTCGGTGTGTAAAGCTTGTCCGGGATCACGTCTCCGGCTACGTCGCGCTGCCCCTCCGACGGGCGGAAGCCGGTCATGTCGATGTTCAGGCGCACCCGGCGTACCCGGTAGGGCGCGAGGAACCCGTCCTCGATCCCGTCGCGGAGGGAGTACTCGTACACCGGATTGCCGAAGTAGCCAAATGTGTCGGCATCGTCCCTGCGGATAGGTGTGGCCGTGAGTCCGATCTGCACGGCTTCGTCGAAGTGCTCCAAGATGTGACGCCACTGGGAGGACGAGCTGGCGCTGCCCCGGTGACACTCATCGACGATGATCAGGTCGAAGTAGTCCTTCGCGTATTGGCCGAACAGTGCATGTTCATCGCCCCGATCCAGGGACTGGTAGAGCGCGAAGTAAACCTCGCGGCTGCGCTGTGCGTGGCCCTTCGAGATCTTGTGGACTACGTCGCCGAAGGCGCGGGCGAAATAGTCGTCCTTGGGTTGGTCGATCAGGATGTTGCGGTCTGCGAGATAAAGCACCCGAGGCATGCGGCCCGCCGTCCAGCCCGACTTTCTGAGCTTTGCCACCAACTGGAGGGCCACCATGGTCTTGCCGGTTCCGGTCGCGAGGGTCAGCAGGATGCGGCGTTGCCCGCGGGCGATGGCGCGCAGGGCGCGATTGACTGCGATGCGCTGGTAGTAGCGCGGGCGCTTGCGCTCCAGGTTGTAGTCGCGCAGCGACGAGTCGAACGGAGCGAGCAGCATCTCCTTCTCCAAGTGCGACTCGACACCTTCGCTGTCACAGAACCGCGCCCACAGCTCGTCCGGCGAAGGGAAATCGGGGCGCTGCAGGATCGATCCTCCAATCTCGATCTCCCAGATCTCGCGCCCGTTGGTCGCGTACGCCACGGGGAGTTCGAGCCGCTGGGCGTACCGTTTGGCCTGCTCGCTGCCGGCGGCAGCATCGACCTTGGTGCGCTTAGCCTCGACCACGGCCAGCGGCACATCGTCGCGATACTCGAGTACGTAGTCCGCCACCAGCGGGTTGCCAGGCCGGTGTCGGCGCGGGGACGCGATGATCTTCCCGTTGGTGATGCGGTACTGCTCACGGATCTGTCGCTTGTCCCACCCCGCTGCCCTGAGCGCCGGCACCACGAAGGTCCGGCATGTCTCCTGCTCACTGATGGCAGTCCAACTATCCATGATTCCGCTGAGATTACGACAGCTAGGTCTCGAACCGGCAATCGAACTGCCCGGCCCCGAGCCGTTCACCGAGACGACCTTGACCGACCGGACACCCGAACTGGAACTCATCGCACGCAACGGATCCCCTACCCGGAACGGGCGGCAGAGCCGAGGCGCTAGCCTTCGTCCGATGATCAGACCGGCGACAGCCCTGGGCGTGGCGGCGACCGCGGCCGCGGTCGCCGGTTGGGCAGGTCCAGCGGCGCTGCGGGCTCGCGTGCTGCGCGCCGCGGTCTGTCCGGGCGTGGCCGGCGTCGGTCGGTCCGACAGCGTGGCGCTGACCTTCGACGACGGACCCGACCCCGAGGGCACTCCCGCGGTGCTCGACGCCCTGGACCGGCTCGGCTGGACCGCGACGTTCTTCATGCTGGGCGAGCAGGTCGCCCGCTATCCGGAGGTGGCGGCGGCCGTGGTGGCCGCCGGACATGAGATGGCGGTGCATGGGTTCAGCCACCGTAACCACCTGGTTCGCGGGCTGGTCGACGTGCACCGGGACGTGGCGCGCGCCGCAGCGGTGGTGACGACGGCGACCGGGGTCCGGCCGACCTGGTTTCGACCGCCCTATGGCGTGCTCACGATGGGATCATTGATCGCTGCCCGTCACGCTGGATTGCGGCCGGTGTTGTGGACGGCTTGGGGCCGCGACTGGGAAGCGCGCAGCGCAGGCCGGATAGCCGGGACGATCAGACTGCAGTTGCGGCCCGGTGGCACGGTGCTGCTGCACGACTCGGACTGCGTCGCCCGGGTGGCCAGTAGCTGGCGAGCCACCGTGGCAGCGCTACCCCGGCTGGCCGAGCTCGCTGATCAGCTGGGCTGCACCGTTGGACCGTTGCGTGATCATATCGCTCAGCAGGCCCACTCAGGCGGGTAGCGAGTCCTGGCCGGGAACGGCATGCTGGCCGCGTTCGGCGAGCAGAGCCAGTACCACAGCGGCGGTGTCCTGGTTGAGCACGACGTGGCTGGGATCTCCCCGGCGCCCGGCGTACTCGCGTATCGCGGCGACCAACTCGGTCTCATCCTGCGGCCAGGGCGCCAACCCGGCGTCAGCGAGAATCTGAGAGTTGGCGATGCCATGCCCGGGGATGGGTCGGTAGGTCACGGCGGGCAGCCCCGCGGTCAATGCCTCGGTCAGCGACAGGCCGCCCGCATTGTGCACCAGCACGTCGGCCGCCGCCATCAGTTCCGGGACGTCGTCGCGCCAGCCCAAGGCGACCACTCCCGGCTCGGCTGACAACTGCTTGCGCAGCCGGTCGTTGCGCCCGCAGAGCACCACCACCTCCGCAACGCCGGAAGATCTGATCGAACGGACGACGTTGGGTACATCACCCATCCCGAGCGAACCGGTCGCCAGCAGCACCACCAGGCCGTCCGGGGACAACCCCAACTCGGCGCGCAACCGGGGGCGATGGGCCGGATCAGGCTGATCCGCGAACCGGGTGGATACCAGCCCTCCGACGGCCTGCATCGGCGTGCGGTACACCAGGTGGCCCATCCGAGCCGTCGCCTCGGTCACCGTCACATGGTGATCCACTGCGGAGTGCACCCAGGTCCGGTGCACCGCTGGGTCGGTGAGGAAGGTGACCAGGGTCGCGTCCACCGCCCCGGCTTCTTTGAGCTGGCCTAGCGTCTGGCTGGCCAACATGTACGTGGACACGACGACGTCGTGATCGCCAACCCAGCCCAACACCTCACGTTGCGCCTGCCGGCACAGCCACATGGCGACGTTCTGCACCCAACCGGTGCGCTCGAGGTTGGCGAACAACCAGTCGAAGAACGCCGGCGCGTAGCCGACGCTCAACCGGTAGCCATCGCGCAGCATGTACCGGAACATCGGCGGTAGCGCGTCGAGATAATCCCGGCGGTCCGCAGCGACGCCCAACTTGGCCAGCCGACTGATCAACTCGTCGGCGGCACCGTCGTGACCTGCACCGACACTGCCCGAGATGACCAGTACGCGGGTCTGCGTGCCAGCTGTTCGTCCGTTCATTGGGTCCCTACCTATCCCAGGCACCGCCTGGCCGTGTCAGGACTGTCTCCTACAGCGTGTAAGAGACTAGCGGACCTCGCGCGGCGTGACGATGCCCCCCGGGAACCGCACTGAGAGTTAGTTCAGGAGTGACTCGCCACGGACCGCCAGCCGGCCCGTCAGGTCGGCCACAACCAGTAAACGAGCTGGTAGAACGCGATAGTGGCCTGCACCGCGGCGATTGTGGTGGCCACCCCCAGCGCCAGCACACTGCTGGGCACCAGGGGCTCAGGCCGGGGGGGGTCTGCTTGCAACGCGGCGACCCTAGCGGACACCCCGCATCCGGCGAAGGGCAGTGCGGCCGACCAGACGCGCAGCTCGCCAGTGGCCCCGCCGGCCAAGGCCACTGTGGCGAGCGCCCGAGCGACCAGCGCCCGGCTGCCGGTCACCGCGGCGGCATGCTCATCGGCGCTGCGCTCGACCAGGAAGGCGACCGCCTCTCGCACCGGGATCAGCACCGGGTTGACCGCGGCGCACACCTCGGTCGCGGCCCGCAGCCAATGGTGCCGGCTATGCAGGTGCGCCCGCTCGTGAGCCAGCACCACCCGTCGCTCGTCACCGTCTAAGACTGATAACAGACCCCGAGTCACCAGGATCCGCCCTGGTCGGCCTGGCACTGCGAACGCGTGGGGAGCGTCTAGGGCCACCACTGCCAGCTCACCGGTGCCGCATGAGCTGCAGACCGTCCGCAGCTCGCGAGTGGTGGCCCGGCGGACCCGCAGTACCCGTACAACCCGTACTGCACCAGAGATCAGCAGAGCCACGGCGGTTACCCCGATCAGCTCGGGAACCGGATCCTGCAGTTGCACCCCGCGCTCAAGAGCCTCGTCGGCGACCAGTGTCGTATCACCCAGCAAGGTGGCCGCCAGCAGAACCAGGCCCCAGGTCGATGCCGCGGCACACAGGATTGCGGCGACAACGAACACCACGGCTCGGGTGGGCGCGATCCGACCGACGACGATACGGCTTATCGCCGCCAACAGCAGCGATAACGCCGCCGGCACATACACGCTGATGGTCATGGGCGGCGCCGCAGCATCGCCTGCAACAACCGAGCATCCTCTACCGACAGCGAGGTGGCGAACCGCTGCAGCACGGCCTGACGGTCCCGGCCCCGACTCAGCAAGGCCTGCATCTGCTCGGCGGCGAGCTCCTCGGCACCCTTGACCGCGAAATACTCGTGCCGACGGCCGTCGGCCACCCGGCCGATCAGCCCCTTGTCATACAGCCGGACCAAGATGGTCTGGACAGTGTTGTAGGCCAGGTCACCGCCGACCGCCTCGCGCGCCCGCGCCGCCGTGAGCGGCCCGTCGGCGGCCCACAACGCGGCGAGGACTTCGGCCTCCAGCTCGCCCGCCGCTCGTCGCGCCGACGTCCGGCTAGACCGGGATACTCGAGTGGCCACTGCGTCTCCTCATAGGGGCCTCATCAGTGGATTCTGCTTCTTGAGCGTAACCAACTCAGTCAGCTGATCCGCGGGGTACCACCCACCGGGTGTCCTGGCCGGTTCAGCAGCTGTAGCTCACGATGTGGGCAATGCAGGGCGGTAATCACTCTTTCGTGTAGCGTCATTTCCGTGCCTGCCCTGTCGTTCAAGCTGGTGGTCCGCCGCCACGTTGACTACGGGCGCACTCGCAGCATGATCTGTATGTCGGCCTGACCCTGCCCGACCCTCCATCCGCCGGGCGTGTGGTCGTGCCGTCCCAGTGCCGCGTCTGCTGCGACGTCACCTCGCGCGCCCCAGCACGCCGAGGACCCGCTCGTCATGCCGGTTCGTCACAGCGCAACTCGAAGATCCGCTGTGCTGCGTGTTCTGACCCTCATCGCGATTTGGACACTCCTGCTTGCGGCCGGATGCGGGGCCAGTGACCGCAGTGCCGACGGGGCCCCGGGCCCAGCGCCCAACCTGCGCCTGGGCTACTTCGCCAACGTCACGCACGCCACCGCCATCGTCGGGCTTGATCGCGGCTTGTTCACCCACGAACTCGGCTCCACCAAGTTGGAAACTCAGATCTTCGATGCCGGGCCTGCGGCGGTCGAAGCGTTGTTCGGCGGCGCCCTCGACGCGGCGTACATCGGACCGAGCCCGGCGATCAACGCTTTCATTCGCAGCGACGGCGAGGCGATCCGGATCATCGCTGGAGCCACATCCGGCGGCGCGCAATTGGTTGTCCGTCAGGGCATCAACGCGCCACCGGATCTGCGGGGCAAGACACTGGCCAGTCCGGAGCTCGGCAATACCCAGGACGTGGCGCTACGTGCCTGGCTGACGAGCCATGGCCTGCGCAACAGCGTGCAGGGCGGTGGGGACGTCACCGTCGTGCCCACCAAGAATGCCGACACGCTCCAGCTGTTCAAGTCGGGCAAGCTCGACGGCGCCTGGGTGCCGGAGCCGTGGGCCTCCCGGTTGGTGCTGGAAGCCAGCGGCAAGGTGCTGGTCAACGAGCGGGACTTGTGGCCGGGCGGCCAGTTCGTCACGACTCACCTGATCGTCCGCACCGACTACCTCCAGCGCCATCCGCAGACGGTGGAGGCATTGCTTCGCGGGCACGTCGACGCGGTGCAGTGGGTGACCCAGAACTCCGCCGAGGCCAAGACCGTCGTGAACAACGCGATCAGCGCGCTCACCGGCAAGCCGTTGAAGCCTGAAGTGGTCGACCGTGCCTGGCAGAACCTGACCGTGACCGATGACCCGATCGCGGCGTCCCTGCACCGCAGCGCCGAGAACGCGGTGGCCGCCGGGCTGGCCACCAAGCAAGCCGACCTGCACGGCATCTACGACCTGTCGATCCTCAACCGGATCCTGACTCAACGGGGCCTGCCGACGGTGTCGGCCGGCGGACTCGGAAAAGAGTAGCGAACATGGCACTGGCACGTCCGACCCTGCAACCAGCCGCCCAATCACCGGCGACGCCCGTCCCCAGCGTCCGCGTGACACAACTCGCCCAGGTCTTCGAACGTGACCGCCCGCCGGTGCTCGACCGGATCGACTTCGACGTCGCGCCCGGCGAGTTCGTCTGCCTCCTGGGCGCTTCCGGGTGCGGCAAGTCCACCCTGCTGTCGCTCATCGCCGGCCTTGACACGCCCACCTCCGGCAGCATTGAGGTCACGGTGGGCCGTCCAGCATTGATGTTCCAGGAGCCTGCTCTGCTGCCATGGCTGACCGCGGCCGGCAACGTCGAGCTGGCGCTCAAGGCGCGCAACGTGGGCCGGCGCGAGCGCCGCGCCGAGGCTGAGCGGCTGCTGGAGCTGGTGAACCTGGCCGGGCAGGGCGGCAAGCGGGTACATGAGCTCTCCGGTGGGATGCGCCAGCGGGTGGCGTTGGCCCGCGCGCTGGCCCAGGACAGCAAGCTGCTGCTGATGGACGAGCCGTTCGCCGCACTCGACGCCATCACCCGCGACGCGCTGCACGAGGAACTCATCCGGCTCTGGTCGGAGCAGGGGCTGTCCGTTGTCTTCGTCACCCACAACGTGCGCGAAGCCGTCCGGCTGGGGCAGCGGGTACTGCTGATGAGCTCCCGACCGGGCCGGATCGTGCGGGAGTGGCAGGTCGAGATGAGCCAGCCCAGGGCGATCGAGTCCCCTGGCGTCAGCGCCCTGGCTACCGAGATCACCCAGCATCTCCGAGCGGAGATCAGCCGCCATGCCCGTTGACGACACGACGCTGACCGCCGACGACAACCGGGCCTTCGAAGCCGGACTGGACGCATTGGAGGCCCCCGCGCTGCCACCCCGACCCGGGCCGGGCGCGGTCTTCGTGCGCTCGGTACTGCCCCCCATTGTGGCGGTGGTCGCGTTCATCGGGCTGTGGCAGCTGGCCTACAGCACCGGCCTCAAACCGAGCTACGCGCTACCCAGCCCCCTTGACGTGTTCCGGACCTTCGACCAGACGGTGCGCGACGGCCGGGCGTGGGACGCCATCTCGATCAGCGTGTCCCGCGGCGCCTTGGGATTCTTGGCGTCGCTGGCCGCCGGCACCGTATTCGGGCTGGCGATGTGGCGAAGCAGGTGGCTGCGGGCCGCTGTCGGGCCGTTCGTCAGCGGGCTGCAAAGCCTGCCGTCGGTCGCCTGGGTCCCGGCGGCGATCATCTGGTTCGGCCTGTCCGACGCCGCCATCTACGCGGTGGTCCTGCTCGGCGCCGTACCCTCCATCGCCAACGGGCTGCTCGCCGGATTCGACCAGGTGCCGCCGTTGCTCGACAAGGTGGGCAGGGTGCTGGGGCTGGGCACCGTGGGGCGGATCCGGCACGTGCTGCTGCCGGCGGCGCTGCCGGGTTATCTGGCTGGTCTCAAGCAGGGCTGGGCATTCTCGTGGCGCTCGCTGATGGCCGCTGAGCTCATCACCTACTCGCCCGCCTTAGGCATCGGACTCGGTCAGCAGCTCAACATCGGCCGGGAACTCAACGCGATGGACATGGTGATCGCCTCGATCTTCCTGATCCTGGTGGTCGGAGTCGCCATCGAGCTTTTGGTTTTCGCTCCCCTGGAACGCCGAGTCCTCCGCACCCGCGGACTCACCGTATGACGGTCGGCGTCGTGAACTCGACCGCACCGACCTTTTTCGGCGCGGAAACGTCCGTACTGTCGAGTTCACGACCATCAGTGGCGCGCACGTTCGCCGGCGAGCCAGGCGTCGAAGGTGACCGCTACCCGCATCCCGCTTGCCCTGCGATGAACTGCACCTGCACGCCGAGCCGGGCGGCTTCGACCATTTTCCGGTCCAACGTGACCAGCGGCGCCTGCAGACCTAGAGCGAGCACCACGTAGGCGGCATCATATGCGGTGAGATTCTCTCGCAGGTCGAGCAGGCGCCCCAGCGCGTTGGTCATCTGATGTCGCTCGATCCGCAGAGCTGCGAAGTCCTCCAGCGCCTCATCGGCTCTTACTTCGTCCAGTCTGCCGCCAAGCAGATGACCTCGCAGCGCGCTGACCACTTCGAAGTCCAGGAGAGCCGGCGCGTGCAGCTCTTCGTCGGCCAGTAACGCAAGCAACTCAGGCACTGCGGGATCGTCCACAAGAGCACCGACCATCGCGGAAGCCTCGATGACGATCACGAATCTCCGCGGGCTCGGCGGATTTCCGCAAGAGTGTCGGCGGCCGAAGGACCGCCTCGCCGGTTGCGGCGGGCCAGCCGCTCGGCGACCTGCGCATTGGAGGGACGAGCGGCCAGCCGGTCGAACTCTCCACGCAGGTAACCGGCCAGCGTCAGGCCCCGCTCAGCCGCGCGAGCCTTCAGCGCGTTGACGGTCTCCTCGGGGACGTCACGTACCTGGATCAAAGTCATAACGCCAATTATATGCAAAAAAATGCTATGCATACAACTCGCATGTATGGCAGCCGCGGCCGCCCACGGGCTGCCTCGTGGCGCTCGCTGATGGCCGCCGAGCTCATCACCTACTCGCCCGCCTTGGGCATCGGGCTCGGTCAGCAGCTCAACATCGGCCGGGAACTCAACCCGATGGACCTGATGATCATCTCGATCTTCCTGATCCTGGTGGTCGGAGTCGCCATCGAGCTTTTGGTTTTCGCGCCCTTGGAACGCCGAGTGCTCCGCACCCGGGGACTCACGGTCGCTCAGAGCAGCTGACGCGATCACCTCGACGCCGGATCACCCAGCCACCCAACCGTGGCGGTGGGTGGAATGCTGTGCACCGAGCGGGTACCTCAGCTATCGGCTCTCGACGCGGCCCGGATCGCCGAAGCGGTAGACCATCCTGCCGCTGGCGATGGCCCAAGCCGCCGCCTACCTCAACGAGACCGGCCTGTCGGCCGACGAATACAGCGATCGCGCGCGTCGTGAACTCGACACCATCGACGTTTGCAGCGGCCGGAGATGTCGGTAACGTCGAGTTCACGACGCACCAGCTCAGGACCCTCCATCAGGTTTGACCGGTCTTGGCGCGGTGGTGCCGTTGATTGCCTCGACGTTCGTCGCATCGTTGTTCTTCGCGGCTCCCGTACCGGCCGTTATTGTCAGGGGTGCCTGAGACAATCGGGGCATGAGGCCGGGTGGTTGCGACGAGTTGCAGGCGGCATCGGCCTGCGTCGACGCACTACGCGAATCGGTGTCTTCGCTGCGTGGGCAAGAATTACTCGACGCGGTGTGCGGTATCGAGGTACTGACCCGCAAGACCCACGCCGCAATGCTCGAACTCGTCGCTGGACTGGACGCCGCGAAAGTGGCCCCAGAGCAGGGATTCGTTACCACCTGGCGACTGCTTTCGGCGATGCTGGATCTCAGTGCCGGCCAGGCCCGAGCCCGGGTACGCGACGCCGATCAACTCGCCACCCGGCGCGCCCTGACCGGCGAGGTGCTCCCGGCCCACCTACCGGCCACCGCGGCGGCGCTGGCGTCCGGCGCGATCGGCACCGGGCAGCTGAAGGTGATCATCCAGGCCATGGCGGCGCTGCCCTCCACGATCAGCCAGGACGATCGTGACTGGGCCGAGGCGACGCTGGCCGAGCACGCCCAGAATTTCGACCCACACCGACTGAAGGTGATCGCACGGCGCATCGTCGACCAGCTCGATCCCGACGGACCAGCACCTGCTGAGCCCGATGACCCCTGCCCCGCGGCCGGTGAGCTGCACATCCGGGATCGCCGCGACGGCGGGATCAGCCTGGAAGGCTGGCTCGACGCCCTGCACGGCACCGAGTTTCGCGGGCTGATCGAACAACTCGCCAAACCCCGCCCACTGGCCGAGGACATCCCCGACCCGCGCACCGCAGCCCAGCGCAACGCCGACGCGCTGGTCGAGATCTGCGACCTGGCCCGCGGACATGACCAGATGTCGGCTGCGGGTGGGGAACCGCCGCACGTCACGGTCACTGTGGACTACGACACCCTGATCAAACAACTGGCGGGGGCCACGCTGGACTACGGCCAGCGGCTTTCCGCGGCCCAGACCAGGCTGGCGGCGTGCGACTGCAAGATCATCCCTGTGGTGATGGGAGGCGACAGCGAACCACTCGATGTCGGCCGCGCCCGGCGCACGGTACCCCTGGGTATCCGCCGGGCACTGGTTGCCCGAGACCGCGGATGTACTTTCCCGGGTTGTGACCGTGCTGCCGCATTGTGCCACGCTCACCACGTCCGGGAGTGGAATCATCACGGCCACACCGAAGTGAAAAACTGCGTTCTGCTCTGCCCCACCCACCACCGATGGGTGCATGCTACCGGATGGGACATCACCATCCGCGGAAACCTAGTCGAGTTCCGACCACCCACCATTCTCGACCCCCACCGCAGACCACTACACAATCCGCTCCGGCGGTGAGCCGCCGCAATCAGGGCTGCCGAACAGCGCCCCACGCACGCACTTCGCCATTCGCCGTGACAACGGGCTGGGATAATCTCCTCGCGTCCGCACCCGTCGTGTGCGACAACACGCTCCCCGAATGTACCCGCACCTGCGATGATTATTTCGGACACCAGTGAGACTGGTGCCAGCCGCGCAGATGATCGTTCTCGGTCCGTTGGTTGGAGATCGCGATCGCCTCATACGGATCAGGCTCGACGGTCGTTGTCGATCCGCCTATGCCGCGGCTCAGTCCGCGCAGCTCCTGGTGATCTTCTCGATCTCGGCGTCGATGTCGACGGCTAGGCCCTCGCTGCCCAGCGGCACGGCGTCGATCGTGGCCTGGACGAACTGCCGCAGCAGGTCGCGGTCCACCTCGAGGACGGCATGCCCGTCGGGTGACCGGATCTCGATCAGCGTCACCTTCCAGTCCCCCATCTCGGCGGGGCGCACCCGGACGTCACCGATCCCGGCAGGGGCACTGAGGCCATCCACCAGCAGGTCCCGGGCCAGCACCCAGTCCACGAAACGGTTGCCGCGGGTCTGGATCTCGACGGTCACGGCATAGGGATCATCGGTGCAGTAGTTCCAGCGGGTCACCACTGGCGCCGCGGCCTCATGCAGCAACGCGAACATGTCGTGGGCAACCGCCTCGCCACCGTAGCTCGTCATGCTGGGCCGCCTCTCCGCGCTGGTGCCGACCCGACGCGCTCCGAGTCACAACCAGAGTCGATCAATGGGAGCTGATCAGTCGGACGTTGATGTGCTCAGTGAAAACATCGTTGAAGGAGGCCGGTGCGTACCACCGCACCGCCACATTCACCCCAACTGATGTACCTCGGTGGGGCATACGGGTTAGCCGGATTCGAGTACCGGCTTGTACGTCATAGACCCAGTGACCGGCCGATTACTTCCTTCATGATCTCGGTGGTGCCGCCGTAGATCCGGGTCACGCGGGCGTCGGCGAAGGCTCGGGTGATGGGGTATTCGAGCATGTAGCCGTATCCGCCGTGCAGCTGCACGCAGCCGTCGAGCACCCGGCCCTGCAACTCGGTGCACCACCACTTGGCCTTGGCGGCGTCGACCACGGTCAGCTCGCCCTCGTTGAGGGCCTCGATGCAGCGGTCGGTGAAGGTCTGCGCGATGTCGATCTCGGTGGCCATCTCAGCCAACCGGAACCTGGTGTTCTGGAACGATCCGATCGGCTGGCCGAAGGCCTTGCGGTCCTTGACGTAGGCCAGCGTCAGTTCCAGTGCGGCTCGTGCCGCGGCCACGGCGGCGACGGCCATCGACAGTCGCTCCTGAGGAAGCCGATCCACCAGGTGAATGAACCCGCGGCCCTGCGTACCAAGCAGGTTGTCGACGGGCACCCGCACATCACGGAAGAACAACTCGGCGGTGTCCTGGGCGTGCTGACCTAGCTTGATCAGTTTGCGACCGCGCTCGAAGCCCGTCATCCCGCGCTCCACCACGAGCAGGCTCATCCCCTGATGCCGCTGGGCAGGGTCAGTCTTGACCGCGGTGATGACCAGATCGGCGTTGATGCCGTTGGTGATGAACGTCTTCGATCCGTTGACCAGGAAATGGTCGGCCTGGCGATGCGCGGTGGTGGCCATGCCGGCCAGGTCGGAACCCATCCCCGGCTCGGTCATCGCGATGGCTGTGATCAACTCACCGGTGGCGATCCCCGGCAACCACCGCCGCCGCTGTTCCTCGGTGGCGAGGTCGAGAAAGTACGGCAGGCAGATGTCGTTGTGCAGGCTCAGTCCGAGCCCCGCGCCGGCGGCCCCGGCGCGCATGATCTCCTCGTCGAGCACTGCGTTGAACCGGAAGTCGGCCACCCCCCCGCCACCGAACTCCGTCGGGATCGCCATGCCGAGAAAGCCGGCGGCACCGGCGGTGGTGAACAGCTCCCGAGGCACGATGCCATCGGCCTCCCAGGCCGCTAGCTGCGGCGTGACCTCCTTGGCCAGGAAGGCGCGGACGCTCTCGCGGAAGGCCTCATGCTCGGTTTCGAATAACCGGCGGTGCATGTGAGGATGGTCCTCCTCTGGTGGGCCTCTGGTGGGCCCCGCCGCCGGTCGTGGCTCGTTCGAGGTGTGCTGCGGTCACGTGCGTTGTATTCTCTGCCGCCAGGACACCCGAAGACCAGCCTAAGAGGTGATGCACGGTGCTGACTGACGACGCTCGGCAAGGCCCGTCCGCGGACGCAGCACTAGCCCGAGATACCGGCCTGGTGCACGAGGCATTGTTCTACCGCGACGCTGACGACTACGCCAGCGCAATCATGAGCTTCCTTCGGGAGGGCTTCGAGCTGGCGCAACCGGCGCTGGCCGCGGTCCCACGCCCGCACTTTGACCTGCTGCAATCGGGGCTCGGGTCCGACGCCGAGAGCGTCCAGTTCATCGACATGACCGAGGCAGGTCGCAACCCGGGCCGGATCATCCGCACGGTGCTGCACGCGTTCGTCCGGGAACATCCGGCGCGACGGGTCCGCATCGTCGATGAACCGATCTGGCCGGGCCGGTCCGCGGCGGAGTGCCGCGCCGCGCTGCAACACGAAGCCCTGATCAACATCGCGTTGGCGGACCATGAGGCGACCGTCCTGTGCCCATACGACCGCAACGGGCTGGACACCGCAACGCTGGAGCAGGTCCGGCAGGCCCATCCGGTGCTGATCGAGCAGGACCGGCGAGAGATCAGCGCTGATTACCGGGATCCACGTGCCGTCGCTGACGCGAGCCTGCGATCGTTGCCCGACCCACCGGAGTGGTGGGGTGAGATGCGGGTGTTCTCGTCGCTCACCGAGCTGCGAGCGCTGCGGCTGTTCGTTCAGGATCTGGCTTTGCGGGCTGGACTGCCGGCGCACCGGGTGTCCGATCTGTGTCTAGCGGTCAACGAGGTCGCCACCAACACCCTGGAGCACACCCATGCGTCGGGTGTCCTCTCGGTCTGGCAGGACCCTGACACCGACAGCCTGATTTGCGAGATCTCGGACAGCGGGCAGCTGCACGACCGGCTCGTCGGCCGGATGCCGCCCGAGGAGGGAGAGTCGCACGGTCGCGGGTTGATGCTGGTCAACTCGCTGTGCGACCTGGTCGAGATACCGACCGGTAAGATCGGCGCCGGAACCACCGTCCGGCTACACATGCGGCTGCGGTAATCGCCGCGAGCGAAGTCCCGTGCTATCTACGCTCGCCCGCGGGCAGCACGGAGAACCTTCCTCGCTATGGCGCGGGCGTTGGTCGGTGTGGTCGTGTCGACTTCGATCGCGATACCGACGCCGACCGGTCTGGACGGTTCACCCCAGAGCTCCTCTTCAGTTCGAGCAAGGTCGTGGTGTCCCGCGTGACGCGTGCCCGCTCGTGCGTAGCAGCGGGAACGAGCGACGTCGAGGGGAACCACGCAGCGGACCTCCACGAGACGGCCGGGCAGAGTCGCGACGAGTGTCCTGGTGTAGTTGAACCAAGTGCTGTCCAGGACCGCCGCCGGGCAGCTCTGGGCGACCCGGAGCATGGCCAGGACGGCAGCTCGGCCGAGGCGTTGTGATTCGGCCACCGTGCCCGTTGGGCCGAGTCCGTACGGCGAGGGCTTCCTTGATCTCGTCCTTGGCGAGCAGCGGCAGGCGCAGCTGCGCGGCGAGCGCGCGGGCGAGTGTGCTCTTGCCAGAGCCCGGCCAACCGCCAACAAGCACAAAGAGTCCCATAACGTCCTGATGCTGAGAATGCATGAGTCATGGCTACCACTACCCGGCACTGCATCCACCGCGCCGTGCGGGGACGGTGTTCGGCCCCAGATCTCAGCGTCGGTCGCCGCGACTGGACGCCGTTATTCCCGGATTCGGGTGAGGTCGCGTGGTAGCTGTTCAGCTGGTTGATGGTCGTGGTGTGTCGCTACAGGTGCTGAGGCCGTAGCCTGGGATGATCTTGGTGTGTCGGATTCCGGGTCGTTGGAGGCGTTGGTCGAGCGGTTGCTCGCGCGTGTCCGCGAGTTGGA
>JBBPZY010000047.1:0-19367 GCA_038276315.1 Mycobacteriales bacterium
CCCCGAGCCCGAGCCTGCTCAACCCGAAACTATGCCGACACGCACAGGAGCCGCACGACGAGGAAACCCGACGTCATCACACGAGTAACACAGCCGACGTTGGAGAACCTCGACATAGTCGCGGTGTCGGCATAGGTCGACCTATGTGGATATCCACATAGGTCGACGAAATCGGGTTCGCACCACTGGACGACACCGCCGCCCAACTACTGTTCCGCCTAGTCTCCGCCGCCTACGAACGCCGCTCCCTGGCCATCGGCTCGCACTGGCCCTTCGACCAATGGGGCCGATTCCTCCCCGAGCACACCACCGCCGTCAGCCTGCTCGACCGGCTCCGACACCACTGCCACCTCGTCGTCACCAGCGGCGAGTCCTACCGCATGCGCGAAGCCAAAACCAGAGGAGGACAACGAGCCTCAACCCACTGAACTACCCCAAGGGGTGGGGACTTTTTGTTGGCCACCAGCGGGGATCGCAACTTGGCCGTTGACACCCCGCCGCCACCACAGACGGGACACCCGGTGAGATCCCCGACCACGCTGGGGCGACCGTGGAGACGACCTGCCCGGCTCCACCGCCCAACCACAATAAAGATCAACAACAAGCTGCTTGACATCCGAGCACATGGGATGTCTCACCCTCGATTCCTACGGCAGGGTCGATGCCGAGGGGGCGGCGGTCGATCCGGATCGGTATGACTATCGGCGGGCTGCGCGGGATGCGATTCATCTTGCGGCGTTGGTGGATCGGTTCTGGCAGAACACCCGGCGCTGTGTCGGGTGGGAGGTGCAGTACTTCGGCACCGTCGAAGCCCAAAAACGCGGCGCCCCGCATTTCCACGCCGCCATCCGGGGTGCGATCCCCCGGGCCGAGCTGCGGGCGATCACGGCGGCGACCTATCACCAAGTGTGGTGGCCCGCCCATGGCCGGCTCGTCTACACCGACGAGCGGCTACCGGTCTGGGACACCCGGGCGAAGGCCTTCACCGACCCCGACACCGGGACACCGCTGCCCACCTTCGATCATGCCTGCGAGGACCTGGTCGAGCCTGCGCACGTTGTCCGGTTCGGGACCCAAGTGCACGTCAAGGGCATCCTGGGCGGCACCGAAGAAGCAGGCCGCCACGTCGGCTACCTCACCAAATATTTGACGAAATCTGTAAGCCAAGCGGCCGGGCTCGGCGAGCGCACCACCGACGCCCACCGCGACCACGCCCACCGCCTCCATGCCGAACTCCGGGTCACCCCATGCTCGCCCCGGTGTCCGGTGTGGCTGCTCTACGGCATCCAACCCCACGGCGCCCCGACACTCCCTGACCCCCGGACGGTGCAGGGGCAAAGCCCACAAACCCGAACATCTCGGCATCGCCGGCCGACGAGTCCTGGTGTCCCGCAAGTGGTCGAACAAGACCCTGGACGATCACCGAGCCGAACGCGGCGAATTTGTTCGGCAACTCCTGGAACAGGTCGGGATCCAGCCGGCGCACGGCCCTGACGACGGGCCGTACCGGTGGGAACGCCCCGCACCCGCCGACCCCGACGTCCCACCCCGACCGGTGCTGCTGCTGCGCGCCGTCGCCGAACGACAGCGATGGAAAGCCGAATACACCACAGCGCAACTCGCAGCAAGCGGATCACCTCCAACCAAAAACTGTTCGGCAACTAGCGATCAAGCCGCGTGAGAGAGGGGGAAGCGATGCAGAACCACCTCAGCGTGGCGGAGACGGCCGCCTACCTGAACACATCCGAGCGATTCGTGCGGCGGCTGATCACAGAGCATCGACGGGAGGCAAGCCATCTACCAGCGAAAATGTGCGGAGCGGGCGACCGGGATCGAACCGGCATGGCCAGCTTGGAAGGCTGGGGCTCTACCATTGAGCTACGCCCGCATGCTCCACAGGTAGCGGAGCGGTCCCAGCGTACCCTCTGCAGACTTCTTCGCGGACGCGAGCCGTGACAGACGCGGGATCCGGGTGGTCGCGTAGGCTCCACTCTGCACTACTCAGTGCACGGGGTGTGGCGCAGCTTGGTAGCGCACTCGCTTTGGGAGCGAGGGGCCGTGGGTTCGAATCCCGCCACCCCGACCAGGTCTGAGACAGTACTGGGATCTTGAACTCGGGCTGGCAACTGACGGCCCGATGCGGCGCCCGCAGCGGGCGGATCGGAGCCCTCGCCTTAGACTTGGACCCCACCTGCTGCCCGGCGGTTGCTGTGCCGGCGCGTTCCCATCTTTCTCCGAGGAGTAATCCGTGAAGAGCACCGTCGAACAACTCAGCCCGACGCGGGTGAAAATCAACGTCGAGGTGCCGTTCGACGAGCTGAAGCCGGACTTCGACCGCGCTTACCGGAAGATCGCTCAGCAGGTCAACATCCCGGGATTCCGGCCGGGCAAGGCGCCTGCCCGGATCTTGGAGCAGCGGCTGGGTCGCGGTGTGGTGCTCGAGGAGGTGGTCAGCGGGATGGTGTCGGCGAAGTACGCCGAGATTGTCCGAGCGGGCGAGGTTCATCCACTGGGCCGTCCGGAGATCGAGGTCACGAAGGTCGAGGATGGGGACCACGTCGCGTTCACAGCTGAGGTCGACGTCCGGCCGAAGATCGAGATGCCGGCGTTCAACGAGCTTGCGGTGTCCGTCGACGACATCGCGGTGGCCGATGCGGAGGTCGACGAGCAGCTGGACGGGCTGCGTTCTCGCTTCGGTACTCTCACCGCCGTCGAGCGTCCCGTGCAACAAGGCGACTTCGTTTCGCTCGACCTCTCGGGGACCGTCGACGGCGCGGAGGTCGCGGACTTGGCGACCACTGACCTTTCCTACGAGATTGGCTCCGGCCAGCTGATGGAGGGTATCGACGACGCGCTGGTTGGCGCCTCGCAGGGCGAAGAGCGAGCGGTCACCGCCGTTTTGGCCGCCGGAGAGCATGCCGGGCGCCAGGCGGAGGTCACGGCGAAGATCCAAGCGGTGAAAGAGCGAGAGCTACCTGCGGCCGACGACGAGTTCGCCCAGCTCGCCAGCGAATTCGATACCATCGACGAGCTGCGCGCTGACCTGCGCACGCGGCTTGGGCGGGTCAAAGCGATGCAGCAGGGCGCTCAAGCCAGAGACAAGATACTCAAGAGCCTGATCGACTCCACCGAGGTCCCCTTGCCGGCGGCGCTCGTCGACTCTGAGTTCAAGTCGCGTAAGCACGAAGCCCTGCGCGCCTTCGAACACAATGAGGCGCGTCTCGGCAGCTGGCTGGAGCAACAGGGCCATACCGCCGAGCAGTTCGACACCGACCTGCGCGACTCGGCGCAGGAGACGGTCAAGGCGCAACTCCTGCTCGACGCGATCGCCGATTCCGAAGATGTCTCAGTCACCGACAACGACCTCAGTGAGCGCATCATGTACCAGGCGCAGCGCCAAGGTGTCAGCCCCAACGACTACGCCCTGCAGCTTCAGGAAGCTGGCGAGTTGGGCACTGTCTACGCCGACGTCCGTCGCGGCAAGGCGCTGGCCGCTGTGCTGAGTCAGGCCGCCATCACCGATGCCAGCGGAAATCCGGTAGACATCGACTCGCTGATCGACTCGACGACCCCGGGCCACGCCATGGCCGCCGGGTGATCCAGGTTGGCGATGACGTAACGCTCTGAGCGAACTGTGGGCGCGCCAGGGAGTAGTCGGTGCTCTCCTTCGTTAGGGTCGGCAGTGTCCACCGCGTCGGAGTTCGGATAGATCTCCCAGCCGAACCCTTACCCATCCGCAGGTGGCCTTGATGACAGAAGGCAGGCACACGTGACCTCCGACCACATCGCTTCGGCCGTGCCGCTGCCGGGCGCCCCCACGATGCGGGCCGCCACGGCTGGCCTCAACCTGACGGACTCGGTGTACGAGCGGCTGCTGCGAGAGCGCATCATCGTGCTCGGGTCCCAGGTTGAGGAGAACATCGCCAACCAGATCTGCGCCCAGCTCCTGCTGCTGTCGGCGGAGGATCCCGATCAGGACATCAGGCTCTACATCAACTCGCCGGGTGGCTCGGTCACTGCAGGTATGGCCATCTACGACACGATGCACCTGATAGAACCCGACGTGGCGACCTACGCGATGGGCTTGGCCGCCTCGATGGGGCAGTTCCTGTTGTCCGCAGGCACCCGCGGCAAGCGATACGCCCTGCCGCATGCCCGGATCCTCATGCACCAGCCATCAGCGGGAGTGTCCGGCACAGCGGCGGACATCGCGATCCAGGCGGACATGCTGACCAAGCACAAGCGTGAGATGGCAGAGCTCATCGCCGAGCAGACCGGTCAGTCAGTAGAACGGATCATCGCCGACTCCGACCGTGACCGGTGGTTCACCGCGGAAGAGGCCCGCGAGTACGGCTTCGTCGACTACGTCCTGACCCGTGCCAACTCGTTGCCCGACGCGAGCCTCTGAGCTTCGAGGAGCCCCGATGAATCACCTGCCCGGAGGCGCTATGCCCCACGAACGCATGTCCCAGAATCATCTGCCCCAGTCGCGCTACGTCCTGCCCTCGTTCATCGAGCGCACCAGCTACGGGGTCAAGGAGTCCAATCCCTACAACAAGCTCTTCGAGGAGCGCATCATCTTCCTCGGCGAGCAGATCAACAACACTTCCGCCAACGACACCATGGCGCAGTTGCTGGTGTTGGAGTCCGCGGATCCGGACCGCGACATCTGGATGTACATCAACTCACCGGGCGGGTCGTTCACCGCGATGACGGCGATCTACGACACGATGCAGTTCATCCGGCCGGAGATCCAAACGGTCTGTCTCGGCCAGGCCGCTTCGGCTGCCGCGGTGCTGCTCGCCGCAGGTACCCCGGGCAAACGGATGGCGGTCCCCAATGCGCAGATCCTCATCCACCAGCCGGCCACCGAGGGGGTGTTCGGGCAGGTCTCCGACCTCGAGATCCAGGCTGCTGAGATCCAGCGGATGCGCCGCTTGCTCGAAGCCATCCTGTCGCACCACACCGGCCAGACTGAGGAGCGTATCCGCGCCGACATCGACCGGGACAAGATCTTGACCTCCATCGAGGCCAAGGAGTACGGGATCATTGACGACATTACCCAGATCCGGAAGCTCTCCGCAGTTAGGCTCTAACTTTGCGTAGGACGACACGCCGAGCGAGCAGCGGAGTCGTGTCTCCCAGCCACTGTGAGGAAGGCTGATCCTCCCGCACGGTGGGGTCGGACGGGTACCGTCAAGCACACACGCAGCCAGGCGCGCTGCACATCACGCGCCGGGAAGGACGAGAGGCCAGCGCCCATGGCACGGATCGGTGACGGCGGCGACCTGTTGAAGTGTTCCTTCTGCGGGAAGAGTCAGAAGCAGGTCAAGAAGCTCATCGCTGGACCCGGCGTGTACATCTGCGACGAGTGCATCGATCTGTGTAATGAGATCATCGAGGAGGAGCTCGTTGACGCCGGTGACGTCAAGCTCGACGAGCTGCCCAAGCCCAGCGAGATCCACGACTTCCTCAAGGCGTACGTCATCGGCCAAGACGATGCCAAGCGCACGTTGTCGGTTGCTGTTTACAACCATTACAAGCGTATCCAGGCCGGCGAGAAGGGCCGCGACGACGAGATCGAACTGGCCAAGTCGAACATCCTGATGCTCGGCCCTACCGGGTGCGGAAAGACCTACCTGGCTCAGACCTTGGCGAAGCTGCTCAATGTGCCTTTCGCCATCGCTGACGCTACCGCGCTCACGGAGGCCGGTTACGTCGGCGAGGATGTGGAGAACATCCTCCTGAAGCTCATCCAGGCTGCCGACTACGACGTCAAGCGAGCCGAGACCGGCATCATCTACATCGATGAGGTCGACAAGATCGCTCGCAAGTCCGAGAACCCATCGATCACCAGGGACGTCTCCGGTGAGGGCGTCCAGCAGGCCCTGCTGAAGATCTTGGAAGGCACCACCGCCAGCGTGCCGCCACAGGGCGGCCGCAAGCACCCGCACCAGGAGTTCATCCAGATCGATACGACCAACGTGCTGTTCATCGTGGCCGGTGCGTTCGCCGGCCTAGACAAGATCATCGATGATCGGATCGGCAAGCGGGGACTCGGCTTCGGCGCGGAGCTGCGGTCGAAGGCTGACATCGGCAATTCCGACGTATTCGCCCAGGTCATGCCGGAAGACCTGATCAAGTTTGGTTTGATCCCGGAATTCATCGGTCGGCTTCCAGTGATCGCCAGCGTGACGAATCTGGACAAGTGCTCGCTGGTGCAGATACTCACCGATCCTCGCAATGCCCTGTCGAAGCAGTACTGCAAGCTCTTCGAGATGGACGGCGTGGAACTGGAGTTCACCGGCACCGCGTTGGAGGCGATCGCCGATCAGGCCATCCTTCGGGGCACTGGCGCCCGTGGGCTGCGCGCCATCATGGAAGAGGTGCTCCTGCCGGTGATGTACGACATCCCCAGCCGCACCGATGTGGCAAAGGTGGTCATCACCGAGCAGACCGTGCGGGAAAATGTGAACCCGACAATCGTGACGCGGCAGTCCACTCGGCGCGAACGTCGCGAGAAGTCGGCCTAAGCGCCCTTCGGGACACTTCGAGCCGTGTCATTGGCGATGACTGAACAGTCGATACATCACGGGGATGCCGCGCTGGCCGCCCTTCGGGCCGTCGAGACCGATCTGGACCGTCGTTGGCCGGAGAGCCGGATCGAACCATCGCTGGTTCGGATCGCGGCGCTGGTAGATCTGCTCGGCTCGCCGCAGCGCTGTTACCCAGTGCTGCACATTGCTGGCACGAATGGCAAGACATCGGTGGCCAGGATGTTGGATGCGCTGTTATCCGGCATGGGGCTACGGGTGGGTCGCTACACCAGTCCGCACCTGCAGCGGGTCACCGAGCGGATTAGTGTGGATGGGACGCCGATCAGTCCGGAGCGCTACGTCGAGGCCTATCACGATATCGAGCCCTACGTCGCGCTGGTCGACGCCGGATCGTCGGTCCCGATGAGCAAGTTCGAGGTGCTGACCGGGATGGCATTCGCGACCTTCGCCGACACACCGGTGGACGCCGCCGTGGTGGAGGTCGGTCTCGGAGGAAGCTGGGATGCCACCAACGTCGCCGACGCCATGGTGGCGGCGGTCACTCCGGTCGCCGTGGATCACGTCAACTATCTGGGCAGCGACATCGAGGCCATCGCCGCGGAGAAAGCCGGAATCATCAAGCCCGGGTCGGTGGCGGTGCTGGCACAGCAGCCGCCCGAGGCGGCTCGGGTGCTCGCGGCCCGCAGCATCGGGGTTGACGCGACGGTGGCACGAGAGGGCATGGAATTCGGCGTGCTGCAGCGCGATATCGCCGTCGGCGGTCAGCAGCTGAAGCTGCAAGGTCTCGGCGGGGTGTACGACCAGGTCTTTGTTCCACTGCACGGCGCGCATCAGTCCCGCAACGCCGCGCTCGCGCTGGCCGCTGCCGAGGTGTTCTTCGGTGCGGGCGCCAACTCGTCGCTGGACATCGACGCGGTGCGCGGCGCCTTCGCCAGGGTGACCGGCCCGGGACGGCTGGAGCGGGTCCGCACGGCGCCCTCAGTTTTCCTCGACGGGGCGCACAATCCGCACGGGGCACGTGCTCTGGCGGCTGCGCTGCGCGAGGATTTCAGCTTCAGCAGACTGGTCGCCGTCGTCGGGGTGATGCGCGACAAGGACATCCGTGGAATCCTCGCAGAGCTCGAGCCGGTGATCGACGAAGTCGTGGTCACCGTCAGTAGCTCTTCTCGCGCGATGGATGTCAACGACCTCGCCGAGGCTGCTCAAGACGTCTTCGGCGAATCTCGGCTGCGGGTGCAACGTCGGTTGCCAGACGCGATCGAGGCGGCGATCGCCTCGGCCGCTGACGTAGCTACTGATCCCGACCGCATCTCGGGCGCTGGCGTCGTGGTCACCGGCTCGGTGGCGATGGTCGGTGAGGCACGCACCCTGTTCGGCCGCGAACCGCAGTGAGCGACCCGCCGGTCCAGGCAGATCCGCTGCGCGGATTGCGCGGCATCTTCGCGGGAACCCTGGTGATGGAGGCGATCGTCGTCGGGCTCGCCCTCCTCGTCGTCAACCGGATCGGTGCGGGCTTGGGTGCCCCGGCCGGCTGGTATACCGCTGCCCTTGCGCTGGCGATGGTCGTCGCGGCGTTCACTCAGCGCCGCTCGTGGGGGTTGGGATTAGCCCTGGCGTTGCAGGTCGCGATGGTCATCGGGTGGTTCGCCAGCCCAGCTTTGGGTGCCCTCGGTTTACTGTTCTTGCTGGTGTGGGGCTTCCTGCTGTACGTGCGCTGGGCGGTGGCGCGGCGGCAGCGACTACCCGCCGGGGATGGCGGTAAGAATTAGTGGGGACGGGTCGCTAGGCTCCTCGCGTCCCATCACCCTTGTCATCCTGAGGAGAACGAGCTGCCGTGAGTGAGCGCACCCTGGTCCTAATCAAGCCCGACGGCGTCGGCCGTGGCCTGGTCGGCGAGATTATCGCCAGGATCGAACACAAGGGCTTGACGCTGGCCGCGTTAGAACTGCGCATGGTCCCGCACGACTTGGCCGAGCAGCACTACGCCGAACACATGGACCGGCCGTTCTTCGGTTCGTTGCTGGAGTTCATCACCTCCGCGCCGGTGGTGGCCGCCGTGGTGCAGGGGGAGCGGGCGGTGGCGGCGTTCCGGCAGCTCGCCGGTGGCACCGACCCGGTGGAGAAAGCCGTCCCGGGCTCGATCCGCGGTGATCTCGCGCTGGAGACCCAGTCGAACCTGGTGCACGGGTCGGACTCGATCGACTCCGCCAAGCGCGAGATCGCACTGTGGTTCCCCGAGCTGTAGCGCGCTGGTGATGCGGCCGGGTGCGCGGTACTTCAAAGGCGGCCGACTACGCTGACCGGTATGTCTGTGACCTCGGTGTTCGAGCAGCTCGAGACACTGCTACCCCGGGTCTCCAAGCCGGTGCAGTACGTCGGAGGAGAACTCAACGCCACGGTGAAGGATTGGGACACCACCACGGTGCGCTGGGCGTTGATGTACCCCGACGCCTACGAGGTCGGGCTCCCCAACCAGGGGATCATGATCCTCTACGAGGTGCTCAACGAGCAGCCTGACGTGCTCGCTGAGCGCACCTACGCGGTCTGGCCGGATCTCGAGGTGCTGATGCGTGAGCACGGCGTCCCACAGTTCACCGTGGACTCGCACCGCCCGGTGGGGGCCTTCGACCTGCTCGGGGTCTCCTTCGCCACCGAGCTCGGCTACACCAACCTGCTCACCGCGCTGGACCTCGCCGGCATTCCCCTGCACGCGACGCAGCGGACTGACGACCATCCCGTCGTCATCGCCGGGGGCCACGCCGCGTTCAACCCGGAGCCGATCGCCGACTTCATCGACGCCGCCGTGGTGGGCGACGGCGAGGAAGCGGTCCTCGAGATCACCGCGATCGTGCGGGACTGGAAGGCGCACGGATGTCCCGGCGGCCGGCAGGAACTGCTCGGCAGGCTGTCCACCATCGACGGCGTCTACCTGCCGAGCTGCTATGACGTCAGCTACCTTCCCGACGGTCGGATCGCGGAGGTGGCCCGCAATACCCAACGTGCTGCGCAGCGGGTAGCCAAACGCACCACCATGGACCTCGACGAATGGCCTTACCCGAAGCAGCCGCTGGTACCGATCGCGGAGAGTGTGCACGAGCGGATGAGCGTGGAGATCTTCCGCGGCTGCACCCGTGGGTGCCGGTTCTGCCAGGCTGGAATGATCACCCGTCCGGTGCGGGAACGGTCGATCCAAGGTATCGGCGAGATGGTCGAGCGTGGCCTGGCGGCCAGCGGGTTCAACGAGGTCGGCTTGCTGTCACTGTCCAGCGCGGACCACTCGGAGATCCGGGAGATAACTAAGGGTCTGGCCGACCAGTATGAGGGGACCAGCACCGGACTGAGCCTGCCCTCGACCCGAGTGGACGCCTTCAACATCGACCTTGCCAACGAGATCTCCCGCAACGGTCGTCGCTCCGGCTTGACATTCGCCCCCGAGGGCGGCTCCGAACGGATCCGCCGAGTGATAAACAAGATGGTGTCGGAGGAGGACCTGATCCGCACCGTCTCCACTGCGTTCGGCGCGGGCTGGCGGCAGGTGAAGCTGTACTTCATGTGCGGGCTGCCCACCGAGACTGACGATGACGTGCTGGAGATCGCCCATATGGCGCATCGGGTGATCCGGGCCGGCCGGGAGGCCAGCGGCAGCAAGGACATTCGGTGCACGATCTCGATCGGCGCCTTCGTGCCCAAGCCGCACACCCCGTTTCAATGGGCTGCTCAGGAGCATCCCGACGTCGTCGATCAGCGGTTACGAAAGCTGCGAACCGAAATCAACTCCGATCGCAAGCTCGGCCGTAACGTCGGCATGCGTTACCACGACGGCAAACCGTCGCTGATCGAGGGGCTGCTGTCGCGCGGGGACCGGCGGGTCGGCCGGGTGATCGAACGGGTGTGGCGCGACGGTGGCAGGTTCGACGGCTGGAGCGAACACTTCCGCTACGATCGGTGGGTCGCGGCGTGCGCAGCCGAACTGGCACCACTGGGCGTGTCCCTGGAGTGGTTCACCATCCGCGAGCGCGGTTTCGACGAGGTCCTGCCCTGGGATCACCTGGATTCCGGCTTGGACCGAGACTGGCTCTGGGACGACTGGCAGGATGCGCTATCCGGCCGTGAGCAGGACGACTGCCGGTGGACTCCGTGCTTCGACTGCGGGGTCTGCCCGTCGCTGGGCACCGATATCCAGGTCGGGTCCAGTGGCCGGCAGCTGCTACCGCTGCGTCCGGTAGCCGCGAACGACGGCCGCTGAGTCGGGTCCACCAGACGCGGGTTGCGTGGTCACCGCCGCCAGCGCGTCGACGAGGCCGTGGCCGTAGAACGCGTTACCGGCACACGCGGCGGCCAAGTCATCGCGGTCAACGCGGCCCGCTGAGCCCGGCAGCGGGCCGGCCTGGTCGCGCAGCAGGGGTGGCCAGCAAGGCGCCCAGCACGGGAGCCAAGGGGTCGTGAGTGGCATTAAGTGCCATGACACTGTCACCCACGCACGAGAGGTACTCACATGAGCCCTAACCCATCCGCCGCGCCGGTCTGCAAGGTGCGGCTGTGCTACGCCAAGCGCGGCAAGCTGCGCTTCACCTCACACCGTGACGTCGCCCGGGCCTTCGAGCGGGCAGTACGGCGGGCCGGCCTCCCGATGGCGTATTCGCAGGGTTATCACCCGCATCCGAAAATATCCTGGGTAGGCGCAGCGCCCACCGGAGCGGCCAGTGAGGCGGAGTACGTCGAGATCGGGCTCGTGAAGCACCTCGATCCCGAGATGGTTCGTGCCCAGCTCGACGCGGCTCTGCCCGATGGGCTGGCCGTGCTTGAGGGCGTGTTGGCGGGCCCTGGCGCACTTGCCGAACGAATCGATGCCAGCGCCTGGCGCATCGAGGTTCGTGGAGTGGACGCAGCCCAGCTCCGCAAGGCGGTAGACCTGCTGCTCGCAGCCCCGACGTTACTCGTCGAACGCCTCACCAAAGACGGCCTGCGGTCGCTCGACGCGCGGGCGGCGATCGCCTCACTGGCAGTGCAGGATGCTCCAACGGTGCTGCCTGAACCCGATCAGCTTGGCCGGTGTGGGATACTCATGGCGGTCGTGCGACAGGTCAGTCCTGCAGTACGACCCGACGATGTGCTGAGCGCGCTCGGCGCCGTCGCCGGACTTCCGTCGTCGGTGCTCGTGAAAGCGATCCGGACTGCGCAAGGCCGGCTTGACGACGACGGGGGTCTCGTCGATCCGCTCGCTGCGGACCGGGCATCTGCCCGGACGGCTGTGGTCGGGAAAGCTTTGGCGCAGTTCGACGATGGGTCGCATCAGCTCGACGTCGCGGGACACACCGGCTGACCGCTCCGGACCGCGGAGCTGCCGGTGCTTGACAGGATTGCCGTCGCCGACCTCGGCGACGGATGACGCGCAGAGCCCCTGTGCGGTCGCGTTCCCACCGTGGGACGCGCCCGGGGGCTGGAGGAGTTGAATGGCGAACACGACAACGCCCGCCAGCGGTATCGGCGGGCGAACCGACGCATCCGCGATCCCCCCAACCGGCTGGGCTGATCTCGCAGCCTCGCTGCCGAGCAAGTTGCGTGTCCATGCCTTGGCCAAGCTTCTTGCGGTCACCAGCAAGGACGTCATAGGTGCGCTGGCTGAGCTGGGCATCGTGGTAGGCAGCGCGCAGTCCAGCATCGACTGCGAGACGGCGATGCGGGCACTTGCAGTACTGCTGCCGGATCCCGAGCCAGATCTCACGGAGATCGACGAGGTGGCGCAGCAGAGTGCGCCGGAGACACCATTGCTGCCGGTGCTGACTTCGCCACGGCCGCCGGTGGTGTTCAATTCG
Organism: Mycobacteriales bacterium; assembly: GCA_038276315.1. Taxonomy (GTDB): domain Bacteria; phylum Actinomycetota; class Actinomycetes; order Mycobacteriales; family Pseudonocardiaceae. The sequence continues at coordinate 12,374 of JBBPZY010000047.1, forward strand.
CCGGCACCGCCGGCGGTGTTCAACGCGGCTGTACCGGTGTTTCTCTCGCCGGCCCCGCAGCCCGCCGCGGCCGACGAGCCCGACCTGCTCGACGGCGAGAACGACGACAATGACGTGCAGGAGGACGAACCTGGCGCGGACGAGGCGGACAATGACAGCGCGAGCCGTCGCCGTCGCCGGCGGGGCCGCCGTGGCCGAGGTCGCGGCAAAGCCGGCGGCGACGTCGAAGACGGCTCAACCGAGCAGGGTGACAACGTCTCAGACGAACCCGACGAAGAAGACTCCTCCGACGGGCCGACCGAGGACGTGACGGCCGAGGAGCCGGGCGAGAGCGTGGCTCGCCGTCGCCGTCGCCGCAGACGCCGTCGAGACAGCGGTGACGAGGAAGCCGTCGTCGGCGAGGATGACCCACCGGACACCGTCGTGCATGTCCGGGACAGCAAGAGCAGTCTGCCGGTTGAAGACGAGGTCCAGTCCATCCGGGGCTCGACGCGTCTCGAGGCCAAGCGGCAGCGCCGACGCGACGGCCGGGAGGCTGGCAGGCGGCGGGTGGCGATCCTGTCGGAGTCGGAGTTCCTCGCCCGACGCGAGGCCGTCGAGCGCACCATGGTGGTGCGTGAGCGCCCCGAGCGCATTCAGATCGCGGTACTTGAGGACGACATCCTGGTGGAACACTTCGTCACCACGTCGGGCTCGGGGTCGCTGGTCGGCAACGTCTATCTCGGCAGGGTGCAAAACGTGCTGCCGTCGATGGAGGCCGCCTTCGTAGACATCGGCCGCGGCCGCAACGCGGTGCTCTACGCCGGCGAGGTGGACTGGGACGCCGCTGGGCTCGAGGGCAAGGCGCGGCGCATCGAGCAGGCATTATCGAGCGGCGACAGCGTTCTCGTGCAGGTGACGAAGGACCCGGTGGGCCACAAGGGCGCCCGGCTGACCACCCAGATCAGCCTGCCTGGCCGGTTCCTTGTCTACGTGCCGGATGGTCGGGCCACCGGGATCAGCCGCAAGCTGCCGGACACCGAGCGCAAGCGCCTCAAGGAGGTGCTCAAGCGGATCGTCCCCGAGGATGCCGGTGTGATCATCCGCACTGCCTCCGAAGGGGTCAGCGAGGAGGAGCTAGCCCGCGACGTCCGCCGGTTGCAGGCTCAGTGGGAAGTTATCCAAACCAAGTCGGGTGCTTCCGCGGGCAATGCCCGCGGCAAGCTCGCTGGACCGGAGCTGCTTTATGAGGAGCCGGACCTGCTGGTGAAGGTGGTCCGGGACCTGTTCACCGAGGACTTCCACGAGCTGGTTGCTCAGGGCGACGGGGCATGGGGCACCGTCGAAGGCTACGTCAAGCACGTGGCCCCGGAGCTGATGCCCAGGGTGCGCAGGTACGCGGGCGTGGCCGACGTGTTCGCCGAGTTCCGGATCGACGAACAGATCACCAAGGCGCTGGACCGTAAGGTGTGGCTGCCCTCCGGCGGATACCTGGTCATCGATCGCACCGAGGCGATGACCGTGGTCGACGTCAACACCGGCAAGTTCACCGGGTCGGGCGGCAACCTCGAGGAGACCGTGACCCGCAACAACCTCGAGGCCGCGGAAGAGATAATCAGGCAACTGCGGCTGCGGGACATCGGCGGGATCATCGTGATCGACTTCATCGACATGGTGCTCGAGTCAAACCGGGACCTGGTGCTACGCCGGTTGACCGAATGCCTGGGTCGGGATCGCACCCGCCACCAGGTCGCTGAGGTGACCTCGCTCGGGCTGGTCCAGATGACCCGTAAGAAGGTGGGCACCGGGCTGCTGGAGGCGTATTCCAGCACCTGCGAGCACTGTAAGGGCCGCGGAGTGCTGGTGTCCGCGGAGCCGGTGCACGTGCGCAGCCAGCCGGCTCCGGCTGTGGCGTCTACTGGGGCGTCTACTGGGGCGTCGAGCGTGCCTTCGGGGGCTCGGGACTCCGGGAACGGGAACGGCCGTCGGGTCAAGTCCCGCGGACGTGGGACGGGGGCTGTCCCCGCGGCATCGGAACAGACGATCGTCGAGGGGCTGCCCGTGGCAGAGGTCGCGGCAGACCACGTCGCTGTGGACCACGTCGCTGTGGACCACGTCGCTGAAAACCAGATCGCGGTAGACCGCGTGGCCGCGGATGACGTGGAGACACCGGCGACCGACGCACCGAAGGTGCCCGCGCAGCCGGCAACTCGCACGATGGCGCGGCGCCGCCGGGCCGCTTCACGTCCCGCCGGACCGCCCGCCACAGAGCTCGCCGACGGTGCGGAGTCGGCAACCCAGTCCTTCGCCGTACCGCACGCGAGGTGAGGACCCCGGTTTGACCGAGCTGAACGGCGGGCCGTACGCTCGTTGGCGCGGCCCGCCAGCTCGGCGGCCCTAAGGTTGCCCGCTGCGCAGGCAGTATTAGGCCCAAGCTGCAGCCAGGTCACGTCACAGTCAGTCCAAGCGAGTCGACCAACCAGGAGTACCACCCGATGTACGCGATCGTGAAGACCGGCGGCAAGCAATACAAAGTGGCCGTCGGGGACATCGTTGAGGTGGAAAAGCTTGACGGCGACCCTGGCACCGAGGTCAGCTTGTCTGCGGTGTTGCTCGTCAACGGTTCCAGTGTGACCACCGACTCGGCTGCTCTTGGCGCCACCTCGGTCCGTGGAAAGGTTGTCGCGCAGCTCAAAGGACCCAAGATCCGGATCCACAAGTTCAAGAACAAGACTGGGTACCACAAGCGTCAGGGTCACCGGCAGCAGCTGACCCGTGTTGAGGTCACCGGCATCTCCTAGTGACCTTGCGAATCCGATGCGGTGAGCCCGGATCGGCGTTTGATCGTTGACCTTGAGAAACTCCTGACGAGGGTGTGAGCACCGATGGCACACAAGAAAGGCGCGTCCAGCTCCCGCAATGGCCGCGACTCCAACGCTCAGCGGCTCGGGGTGAAGCGGTACGGCGGCCAGCTGGTCAACGCGGGCGAGATCCTCATCCGCCAGCGCGGGACCAAGTTCCACCCGGGCGTCCACGTCGGGCGTGGTAGCGACGACACCCTGTTCGCGCTTGAGACGGGAGCGGTGGAGTTCGGCACCAAGCGTGGGAGAAAGACCGTCAACATCGTCCCGGTGCAGCCCTGATCCCGGGCCCCACATAACGCACCCGACGAGGGGCGGCCCGGCGGTGACCGGCTCGCCCCTCGTCGGTTTTTTATGACCGACCAACGCTCGAAAAATGAGGTGAAGCCAGAGGTGTCCCGCTTCGTGGATCGGGTCGTGATTCACGTCGCCGCGGGCGATGGCGGCCACGGCTGTGCGTCGGTGCACCGGGAGAAGTACACGCCACTGGGTGGCCCCGACGGTGGCAACGGTGGCCGCGGCGGCGATGTGGTGATGGTGGTAGACCCAGGGGTGCACACCCTGCTCGATTTCCACTACCGGTCCCAGGCGCGAGCCTCAAGCGGCAAGCCGGGCCAAGGTGGCCATCGTAACGGCGCCATGGGCGAGGACCTCGAGCTGCGGGTGCCCGATGGCACCGTGGTGCTCACTCCCGACGGCGAGGTGTTGGCTGACCTGGTCGGCGCCGGAACCCGATTCGTCGCAGTGGCGGGCGGGCACGGCGGGCTGGGCAACGCGGCGCTGGCTTCCAAGGCTCGCAAGGCGCCGGGCTTCGCCCTGCTCGGCGAGGAGGGCGACGCCCGGGATCTGGTACTTGAGCTCAAGTCGGTGGCCGATATCGGCCTCGTCGGCTTCCCCTCAGCGGGCAAATCCTCTCTGGTTTCGGTGCTGTCAGCGGCTCGTCCCAAGATTGCCGACTATCCGTTCACCACTCTGGTGCCCAACCTGGGTGTGGTCACCGCGGGGGAGACGGTGTTCACCGTCGCCGACGTCCCTGGCCTGATCCCCGGCGCCAGCCAGGGCAAGGGACTCGGGCTGGAATTCCTGCGGCACATCGAACGGTGCGCCGTGCTGGTGCACGTGGTGGACTGTGCGACCGTCGACCCGGGCCGCGACCCGCTATCCGACGTGGATGCTCTGGAACGCGAACTGGCCGCATACACCCCGTCGCTGGGCGGTGAACTGGCGTCTCGTCCTCGGCTGGTGGTGCTCAATAAGATCGACGTTCCGGACGCCCGGGAGTTGGCCGAGATGGTGCGCCACGAGCTCCAGGCGCGCGGATTACCCGTATATTGCGTGTCCACGGTGAGCACCGAAGGTCTGCGGGAACTGCGATTCGCCCTCGGCGCGGCCGTGCGCCAGCACCGCGAGGCGCTACCCCCCGCCGAACCGACCCGGGTGGTGCTGCGGCCAACGGCGGTCGACGAACAGGGCTTCGAAGTCACGGCCGACCCGCAGCGGCCCGAGGGATTCATCGTCCGCGGCGGCCGCCCGGAGCGGTGGATCCGGCAGACGAACTTCGACAACGCCGAGGCCGTCGGCTACCTGGCTGACCGGCTGGCCCGGCTCGGCGTCGAGGACGCCTTGGCGGGCGCAGGTGCGCGCGCTGGCTGTCCGGTCACGATCGGCCACGTCACCTTCGACTGGGAACCTGCCACCCCGGCTGGCGGAGGCGCGATCCGGCTGGGCGGCCGCGGCACGGACTGGCGGTTGGCCAGCGACGAGCGCATCGGCGCAGACCAGCGCAAGGCGGCCCGGCGCGTGCGGCGCGACCCAGGCGCCGCCGGTGAGGTCCCGCAGGAGTGAGCCCGACCCGGCAGGCCGTGGCGCAGGCGCGGCACCTGGTGGTCAAGGTCGGCTCGTCTTCGCTCACCACGGCATCCGGTGGGCTGGATCAAGCCAGGTTGGACACCTTGGTGGACGCGCTGGCCGCCCGCGTCGCGGCCGGCACCCAGCTGGTCCTGGTGTCCTCGGGCGCCATCGCGGCTGGGTTGGCTCCGCTGGGGCTACGCCGCCGGCCCCGCGATCTGGCCACTCAACAGGCCGCGGCCAGTGTTGGGCAGCTGGCTCTCGGGTACGCCTACGCCCAATCGTGGGCCCGGCACGGCCGCACCGTCGGCCAGGTGCTGCTGACCTCAGACGACATGGTCCGCCGCGCGCACTATCGCAATGCGCAGCGCACCTTCGCCCGGCTGCGCGGCCTCGGGGTGGTGCCGGTGGTCAACGAGAACGACACCGTGGTCACCGACGAGATCCGCTTCGGTGACAACGACCGGCTTGCTGCCCTGGTCGCGCACCTGGTCGGCGCGGACGGGTTGGTGTTGCTCTCCGATGTCGGCGGGCTCTACGACAGTGACCCTCGGCTCGGCGCCGCCCGGCTGGTTGCCGAGGTGACTGGACCGGCGGACCTGCACGGTGTGCAGGTTGGCACCGGTGGTGCGCTGGGTACCGGGGGAATGGCCTCCAAGCTCGGCGCCGCGACGCTGGCCTCGCAATCCGGGGTGCCGGTACTGCTCGCCGCCGCGACACAGGTTGGGCGCGCCTTGGGTGCGGCCGATGTCGGAACCGCATTTGCGCCTACTGGCGCGCGGCTATCGGCCCGCCGGTTCTGGTTGCGCCACGCCGCGGGGGCGGTCGGCCGGCTACAGCTCGACGACGGTGCGGTGAGCGCGGTGGTGCATCGTCGGCGTTCGCTGCTCGCCGCCGGCATCACCGGCGTCGAGGGTGACTTCGAGGCCGGCGATGTGGTGGAGCTGATCGACGGGCGAGGCGTCGTGGTCGCCAGGGGAATGGTCGGGTTTGACGCGGCGGAGCTGCCCGAGCTGATCGGCCGCTCCACCCGTGACCTGCCCGCCGAACTACGCCGCGAAGTCGTGCATGCCGACGACTTGGTGCCGGTTGCCAGACCCGGGTCGTGAGTGCGTAACAGTGTTCCAGCACTCAATGCCACTCACGAGTGCTCTCCCCGTAGGCTCGGGAGTCGTGCAGCTTCGGACAACCCCTGAACCCTCTACCGACTCTGCGGCCGAGGTCGTCGCTGCGTGCGCGCGGCTGGCGCACCGCGCTGCTCCGACTCTGGCAACCGCGTCCGACCAGGCCATCGATGCCGCGCTGGATGCGATGGCGCAGCGGCTGGCCGACTCCGCCGCTGAGGTCCTTGCCGCCAACACCGCCGACGTCGCCGCGGCTAAGCAGTCCGGGATGACCCAGGCGCTGATCGACCGGCTGCGTCTGGGCGAGGAGCGGCTAGCTGAGATGGCCGGCCAGCTCGCGCTGCTTGCCCAGGTGCCGTTCCCGGCCCGGGACCGGGTGCTCGAAGATCGTCCGGATGGATTGCGGCTGATCGAGCGCCGGCGCCCGGTTGGTGTCGTGGGGGCCACCTTCGAGGCCCGACCCAACGTCACCGTCGATGTCGCCTCACAGCTGGTGAAGTCCCGCAATGCCGGGGTGCTGCGCACTGGGTCGGCGGCACTGCGCTGCGCGCTGGCGTTGTGTGAGCACGTCATCGCGCCCGCACTGACCGACGCCGGGTTGGACCCGGGCGCCGTGCAGCTGGTGCCTGACCCACGCCGGGACAGCGCCGTCGCCCTCGTGCAGCAGCCCGAGCTGATCCCGCTGGTGATCGTGCGGGGCAGCGGCGAAACCACCCGGATGTTGGCCGCCGAGGGTGCGCGTCATGGGGTTCGGGTGCTGGCCCACGCCGACGGTGGTGGTGTGCTCTACGTCGACGCGGCAGCGGACCCCGTGCTGGCGGTCGAGCTGCTGGTGGGAGGGCTGGACCGGCTGGGTGTCTGCAACCGGGTCAACCTCCTGCTGGTAGCCGACAGTGTCCCGGATCGGTTGTACGCGGCGCTGCTCGAGGCCGCCCGCCAGCGCGGGATCGCGCTGTCCCTGCCGCCCCATGATCACCCATTGGGACACGAGTGGGCGTTGGACTCCGGGCGGGAGGCGACGCTGACCGTGAGCCGGGTGACCGGTCCCGCACACGCTGCCCACGTTGCGAACCAGGAGACCTCCGGATTGGCCGCCACGATCGTCACCCACGATGAGGTCGCCGCGCATGAGTTCCTGGACAGCTACGCCGGCACCGGGGCGTTCTGGAACGCCAGCACCCG
>JBBPZY010000048.1:0-15477 GCA_038276315.1 Mycobacteriales bacterium
CCCACCCGGCCCACCTCCGCGGATTGCGACATCTAGTCCCTGCTCGACACGGACAGTGACGATATCCGTTTGTCAACCCTCTGTTGCGCGGAGAGTGCGGATCGCGTCGGTCAGGGCCGCTTGGATGGCCGAGGCGGGCGCTGGCGCGCCGGCGGAGCTGCCACCCCGACCGGCGCTGCCCCGAGCGGCGATGGCGGCGGCGAGTTCCTGGGCGTGCACCGCGGCAGCCGCTGCCGTGGCCGGTTCCAGCCCGGTTGCCAGCAGCGCGCCGAGCACGCCGGTGAGGACATCGCCGGAGCCCGCGGTGGCCGGCCATGACGAGCGGGCCGGATTCACCAGCACCCGACCGTCCGGCGCGGCGACGATGGTGGTGTTCCCCTTGAGCAGCAGCACCGCATCGAACCGCCGGGCGGCGTCCCGCGCAGCCGCCACCCGGTCGGCGCCGGGAGGCTTGCCGGTGAGCCGCTCGAACTCCCGATCGTGCGGGGTCAGAACCAGCGGGGTGCCCGGATCCCGGCTGTCCGCAAGCTCCGGGTGCCGGGCCAGCAAGGTGATCGCATCGGCGTCGGCCACCACCGGCACTCCCCGGCTCAGCACGTGGGCCAGCACCTGGCGGCTGGCGACGCCGGTGCCCAATCCCGGCCCGACGGCCCAGGCCTGCACCTGCCCGGCGTCGGACACCGACCCGGTGGCCACCACCTCCGGCCAGCGCGCTCGTACCGCGTCGGCGGCGGAGCCGGCAAATCGGACCATGCCCGACGTCGCCAATACAGCGGCTCCCGCGCAGAGCACCGCCGCCCCGGGATAGTCCGCCGAACCCGCAGCGATTCCCACCACGCCCTGGCTGTACTTGTCGCTGGTGGGACCCGGCACCGGCCACAGCGCCCCGATCTCGGCAGCGGTCAGCACGCGCAGGTCGGGCTCCCCAAGCTCGGTGAACAAGCCGATGTCCACCAGATGCACCGGGCCGCAGCGCCACGGGGTCAGCAGGTGCACCGGCTTGCGGGCGCCGAAGGTGACGGTCTCAGTGGCGGTGACCGCAGGCCCGTCGGCGGTGCCGGTGTCCGGGTCCACTCCGGACGGCGAGTCCACCGCGATGATCGGCGCCCGGACGGCCGCCACCAGCCGCGCGGCCGCCGGGCGCAGCGCACCCCGGCCGGACAGCCCTACGATCCCGTCGAGCACGAGGTGCACCCGATCCGGCGGCTGGTCGCAGATCCGCCCGCCGGCTCGGCGCAGCGCCGCCAGGCCCTGCGAGTGAACCCGGTCCGGGGACAACAACACGGCTGTCACCACGACGCCGCGGCGGCGCAGGTATGCCCCGGCCCACAACGCGTCTCCGCCGTTGTTGCCCGCCCCGACCAGCAACGCAACGTGCCGGCCGGACACCCCCCCGGTCCGCTCCGCCAACATCGCCGCAGCCCTGGTTGCCAGCCCGAACGCGGCCCGACGCATCAGGCCGCCTGGACTGTGGAGAGCCATGATCGCCTGCTCGGCGGCCCGCACGCGGACCACAGCCCAGGCGCCTCGTGAGTGGCGATGTGAGTTATCACCACGATTGCCACTCACGCGCTACTCAACTGTCACAGATTTGGCGAGGTTGCGCGGCCGGTCCACGTCGTAGCCGCGTTGCCGGGCGATTTCAGCCGCGAGGACCTGCAGCGGCACGGTGGATACCAGTGGCTGCAGCAGCGTGGGCACCGCGGGGACCTCCAGCAGGTGCGAGGCGTAGGGCCGCACTGTCTCGTCGCCTTCCTCGGCGATGACGATGGTCCGCGCGCCGCGGGCCCGGATCTCCTGGATGTTGGACAACAGCTTGGCGTGCAGCACCGCCCGCCCCTTCGGCGACGGCATCACCACGACCACCGGCAGCCCCGGCTCGAGCAGCGCGATCGGACCGTGCTTGAGCTCTCCGGCGGCGAAGCCCTCGGCGTGCATGTAGGCGAGCTCTTTGAGCTTCAACGCGCCCTCCAGGGCGACCGGGAAACCGACATGGCGGCCGAGGAACAGCACCACCTTGGCGTCGGCGAGTTCGCGACCCAGCTCGCGCACCTGATCAACGGTGCTGAGCACCTGGGTCGCCGCCGCGGGCATCGCCTCCAGCGCGGCGAACTCGCGGGCAACCTCGTCGGAGTATTTGGTGCCGCGAGCCTGCGCCAGCGCGAGACCGACCAGGAAGTTGGCGACGATCTGGGCGAGGAACGTCTTGGTGGCGGCCACCCCGATCTCCGGCCCGGCGTGGGTATAGAGCACCGCGTCGGACTCCCGGGGGATCTGCGCCCCGTTGGTATTGCAGATCGCCAGCACCCGGGCCTTCTGGTCCTTGGCGTGGCGCACCGCCTCGAGGGTGTCCATCGTCTCCCCGGACTGCGAGATCGCCACCACCAGGGTGGAGCGGTCCAGCACCGGGTCGCGGTACCGGAACTCACTGGCGAGGTCCACTTCCACCGGCAGCCGGCACCAGTGCTCGATGGCGTACTTGGCGACCATCCCGGAGTGATACGCGGTCCCGCAGGCGACCACGAAGACCTTGTCGACGTCACGCAGCTCCTGGAGGTCCATCCGCTGCTCGTCCAGCACGATCCGGCCGTCGATGAAATGCCCGCGCAGGGTGTTGGCGATGGCGCTGGGTTGCTCCTGGATCTCCTTGAGCATGAAGTAGTCGTGGCCGCCCTTCTCGGCGGCGGAGAGGTCCCAGTCGACGTGAAAGGGTTTCCCGTACGCGAGGCCGCCGTGGAAATCGGTGATCTGGTAGCCGTCGCGGGTGATCGTCACCACCTGGTCTTGACCTAGCTCGACGGCGTCGCGGGTGTGTTCGATGAACGCCGCGACGTCGGAGGCGACGAAGTGCTCCCCGTTGCCCACCCCCACCACCAGCGGCGATGAGCGGCGCGCCGCGACGATCAGGTCGGGTTCGTCGGCGTGGGTGACGACGAGGGTGAACGCGCCGTGTAGCCGGCGGCACACCGTACGGACGGCCAGCGGCAGGTCGCCGCAGCTCGCGTAGGCCGCGGCAAGCAGATGCGCGGCGGTCTCGGTGTCGGTGTCGCTGGTCAGCTCCACCCCGCCATGCTCCAGTTCGGCGCGCAGCTGGGCGTGGTTCTCGATGATCCCGTTGTGCACCACGGCGAGCCTGCCGGCGGTGTCGCAGTGCGGGTGGGCGTTGCGGTCGGTCGGTGCGCCATGGGTCGCCCAGCGGGTGTGCCCCATCCCGGCGGTGCCGCACAACGCCGCTCGCACGGTGGAGTCGAGCTCGCCGATCAGGTTGGCCAGTGCCCCCGCCTTGCGGGTCACCGACAGGCCGGCGCTGGTGAGGACGGCGACACCGGCAGAGTCATACCCGCGGTACTCCAGCCGGCCCAGACCCTGCAGGACGACGCCCAGGGCGTCTCGATGTCCTACGTAGCCCACGATTCCGCACATGGGCGCCACGCTAGCCCAACCTGATTACCGCGATCCGATACCGTCCCGGCTCATGGCACGCACCGATCCCGCGGTCCGCCGCACGGTTGAGGAGCTGTCCCGGCCCGGTCGGCATGCGGTGGCCCGCGGTGACCTCGCGGCGGCCGGTTTGCCCGGCGTGGTGTTCACTCCGCGCTCCGGGCTTGGCCTGCCTGCGATCGCGTTCGGGCACGGCTGGTTGCAGCCGCCGGCGCGCTACGAGGAGCTGCTGCGCCACCTGGCGACCTGGGGAGTGGTCGCGGCGGCGCCCGCCACTCAGGGTGGCCCGCTGGCGTCGCACCGACAGTTCGCCACCGATCTACGCACGGCGCTGGACGTGTGCGCCGGCGTGCGGCTGGGCGATGGTGCGATCAGCGTCGATCCCGACATGCTGGGTTTGGTGGGACACGGGATGGGCGGCGGTTGCGCGGTGCTCGCGGCCGCTGACGACGGCCGATGCCGGGCGGTGGTCACCCTGGCGTTGGCCCAGACCCTGCCGTCAGCGGTTGCCGCCGCGCCTCGCTGCACCATGCCGGGCCTGCACGTGGCCGGCGACAACGATCAGGTGGCACCGGCGGTCGGGCATGCCGAGCCGGTGGTCAGGGCGTGGGCCGGTCCGGTGCAGCTGCGGACGCTGCCCAAGGCCAGCCATCTCGGTTTCACCGAAGGCCCACATTGGACCGATGTGCTCATCGGCAGTGGTTCAGAAGCCGCAACCCGGCGGATCAGCCGGGCGCTGGTCACCGCGTTCCTGCTGCGTCACCTCGTCGGGACGACCGACTACGACGTTCTGCTGGCCGAAGCCCCGGAAGCGTGATAGATCAGCGAACGGCAGCGACGACCTTGGCTACCCGTGCAGCGATGCTCGTGGCGGCGGATTCGGTAGGAGCCTCGACCATCACCCGCACCAGTTGCTCGGTTCCTGATGGGCGCAGCAGGATGCGGCCGGTATCGCGTAATTCGGCCTCGGCATCGGCGAGGGCCTCGGCCACCGCGGGTGCCGTCGCGACCGCTGCCTTCTCCGTGACCACGACGTTGATCAGCACCTGCGGCAGCCGGGTCAGCACGCCGGCCAGGTCCGCCAGGTTGCGCCCCGAGGTCACCATCCGGGCCATCAGTCGCAACGCGGTGAGCAACCCGTCGCCGGTGGTGGCGTACTCGGGAAGCACCACGTGCCCCGACTGTTCACCACCCAGCGAGAATCCACCCGCCGTCAGAGCCTCGAGCACGTACCGGTCGCCCACCGCGGTGGTCTTGACGAGCACACCATGCTCGCGCATCGCCAGGTGCAACCCCAGATTGCTCATCACGGTGGTCACCAAGGTGTTCTCGACCAGCTCAGCGCTGTCCCGCATCGCCAGCGCGAGGATGGCCATGATCTGGTCACCGTCGACCACCGCACCGGTGGCATCCACGGCCAAACATCGGTCGGCGTCGCCATCGTGCGCGATACCGATCGCAGCACCCTGCGCCACGACCGCCGCGCGCAGATCGTCCAGATGGGCGGAGCCGCAGCCGTCGTTGATGTTGAGGCCGTCCGGCTGGGCGTGCAGTGCCACGACGTGGGCACCGGCCCTGCGGTACGCCTGCGGAGCGACGGCGGATGCCGCGCCATGAGCGCAGTCGACCACCACGCGAACCCCGTCCAGCGAGTGCGGCGTCGCCAGCAGCAGGTGATCCACATAGCGTCCGGCGGCCTCCGGAACATCACGCACCCGGCCGATCCGGGCTCCGGTGGGACGCTGCCACTCGCGGTCGTGCACCCGGACGGCGATCTCGTCCTCCACCGCGTCAGGAAGTTTATGGCCGCCGGCGGCGAAGAGCTTGATGCCGTTGTCCGGCATCGGGTTGTGTGACGCGGAGATCATCACTCCGAGGTCCGCGGACAGCTCGCCCACCAGATGCGCGATGGCCGGCGTGGGCAGCACCCCGACGCGCAGCACATCGGCACCCGCCGCGGTCAGACCGGCGGTAACGGCCGCCTCCAGCATCTCGCCACTGGCCCGCGGGTCCCGCCCCACCACGGCTACCGGGCGAGCCCCAATACCCCCACGGCGCCGGTCGACAAGTACCCGCGCCGCCGCGCCGGACAGGGCCAACACCAGCTCCGGCGTGAGTTCGGAGTTCGCCAATCCCCGCACCCCGTCGGTACCGAACAGGCGGGATGTCAACACCGGCGAGGCGTCAAAGCTCGCGGGCATTAACGCTTCGAGTACTGGGGCGCCTTGCGCGCCTTCTTCAATCCGTACTTCTTTCGTTCCGTTGCCCTGGAGTCACGGGTGAGGAAGCCCGCCTTCTTCAGAGCCGGACGATCATCGATGTTGATCTCGATCAGTGCGCGGGAGATGGCCAGTCGCAGTGCGCCGGCCTGGCCGGACGTACCGCCACCTGAGAGGTTGGCGAATACGTCGTAGGACTCGGGCTTGTTCACGGTGACCAGGGGGTCCCGGATCAACTGCTGGTGCACCTTGTTCGGAAAGTACTTCTCCAGCGTCGTGCCGTTGAGCTTGAAAACACCGGTGCCGGGCACCAGACGCACCCGCACAACGGCTTCCTTACGGCGACCCACCGCTTGCGTGACCTGACCGCTGGGCACCGGCATCACCGGCACGAGTGGGGCCGGTGCGACAGCGGCGGCCGGCCCGGCCTCGGGTTGCGTCGTCTGCGGTGTGGTCACGGCGTCTCTCGGGTCCTCACTGGTTGCGGCGTCGGGAGTGGAAACGATCGCTGGATCAGGAGTGGTCACTGGGCGACCTGGGTGATCTCGAATGGCTGCGGTTGCTGAGCAGCATGGGGGTGCTCGGGGGTGGCATAGACCTTGAGCTTGCGGGCCATCGCCCGGCCCAGCGTGGTCTTCGGGAGCATGCCTTTGATGGACCGCTCCACCAGCCGCTCCGGCTGGGTAGCGAGCATCTCGTTGAACGAGCGCCGCTTGAGGCCGCCCGGGTAACCGCTGTGCCGGTAGACGAAGCTGCGATCGCCCTTGTTGCCGGACAACGCCACTTTGCCGGCGTTGACGATCACCACGAAGTCGCCGGTGTCGACATGGCGGGCGTACGTGGGCTTGTGTTTGCCGCGCAGCAGCGTGGCGACCTGACTGGCGAGACGGCCCAGGACCACGTCCGTGGCATCGATGACATGCCAGGCGCGCTCGACCTCGCCGGGCTTAGGGCTGTACGTGCGCACGGACTACCTCATTATCGCATTCGCAGGGTCATCGATCAGGAGCCGCGCACATCCGCACAGCAGCGTGGAAACGATACCGGGAGCCGCGCAGCCCGGTCAAAACGGGGTCGCCGCCGGGCGGGGGACGCAGTACCCAGCGGCGACCCGGCGACCTCGTGTCGGTCGGCTATGACCAACGTGCCCGGTTCGACGCTTCACCGGCCTGGTAGTTGTCGTTCGACGTACCCAGCGCCACCCCGATCTGGTTGAGCACCTGATTCAGGTCGTTCGCCGATCGATCCCACTTCGCCTGGTGAGCCTGGTAGGCGGACGACGCATCGCCACTCCAGGTCTCCACCATCGGCTGCAGGTAGCGCTTGAGGTCCTCCATCTCCCGGCTGATATTCGTCCAGGTCGTCTGGATCGAGCTCCGCGCGCTCTCCAGCTCGCCGAACGTGACCAGAATCGTGCCATCGCTCACTGGTATATCTCCTTCGGGAGTTCTGGTGGGGTATCGCGAGGCGTGGGTGGCGCGCTCAGTTACCCAAGGCCTGACTGATCCGCGAGTAGGTCTGGTTCTCGTTCTCGTCGGCCTGGGCATAAGTGGTCCCGGATCCGCGGATCTGCTCACCGATGCTGTTGAGTGCCTCGTTGAGATTGCGCGCATCGGTATCCCAGCGCTCCATGAGAAGGTGGAAGGCCGTCGATGCCTGGCCCTTCCACGCCCCGGCCAGCGGTGCCAGCTGGTTGCGCAGACCGGAGAGCTGGCCCTGCACGCTCTGGTTCACCTCGGCGACGTGACTTGCCGCCGACTGCATCTGCTCGAACTGCGCGCCGAACTGCTGTGCCATCTGCTGTGGTCTCCTCGCATCGGTCTATCGGGTTGGGCCATCTGGCGACAAGAGGACGCCACACCGCCAGAGCCGGTTGCCCGTCGCGACCAACCGGTCGCACAACGTTGCAGATGCTAACGTTTGACCAGGCAACGGCAGCCCTGGAACGTTCACCCTGCTCGCCGGGGTGCTGATGTCCGATCAGCTTCCGCGAGCACGGGCCAGATGCATTCTTTGAAGCGGCCGGGCTATCCGCCGATTCGACTGCCCGAGCCGGAGCAGATCCGAGGTCGGGTCGAAAGCCGAGACCGTCGGTGTCGGGCTTGCGCTCGCACAGCCTGCTTGGTGAGGTTCCGATATAGCTCAGTGAGGAACTCCTCGTCCCCGGGCGTCATGCCGACGAGTCTAGGACGAAGTGACATCGAGCCAGGCGACTTGAACCAGCTGGCGGCCGGCTTTGCGTTCGACCAGGGTCCCCCGGCCGGGGGGCATTGGAGCTGGCTTGGCGTTGCCCAGGAGCGGGCCCTCATCGGGGTTGCCGCTCATCACGATGCCGGGGGTGGACAGCTCCCGCAGTCGGGCGGTCACCGGCTCGAACAGGGCTCGGGCTGCGCCACCGCACCGTCGGGCGATGATCAGGTGCAGCCCGACATCCTTGGACTGGGCCAGGAAGTCCAACAGTGGCGCGAGCGGGTTCACCCCGCCCTGGGTGGCCACCAGGTCGTAGTCGTCGACCAGGACGTAGAGCTCCGGGCCCGACCACCAGGAGCGGTCCCGGAGCTGCTGCTGGGTCACGCCCGCGCCGGGCAGGCGCGCCCGCATCGAGTTCGCCACATCCTTGATGATCGGAGTCAGCACATCGGCCGACATCCCGTACCCGATGAGATGCTCGGATTCCAGGAAACCGAGCATGGTGCGGCGGTAGTCGACCATGACGATGCGGGCCTGCTCAGGCGTACAGCGGTCCACGATGCCCCGGGCGATCGTCCGCAGCAGGTTGGTCTTGCCGCACTCGCCGTCGGCGAAACACAGGAAGTGCGGCTCGGCGGCGAAGTCCAAGGATACCGTGGCGAGTTCGGCCTCGTTGATCCCGATCGGGATCAGGTGCGGCTGCTGCGCGGGTATGCGCAACTGCTCGTACGGGATCCGCTCGGGCAGCAGCCGGACCCGCGGTGCGCGGTGTCCGGGCCAGCCATCCCGGATGTGTGCGACCGCGTGGGCCACCCCGGCGCCGACGTCCTGCGCGCTGGTGACCGCGTCGATCCTGGGCAACGCGGCGAGGAAGTGCAGCTTGTCCCGGGACAGTCCCCGCCCCGGGCGTCCCGGCGGCACGTTGAGCGCACCGTTACGGTCGATGTCGGACTCACCGGGATCACCCAGGCGCAGTTCGAGGCGGGTACCGAGGAGGTCTTTCATCGCGGGCCGGATCTCGGCCCACCGGGTGGCGCCGATCAGCACGTGCACCCCGTATGACAGGCCCTGGGTGGCCAGGTTCACCACCCGCATCTCCAGGTCGGAGACCTCGAACTCCTGGCGGAAGCTCTGCCACCCGTCGATCACCAGGAACACATCGCCAAACGGATCCTCACGAAGCTCCCCGCGCTGCTTGCGGGCCCGGAAGTCGGCCATCGAGTCGATACCCAGCGTGCGGAACCGGTGCTCGCGAGCGGCGAGCAGGCCGGTCACCTCGGCGATGATGCGCCGGATCGTGTCCGGCTCCAGCCGCCCGGCGACCCCACCGCTGTGCGGCAGGCCGTCGAGTGAGGCCAATGTGCCGCCACCGAAGTCGATGCAGAAGAACTGCACCTCTTCGGGGGTGTGCGTGAGCGCCAGCGACATCAATATCGAGCGCAGCAGGGTGGACTTGCCCGACTGCGGGCCGCCGGTGATTGCGGCGTGGCCCGCGGCACCGGAGAAGTCCGCCCAGAGCAGGTCGCGGCGCTGCTCGTAGGGCTTGTCCACGATCCCGACCGGGACGGCGAGGCGACCGTTGCCGAAGAACCCGACCGCGGACAACCCGCGATCCTCGGTGACCGACAGTGGCGGCAGCAGCTGGTCGAGCGATGGCGGCGCCTCCAGCGGTGGCAGCCACACCTCGTGGGCTGGGGGTCCCTGCCCGCGCAGCTTGGCCACCACGACGTCCAGCACGCTGAGTTCGGCAACTTTCTCTGGCGGCGCGTCCACCACCTCCTGGGCAAGAGAAGGGGCAGCCGCCTCGGGTAGTTCTACATAGTCAGGAACGAACAGCCGCGGCAGCAGATCGGACGCGACCGGTGCCGAGCTGGCCGAGACCGAACTGCACAGTGCGACGACCCGACCGACGCGGTAGGGCCCCGAGACGTAAGCCGCCTTGAAGCGTTCCATGGACGCGGTATCGAATTTCAGGTAACCGGACCCGGGAACCGAGGGCAGCTCGTAGGCGTCGGAAACGCCCAGCACCGCCCGGGACTCCCCAGCGGAGAAGGTCTTCAGACCGATCCGGTAGGACAGGTGCGACTCCAAGCCCCGCAGCTTGCCCTCCTCGAGGCGCTGCGAGGCCAGCAACAGGTGCATCTGCAGCGAGCGGCCCAGCCGGCCGATCGCCACGAACAGGTCGATGAACTCCGGCCGCTGCGCGAGCAGCTCAGAGAACTCGTCGATCACGATGAACAACGCCGGTAGCGGATCAAGGTCGGCACCGTTGTCCCGGGCCTTCTCATAGTCCTTGACGTTGGCGAAGTTCCCCGCGGTGCGCAGCAGCTCCTGGCGGCGGTTCATCTCACCGGCCAGCGCGTCGTGCATGCGGGAAACCTGGCTCAGGTCGTCGGCCAGGTTGGTGATCACCGCAGCGACGTGCGGCGCGTGCTCCATGCCCAGAAACGTCGCGCCGCCCTTGAAGTCGACCAGCACGAGGTTCAACGCCGCCGTCGAGTGGGTGGCGATCATGCCCAGCACGAGGGTGCGCAAGAACTCCGATTTGCCCGACCCGGTGGCTCCCACGCAGAGCCCGTGCGGGCCCATACCGCCCTGGGCGGCCTCCTTGATGTCCAGCTCGACGGGCTGGCCGAACTCGCCGAGCCCGATCGGCACCCGCAACCGGTCCCGGATCGGGCGCGGCCGCCAGGCCTGGGCGACGTCGAAGGCATGGGGATCTTCGGGCAGACCGAGCAGTCCGAGCAGGCCGGTGTTGCCCAGCAGCGGCGCGTCCTCACCGTGGGACTCCGCTGCGCCCAGGCGGTAGGGCGACAGGGCCCGCGCCACCGCCTCGGCCTCGGCGACGGCGAGTGAGTCGGGCGCTCCGAAGAACTCGACCCCGGTCGCCCCGCGAGCGCCGATCTGGCCGCCCTCGATCGCCAGCTGTAGCCCGCGACGGCTGGTCAGGGTGCCCAGCGAGCCCGAGAGGTCCAGCAGGGTGACCCCGGACACGCCCTCCTCAAGGATGATCTGTTCCGCGCCGGTGACCTCGCCGCCGTCGACGACGATCAGAATGTGCGGCCCCTCCCCAGGTGGCGGGGCAGTGCGGGAGAATCGTGGGCGGTCCCGGAGCTGCTCGCCGAGCAGCTCCTCGATCCGGGCCAGCGAACCGGCCATCATTCGCACCGGCCCGACACCGTCGACGCGGCTCGGGTGCTGCACATGGGGCAGCCACTTCGCCCACTCCCAGTCCACCTTCGCCCGCCCGGTGGTGACCACGGCGACGAGCAGATCGTCGGGGGTGTGGAAGGTGGCCAGCTGAGCCACCATCGAGCGGGCCAATCCGCGCGAGGCGACCGGCTCGCCGGAGATCCCGATCGCGGCGAAACCGCGGACCGAGATGGCGATCGGCAGCTCCGGCACGATCGAATGGGCTCGGACGAACTGGCGCAGTGCCAGCATGGTGATCGGCTCCAGCTCGTCGACCGGACCGGTCTGCGGAGCCACCAGCCGGGGAGCCAGCCGCTGTGATCCCCGGCAGATCCGCACAGTGCAGAAGTCCAGGTCGCCGCCGCGACGTTCCCACATCCGCCGGCTGCTCGCGATCGACCACAACGCGGCCGGATCGGGATGGCTCCACTCCAACGCCGCACGCTGCTCCTGCGCGGCTTCCCGGGCCCGCTCGCGCATCTGCCCCAGGTATCGCAGGTAGTCCTTGCGGTCCTCGTTCATCTCGGCCTTGGCCGCCCCGCCACGGCTGCCCCCGGCGAACATGCCGACGGTCGACACCACCATCATGATCGGGAACATCAGGAACAGCGGGTTGCTCTTGCCGTCACCGGTAGTAAAGGTGTAGCCGACCATGCCCAGCACGGCGACGATCATCACGATCGGCAGCATCTTCTGCACGATGTTGCCCGGCAGGACCCTGGGCACCTCGGGTGGCGGTTCCAGATGCACCTCACCACCAGGCATCTTCGGCGCGCCCAACCGAGGTAATCGCCGGAACTGCACAGTGCTCATGCCAGTTCACCTCCCGCGGTTCACGCGTACGTGATCACCCAGAAGGTGGAGCCGACCACGCGCGCAGAGGTCGGTCACCCTAGCGGGTGCTCGATGCCGGCCTTCGCGGTCCGCACTCCGCTCCGAGCGACGGCCGGCTCGACCCCAGGCCATGATCACCGAAACTGGACGATGAGCCGTTGACCGTCAGCGTGGTGCCTCTCGGCGATGAGCCGTCAACACGGTGGGCCGATCAGCGGGCGGTGCAGCAGCACGATGCCCGGGCAGCTGCGGCGCGCTGACTCGTCGTCGCAGGTCAGCAGGATGGGCTGAAAGCACGCCAGGCTGACTGACGCCGGGCGCTGGTGCCAGACCCCTCTCTGACGCCGTGGGCTGGCGCATGGATACTCCCCCGGACTACAGCGCCGCGGGCCGAGCGAGGAGTGCAGCGGGTGCCAACCAATACCAACGCAACGCCGGCGGTTCGACCGTCCACCGTGTTCAGCAGAGTGACGGTTGTGGCACCCCGCACCCGCATAGATCTAGCGCTGCCGTCGGACGTCGCGGTGGCCAATCTGGTGCCGATGCTGCTGAAGATGGCTGGTGAGTCCAGCGCGGACGGTGGCAGTAGGCACGGCGGCTGGTGCCTGGCCAAGCTCGGCGGCGAGGCGATCGATCCGGACCGCCCGCTGAGCTCGCTGGGTGTGGTCGACGGTGACTTACTGCAACTTCGGCATCGTCGCGATAACCCGCCGCCGCCGCTGTTCGACGATGTGGTGGACGCCATCGCCGTCGCCGCCCCGGACAGCTACCGACCGTGGACCCAGAGCATTGCCCGCACGCTCGGGCTAGTCGCTGCCGGATTGGCGTTGCTGGCCAGCGCTGTCGCGCTGCTGCGGGTCGGTGCCGTGGCCAGACCAGAGTTCGGGCTCAGCGCGGCCGCCCTCGCCGGCGCCGCCGCGGTGATCGCGCTGATCGCGGGCGCGACGATGGCCCGGGTATACGACGACGCCAAGGCGGGCGTAGTGGTGGCAGCGGGCAGCCTTCCGCTGGGATTCGTCAGTGGGCTCTACATCGTGCCGGGCGGCGTCCATGCGGCGAACTTCTTGTTGGCGTGCACGCTGGTCCTGGTGCTTGCCGTCACTTCGATCACGGTGCTCAGCGCTGGCATCACACCGTTCATCGCCAGCGCCACCGCTGCTGCCCTTGGCGCGCTGACATTCCTGGTTGCCAGTGTGGTTGACCGTCCCGCCGCCGGGATCGCAGCCGGGGCAGCCGCGTTGGCACTCTGCGCCATCTCGACTCTGCCCCGGCTGACCATCCACCTGTCCCGCCTGCCCATGCCCCAAGTTCCCGGCAGCGCCAAGGATCTGCAGGAGGACCCAGGTTTCCCGGACTACACCGCGATCGAGCGCCGCGCAGGCATAGCACACGAGTACCTGACCGGCATGATCGCGGGATGCGGCGCGGTAGCGGCGATCGGCGCGGTGCTGGCCGCGACTGGGGGTGCGTTGGGGATCGTGCTGGGCGCGGTAGTCGCCGCGGTGCTGCTGCTGCGGGCCCGCTCCTACGCCAACGGTCGCCAGGCGATCGCGCTGCTGGTGAGCGGGATGATCGCGGTAGCCGGGCTGATGGCCGGGTTGCTGGCGTTGGCGCGCCAGCCGGGCTTGCTGCTGATCGGTTTCGGTGGTCTGCTGGTCCTCACGATGTTGGCACTGTTCGCGGGAGTGGTCCTACCGCAGCGCCGGTTCTCCCCGGTGCTGCGCCAGTCGGTGGATGTGACCGAAGCGATTCTCATCGCCGCCGTCCTGCCGCTAGCCCTGGGTGTGCTGGACCTCTACAAAACCTTCCGGGCGCTGTGAGGGCGCCCGCCGGTTCTCCTTCTCGTCGCAGCTCCCTGGTGGCCGTCACCGTCGCACTACTGTGCCTTGCGGGACCAGCGTGGTCAGTGGCCGCTCAACCCGGTGATCGGCCGCCAGGAGTGCCACCCGCAGTGGACGCCACGGCCCTGCCAACGCCGGCCAGCGTGAACACCATGCCCTACACCGTGGACAACACGGCCACCCGGCAAACGGGTCCGGTCGAGCTGCACGCATCCTGCCAGCAGCCGGTCACGGACAACCCGCAGAACCTCCAGGCCGAGCCACCGGCGCAACGACGGCTGCGGATCCGGCAGGCCCAGCAGTTCGCAACCGGACGCGACCAGCGGGTCGCCGTCATCGACAGCGGGGTGCAACCGCATCCCAGGCTGGCCGGCAGATTGATCGACGGCGGTGACTACATCGAAAACCGCACCGGCCTGTTCGACTGCGACGGTCACGGCACCGTGGTAGCCGGACTCATCGCCGCGGCGCCCGACGCCAACAGCCGGTTCGTCGGGGTAGCTCCGGCTGCGCAAATCCTCGCCATCCGGCAGGCCAGCACCTTCTACTCGGTGCCGCTGCGCCAGCTCGACGACGGCCAGGCGATCCACAGCCCGAGTGCCGGCGACACGGTGAGCATGGCGCGGGCTGTGATGCGCGCCGTTCAGCTGGGTGCGACGGTGATCAACATTTCGGAGGCCGCGTGTTTCCCGGCCGAGCGGGACCAGGTCAACGCGCCGGATCTGCAGGCCGCCGTGCACCACGCGGTGGAGCACAACGTGGTCGTGGTGGTGGCCGCCGCCAACACCAGCAGCACCTGCAAGCAGAACAACCCCGGTGCGGTCACCACGATCTCCTCGCCAGGCTGGTTCGACGATGACGTCCTCACCGTCGCGGCGACTGACAACAACGGCGAACCGGCAGACTTCTCGATCCGGGGGCCGTGGGTCGATGTCGCCGCACCGGGCATCGGCGCGGTATCCCTCGCGGCCGGGCGATCGGGGCTGACCACCGGCCTCGTCGACGCGCACGGCCAGCCGCGCGCACTCGATGGCACCAGCTTCGCCACCCCGTACGTTGCAGGGGTCGCGGCATTGATCCGGGAGCGATACCGGAATCTGACCGCGCGCCAGGTGATGCATCGCATCGAGCAGACCGCGCAACACACCGGCGCCTCCGGTGGGCGCAGCGAGGCACTCGGCTACGGCATGATCGATCCGGTCGCCGCCCTCACCGCCGTGCTACCCGAGGAACAAGGTGCCGCTCCGGCCTCGGTGAACGCAGCGAAGCTGTCCGGTTTCCAACCCCCACCCCCGGACAACACGCCGCGCACTGTCGCCCTGGTCGGCTCAGCCGCCGCCCTCATCCTGCTAGGCCTCATCGTAGTGATCGCCCAGACCACCAAACACCACCGACAACGCCGCCCGTGACTCGCTGACTTCTCGCTCGAAGTTGCCGGCTGCGGCACATACGTAATAGATGCACCCACCTCTTCATGGGACAGAAGTGGCGGAGTAGACGAAACGGCCGTGCCGCACCTACCCCACGGAACTCGCCTAGAGCCCATAGAGCCCTGCGAGTGTTGGTCAGCTGACCCGGGTGGGGGGCGCGGCATCGAGTTCGATGCGGACGGCGGTGGCCAGGCAGGAGGTGCCGAGGCTGTCGCGGGCGCGGCTGAGGACTCGGGTGTCGAGGTCGTGGTACACGGCGCGGACGTCAGCTCCGTCCTCGAGCCACAGGTTCAGGCACAAGACGGGGGTGTCGGTGGTGCCGGCCATG
Source organism: Mycobacteriales bacterium (assembly GCA_038276315.1). GTDB lineage: Bacteria > Actinomycetota > Actinomycetes > Mycobacteriales > Pseudonocardiaceae. The sequence goes on from JBBPZY010000048.1 coordinate 15,476, forward strand.
CG
>JBBPZY010000049.1:0-10068 GCA_038276315.1 Mycobacteriales bacterium
CGCCTTGCCGTCGGGTCCGACCATCTGGTCGCCGTCCCGGTTGGGCAGCGTGGAGCTGAGCAGACCGGTGATCTCCTCCTCCTTGGCCCCGTCGAACACCGGCGTGGCAACCACGGTGCCAGGCTCAGCCTGGTGCAGCTCCTCAGGCAGCCGCGACGCCCACTCCGGCTCACCGTCGATCCGCCACCCACGCTTGGCTATCCAGCCGAGGTGGGTCTCCAGGATCTGCCCGATGTTCATCCGGCGCGGGACACCGTGGGTGTTGAGGATGATGTCCACCGGCGTCCCGTCCGGCAGGAACGGCATGTCCTCCACCGGAAGGATCTTGCCGATGACACCCTTGTTACCGTGCCGGCCGGCGAGCTTGTCACCGTCCTGGATCTTGCGCTTCTGCGCGACGTACACCCGGACCAGCTCGTTGACGCCGGGCGACAGCTCGTCGTCGTCCTCGCGCGAGAACACCCGGATGCCGATGACCTTGCCGGTCTCACCGTGCGGCACCTTGAGGCTGGTGTCGCGGACCTCGCGAGCCTTCTCCCCGAAGATGGCACGCAGCAGGCGCTCCTCGGGGGTCAACTCGGTCTCGCCCTTCGGCGTCACCTTCCCGACCAGGATGTCCCCGGCCTGGACCTCGGCGCCGATCCGGATGATGCCGCGTTCGTCGAGGTCGGCCAGCACTTCTTCGGAGACGTTCGGGATGTCCCGGGTGATCTCCTCAGCGCCGAGCTTGGTGTCCCGGGCGTCGATCTCGTGCTCGTCGATGTGGATCGAGGTGAGCACGTCGTCCTGCACAATGCGCTGACTCAGGATGATCGCGTCTTCGTAGTTGTGGCCCTCCCACGGCATGATCGCCACCAGCAGGTTCTTGCCCAGGGCCATCTCACCTTTGTCGGTGCATGGCCCGTCTGCGATCACCTGGCCGACCTCAACCCGATCACCCTCGGCCACGACGGGCCGCTGGTTGTTGCAGGTGCCCTGGTTGGACCGGTGGAACTTATACATCCGGTAGGTCTGTCGGGTGCCGTCATCGGCCATGACGGTGACGTAGTCGGCACACAACTCCTCGACCACGCCGGCCTTCTCGACCACCACGACATCGCCGGCGTCCACCGCGGCACGAAGCTCCATACCGGTTCCCACCAGCGGTGACTCGCTGCGAAGCAGTGGCACTGCCTGACGCTGCATGTTGGCGCCCATGAGAGCCCGGTTGGCGTCGTCGTGCTCGACGAACGGGATCATCGCGGTGGCTACCGAGACCATCTGCTGAGGGGAGACGTCCATGTAGTCGACGCCCAGCGGGTCGATGTAGTCGACATCGCCGCCCTTGCGTCGTACCAGGACGCGCTCCTCAGCGAAGTAGCCATCGTCGGCCAGCACTGCGTTGGCCTGCGCCTTGACGTACCGGTCCTCTTCGTCGGCGGTCAGGTAGTCGATCTGCTCGGTGACCTGGCCATCGACGACCTTGCGGTAGGGCGTCTCGATGAAGCCGAACGGGTTGACCCGGGCGTACGACGACAACGACCCGATCAGCCCGATGTTCGGACCCTCCGGGGTCTCGATCGGGCACATCCGGCCGTAGTGCGACGCGTGCACGTCGCGGACCTCGAAGCCGGCCCGCTCCCGCGAAAGGCCACCGGGACCCAGCGCGGACAGCCGCCGCTTGTGAGTCAATCCGGCCAACGGGTTGGTCTGGTCCATGAACTGCGACAGCTGCGAGGTACCGAAGAACTCCTTGATCGCCGCTACCACCGGACGGATGTTGATCAGGGTCTGCGGCGTGATCGCCTCGACGTCCTGAGTGGTCATCCGCTCCCGAACGACGCGCTCCATCCGGGACAGGCCGACCCGGATCTGGTTCTGGATCAACTCACCCACGGTACGCAACCGGCGATTGCCGAAGTGGTCGATGTCGTCGGTCTCCACCGGCACCACCGCGCCCGGCGCACCGTTCGCGGCCGGCATCGTCGTCTCGCCCGCATGCAGTCGGACGAGGTAGTCGATGGTGGTGACGATGTCGTCCTCGCTGAGCACGCCATTGCGGTGCGCCAAGGCCAGACCCAGCTTCTTATTGGCCTTGTAGCGGCCGACCTTGGCCAGGTCATAACGCTTGACCTTGAAGAAGAGGTTCTCCAGCAGCGCTTGTGCGCTTTCCTTGGTGGGCGGCTCACCCGGACGTAGCTTGCGGTAGATGTCCAGCAGCGCCTCGTCGGGCCCGGCGGTGTGGTCTTTCTCCAGGGTGGCGAGCAGCGTCTCGGAGTGCGCGAAGCGCGCAGCGATCCGCTCGGTCGTCCAGCCCAGGGCCTTGAGCAGCACGGTCACCGGCTGGCGGCGCTTGCGGTCGATCCGCACCCCCACCGTGTCGCGCTTGTCGACGTCGAACTCCAGCCAGGCACCACGACTGGGGATGATCTTTACGCTGAAGACGTCCTTGTCGGTGGTCTTGTCCACGGCGTGGTCGAAGTACACCCCAGGAGAGCGAACGAGCTGGGACACCACGACGCGCTCGGTCCCGTTGATGATGAAAGTGCCCTTGTTGGTCATCATCGGGAAGTCACCCATGAACACCGTCTGTGACTTGATCTCACCGGTGTTGTTGTTGGTGAATTCGGCGGTGACGAACAGCGGCGCGGCGTAGGTCATGTCCTTGTCCCGGCACTCCTCGACCGAGGCCTTGACCTCATCGAAGCGAGGGTCGGAGAAGGACAGGGACATCGAGCCGGAGAAGTCCTCGATCGGGGAGATCTCCTCGAGCATCTCGGCGAGACCACCGATGGGCGCCTCGTCACCGGCCTCGATGCGGCGCTGGTACCACTGGTCAGCACCGATCAACCACTCAAACGATTGGAGCTGCAGGTCCAGCAGATCGGGCACCTGGAGCGGCTCGCGGATCTTCGCAAAAGACGGCCGGGGCGGAGCTCCCGGGAGGCGGGATACGGAGTTGTTCGCAGCAGAGGTCTTGGTCGGGCGGGAGACTGCCAAGATTGCGTCCTTCCGAACACTAGCGCTGCCGAGCGCAGGACCTCGTGGTCTCCTCGGACCACACTCCCGGCGCGGTGTTGGTGCAGTTGCTGATGTAGTTGTTAGTGTCGTTTGCGGTTGTTAACCTCAGGTTGTTACCTCAGGGTGATACCTTTGGCACAGCCCGACGAATCCTGCACCCACGGGAACCCTCTGCCGAGGGCACCCTGTTGCCCAACGAACACGGTGACCAACCAACATCGTGACCAAAGAATTCCGTGTCCGATGGAACCTGTGCGCAGGGAAGCGAGGAGAGGGCAGCGCAAAGAAGCAGTCTAACCGCTAGGACGGCGACTGTCCAGCGCCGTACTTAGACGGCGCGAGCGTGGTCCTAGGGTGACCTGCGGGACGCTCCCCGTCAAGAGTGCATCGTCCGATCAGTGGTCGGATGTGCACGATCAGCGGCTATTTAGCTGATCGGCGCGACCGATCGACGGGTGAGGTGGGTTGGTTTCGCCGACTGATCCCATAGCGTCAGCCCGTCCTGCACGCGCCGGTAGTCGAGCGTATTGAGGTTGACCGTGGCCTGCTGGGCATCCTGGAGCACGGCGTCCCGGGCCGTCCCCAGCGCGACGGAGTCATCGTGGGCGGCTCTCGATACCACGACAGGCCGAACCAGCCCGGCGGCCGACGAAGGGGGCCGCTCCACGACCACCTCTACGCCCGTGCTCATGGACCCTCCCGTGCCCTGTGATAATCAGGTTTGGGACTACAGGTTGGCACTATCAGGTTGAGGCCGTCCTCAAGCCGAGGCGGTCAGAACGGCTCCACGTCGGCGATCTTCCAGGTGCCGTTGACCCGCTGCGCTGTGACGCTGAGCCTACCGGCGGCCAGCAGCGGCTTGGCTTGGCCGCCCTGGTGGGCCTGCTGGTCGATGAACACCAGCACGATCGCCCGGTCACCGTCGAGAACCTTGACGGCGATGGCCGGCACGGTCGCCACCACCACAGCCTGTTGCGGGGGCGCCAGCTCCCGCACCCGGGCGAACTGTTGGTGAAAGCTTTGGGTGTACTGGCCGGTGATGACCTCGTCAGCGGCTCGCTCGTTGTCGTCCAACCGGGCGAAGTCGTAGGAGAAGACCCGTTGCACCGCTTCGCGCACCTGGGCGGAGACCTGAGCGGTGGCGCCAGCATCCACCAGCGCGGCGTTGCTTGCCGCCGCAGACCCCGTCAGTTGGTTGGCCTCGCCGCGGAACCACGCAGCGAAACCTAGCGCCAGTACCACCGCAGCGACCAGCGCCACCAACGTCGCCACCGCGGTCACCCGCCGGGGCGGCTTCGCCACCTTCTCGGTGGGCGCAAGTTCTGCTGCGATCGGGGTGGTCATGTTGGGGCTTTCTCCCTCTTCCGGAGCCTGGTATCTCGGCTCCCCACGTCGGGTCTACTTCGGGGTGGTGTCGGGGGAACATGGCCCAGCGTCCGAGTACGCCTCGCCGACCGGCGCCAACGTGCCGACCTTCCAGGTATTGCCGGCACGGATCATGTTGAGTCGGACGCGCCGGTGCGCGCAGCTCGGGTCACCCTGTTCCGCCTGAGACGTGACGTCCACGCCTACCAGCACCTCCGCGGTGCCGGCACGCTCGTTGAGGGAGGCGACCGCGGCGTCGAGAATCATCGCGGTGGTGACCGCTGCCGAGTTGGTGATGGCACGGGCATAGGCATCGCGGTTGGCGCGCAGCTGGCTGAGTAGCGATCCGGTCGTGGAGTGTTCCCACAGGGTCAAGCCGTCCTGCACCCGCCGATAATCGAGCGTGTTGAGGGTGACCATGGCCCGTTGCGCATCCCCCAGCACGGCGTCTCGGTCCATTCCCACGACGAGGGACTTGTCGTGCGCCGCCCGGTACCAGGACACGCCGAACCAACCTGTGGCAGCGAAGGCGACCACGGCGACCACCGCGGCCGCCAGAATTGCGGTCCGGAGTGGACCGCCGAGGCGTCCCAGGGAAGTAGGAGTCGTGGCAATGCTGGTCATGGTCGTCCAGAGTGAAGAGATAGAAGTGAAGGTGACCGCGGACGGCTACCGTCGCGCACCCGCCAAGGAGGTGGTCGGTGAGCACCAAACATGAGGAGGGACACCAGAAGATCACGCCCAACCAGTCCACGTACTGGCAAGCGTGGCTTCCCCCGGACCCGGCCCGGGCGGTCGTCATCATCGTGCACGGTGTCCATGAGCACTCGTCGCGCTACGCACACGTGGGCACCCGACTGTCCGCTTCGAGCTTTGCGGTCTATGCCGCCGACCACCGCGGGCACGGGCGGTCCGGCGGGCGACGAGCCAATATCGAGCGGATGACCTTGATCGTGGACGACCTGAGCTCCTTCGTACTGTTCGCCGCGCAGCGACATCCCGGTCTGCCGGTGTTCATGGTCGGTCACTCGCTCGGCGGCCTCATCGCGCTGCACTATGCCACTGAGGTTCACGCCCCTGAACCCCCCGCCCCTGAACCCCACGCCATGGAACCGCGGGTCGTGCTGGACGGGCTGGTTGTGTCGGGGCCGGCGGGGGAGGTGACGGCCGGCTCGGCACTGCAGCGCCGGCTTGCCGGAGTGCTCTCGGCGCTGGTCCCCAACCTGGGGGTCGCCGCCCTCGCTACCGAGCAGATCAGCCGGGACCCCGCGGTAGTCCGGGCTTACCAGCAGGATCCGCTGGTGTACCGAGGCAAGATCAAGGCTCGAACCGGAGCGGAAATTCTGGCGACGATGGCGGGCTTGCCCGCCCGGCTGCCACGACTGGCAATGCCGCTGCTGCTGCTGCACGGCACCGACGACCGGATATGCGCACTGACCGGCTCGGCGATGGTGCACGACACGGTGTCGTCGGCAGACAAGACACTGCACCGATACCAAGGCCTGTACCACGAAGTGTTCAACGAGCCCGAGCGCGAGCAGATCCTCACCGACTTGCTCTGCTGGCTGGACCAACACCTTCCGAGGAGCCCCGCTCCGCGTTCAGCGGGCTGAGCGGGGCTGTCGCGGCCCCGATCGCCCCGCTGCGCCTACTGAACGCGGTTGCGGGCAGTGCTCAGGTCAGGCTGACCTTGGCGCCGGCTTCTTCCAACTTGGCCTTGGCGGCGTCGGCCTGGTCCTTCGGCACACCCTCCAGCACTGGCTTCGGGGCGCTTTCGACGAGGTCCTTGGCCTCCTTGAGGCCGAGCCCGGAGACAACCTCCCGGACCACCTTGATGACCTGGATTTTCTTCTCACCGATCGCCTCGAGGACGACGTTGAACTCGTCTTTCTCCTCTACGACCGGAGCTTCCGCAGCTCCGCCCGCTGGACCCATCGCCATCGCGACAGGCGCCGCGGCGGTGACATCAAAGGTGTCCTCGAACTTCTTCACGAAATCGCTCAGCTCGAGCAGAGTCATGTCCTTGAATGCATCGAGCAGTTCGTCGGTGCTCATCTTCGCCATGATGGCGTCTCTCCTTCTGTCATCTTGTGTCGTCAATGGAGCCGGTGCCGATCACTCGGGTCGACTAGTCCGTGGCGGGCTCGTCGGTCGGCTGCAGGTCTTGCTGCTTGTCGCGCAGGGCGGCGGCCAACCGGGCAACCTGAGAGGCTGGCTCCGAGAACAGTCTTGCCGCCTTGGAGAGATTGGCTTTCATCGCGCCAGCCAGCTTGGCCAGCAGCACCTCACGAGACTCCAGGTCCGCCATCTGGCCGATCTCGGCAACCGTCAACGCACGGCCGTCCAAGTAGCCACCCTTGATCACCAGAGCGTTGTGCTCTCTGGCGAAATCACGCAGCGCCTTCGCCGCGAGGACCGGCTCGCCATGGACGAACGCGATCGCGGTCGGGCCGATGAACAGCTCATCCAAACCGTCTACACCAGCATCTCGCGCGGCACGCGAAACCAGGGTGTTCTTCGCGACCCGGTAGGTGGTGGAGCTACCGAGCGAGCGACGTAGGTTGGTCAGTTGTGTCACGGACAGGCCGCGGTACTCGGTCACGACCGCAGCAGTGGCACTGCGGAATTGATCCGCGATATCGGCAACGGCGTCGACCTTGTCCGGTCTAGCCATGGATCGCCTCCTCGGTTGGACTGCCGGCTGCGCCGGCGGTGGTTGGACTGCCGGCTGCGCCGGCGGTGGTTGGACTGCCGGCTGCGCCGGCGGTGGTTGGACTGCCGGCGGTGGTTGGACTACCGGCAGTGCGGGCATCGGCGTGGTGCGTCGGCGTGGTGCGTCGGCTGGCTGGGCGAAGCCGGAGGACGTGCCCGTACCCGGACCCGAAAACGACGAACGCCCCGACGCAGTAGGCGCGGGGCGTAGCCAGCGGCGCGCAACGGCGCAGCGTGACGTATAACCACGTTCTCCTGCGCGGGCCGCCCACAATCGCGGGGCCTTCGTCCGCGCCAATGGCGCGGAGACCAGCGGTCTACGATGGAACCAGAGACTACTCTAGGCCTATCACCGGACCGTCCCCAAACCGCCCCCAGCTCGAATGCCCCGTACTGCCGACGTCACTGTCAGTGACGTCCAGGGAAGGACTGTCACGCTGTGCGTAGTTGCCGTAGCCGGCAACTTTTCGCTGGGAATTGCCGGCTACGGCAACTTCGTAATGGATCCACCCACCTCTTCGTGGGGCAGATGTGGCGGAGCAGACACCGGCGCGGCGACACTCCGCGCGTGCCTCGCCATGACAACCAGGTGGCCGGCGACGTCGGCGGGTCCCGCGCCTCACCGTCAGCCGGGCCCGGAGTGACATGCAACTACTACAACGCCGTACGCGATCTTGAAACTAACCCGACTCAGGGGGTTTGCTCGTCGGTCAGCAGGTTACGGGTGCGGTTGGGGTCGACCGGGATACCTGGGCCCATAGTCGTGGAGAAGTTGATCTTCTTCAGGTAGCGACCCTTCGCGGCAGACGGCTTACCGCGCAGAACCTCATCCAGTGCAGCGACATAGTTCTCCACCAACTTGTCGGTGTCGAAGGACACCTTGCCGATGATCAAGTGGAGATTGGCCTGCTTGTCCACCCGGAAGTTAATCTTGCCGCCCTTGATGTCCACGATCGCCTTGGCGACGTCGGGAGTTACGGTTCCGGTCTTGGGGTTGGGCATCAACCCCCGGGGACCGAGAATCCTGGCGATCCGACCGACCTTGGCCATCTGGTCCGGCGCCGCGATCGCCGCATCGAAGTCCAGCCAGCCGCCTTGGATGCGCTCAATGAGATCGTCAGAACCGACCACGTCAGCGCCGGCGGCCACAGCCTCGGCGGCCCGGTCACCCGTGGCGAAGACGATGACGCGGACGGTCTTGCCGGTGCCATACGGCAGGTTGACCGTGCCCCGAACCATCTGATCAGCCTTGCGAGGGTCAACGCCCAGCTGCATCGCCACCTCAACGGTGGCATCGATCGTGCTTGGTGACGTCTCCTTAGCCAGCGCCGCAGCCTCCAGGGGGCTGTAGAACCGGTTGCGGTCGATCTTCTCGGCCGCTTGGCGGTAGGCCTTACTGCGCTTCATATCACTGTCCTTCTTCTAGCGGATCAGTCGTGGTACGGGCCAGCGCCGGCCCTCCCACACGTACTGGGTTTGCAGATCTTCCCTACAGTTCCCGAACTCAACAGCAGAGCTCTCCAAGGCCAGCCGAAACAGCTCTCCTGTTGAGTTTGGGAGACTGAGAGCTGCCGAGGCAGCTCAGTCGACTACGGTGATACCCATCGAGCGGGCAGTCCCAGAAATGATTTTGATTGCGGCGTCGATGTCGTTGGCGTTGAGGTCTTCGAGTTTACGCTCGGCGATGGCTCGGACCTGCTCCCGACCGACTCTGGCGACCTTGGTCTTGTGCGGTTCCGCAGAGCCCTTGGCGACCCCCGCCGCCTTGAGCAGCAGCACCGAGGCAGGCGGTGTCTTGAGCACGAAGTCGAAGGAGCGGTCCTCGAACACCGAAATCACCGCAGGTACCACCTCGCCACGGTTGTTCTGCGTCGCGGCGTTGTAGGCCTTGCAGAACTCCATGATATTCAGACCGTGCGGACCCAGCGACTGCCCGACCGAGGCCGGGTTCGCGGTGCCGGCCTCTAGTGCGAGCTTCACGGTCGCCGTGAGCCTCTTGCGCTTCTTCTTGGGGGGCATGGTTCCTTCCTCGGGTTGGTGTGTGCCAACCGGCACTGCGTCGATCTTGGGCCGGTTAAATCTTGGCGACCTGGCTAAACGATAGTTCGACCGGAGTCTCCCGACCGAAGATCGACACCAACACCTTGAGTTTCTGTGCGTCGACGTTGACCTCGTTGATCGTCGCCGGCAACGTGGCGAACGGACCATCCATCACGGTGACCGACTCGCCCACCTCAAAGTCCACTTCGATCGTGGGCTTACCGCCGCCGAGGCCTGCCGCATGCTTGCCGGCCCCAACCGGCACCTTGGGCTGCGCTACTCGCGGGGCGAGGAACTTCAGGACCTCGTCCAGGGTCAGCGGCGAGGGCCGTGAGGTGGCTCCGACGAACCCGGTGACCCCCGGCGTATTGCGCACGGCGCTCCATGAGGCGTCGTTGAGTTCCATCCGGACCAGGATGTAGCCGGGCAGCACCTTGCGCTGCACCTGCTTTCGCTGGCCGTTCTTGATCTCGGTGACCTCTTCAGTAGGTACTTCCACCTGGAAGATGTAGTCCTCTACATCCAGGGTCTGGATGCGGGTCTCCAGATTCGCCTTCACTTTGTTCTCGTAACCGGCGTAGGAGTGCACCACGTACCACTCGCCGGGGGCTGTGGCCAGCGCCGATCGGAGCTCGTCGACCAGGTCCGCAGGCTCCGGCGGCTCGATCTCAGCCGCCGGCGCGGGCTGGTCGGCGTCATCAGCGGTGCCGACGGCCTCGACGACGTCGACTGATTCGAGCTCGGGTGCCTCGACCTCGGCTGCGTCGACCTCGGGTGCCTCGACCTCGGGTGCGTCGACCTCGGATGCACCGGCCTCCAGTGCGTCGTCGACCTCGGTTGTATCCGCGTCGGTTGTATCCGCGTCGGTTGTATCCGCGTCGGTTGTATCCGCGTCGGTTGTATCCGCGTCGGTTGTATCCGCGTCGGTTGTATCCGCGTCGGTTGTATCCG
>JBBPZY010000050.1:0-5136 GCA_038276315.1 Mycobacteriales bacterium
AGCTTACGAGGACAGCGTGCTGCCCGACGGCAGCCCATCAGGCACCCCAGAACAAGCCCTCGACTGCGCCCTGGGCCTCTACCTCGCCGATCCCACCGCCTGGATCAAACCCCCGAAGGATTAATGCGGTGCAGCACTAGCGTCACATTCCCGTGGAGCGCAGCGAAAATGTCAGCGGCAGGCGCGCGCCATGAATATCCGTCGACGGTGCATACAGGTAACCGCCCATGTTGCCCTGTTGCGAGGTATCGTTGGTGTCACTTAGGGGTCTTTCGCACGCGCGAAGATCATCAGCGCCGAGGGTGAGTCGCTAGCTGCTGCCGCGCTCGGTGATGCATCAGACATCATGATGGCCCACCCGTTGGCGCTGCAGCTAAGAAACCTGCAGAGCCTGGTCGAGATAGGCGTCGACAAGAACACCACCGTCGTGTTCCCCGCACCCTTGATGAGCACCATCGGCGAATTCGGCTCCTTCCTCGCACACGAGGCAGCCGCCGCGAGCCCGCCGCCGCAGGCAACCACCGGCAGCAAGCCGATTCGCTTGGACCTCGCGGCGACGAACGGAGCACCCGAACCCAGCTAGCACCGGCCGTCGGCGCCGTGTCCTGCTTGATGCTGATACGGGACGCTCACCTGGAACCTACAAAGGAGAGTCGGATGGAGAAGTCGTCGTTGACGGCCCTGGCAAGTCTGCAACCCACCCACGACCCCGCGAGCACCCCAATAGCTCCAGTTCCCTCAGCTGTGACGGGCACCGACGGTGGGGAGCTCGCCGCGGTGACCATCGTGGTGAACGGTCACAACGTCAAGGTGTCCGAGCATTTCCGGGTGCACGTGGCGGAGAAGATGGCCAACGTCCAGCGGTACGACGACACGATCATCCACTATGCCGTCGAGCTGTTCCATGAGAACAACCACCGGCAGTCCAAACTGCGTCAGCGGGTCGAGATCACCGGTACGGGCAACGGCCCAGTCCTGCGGGCCGAGGCCCGTGGGCCGGACTTCTACGCGGCCCTGACCGCCGCGCTCGCCAAGCTCAAGAACCGGCTACACCGCAGCCACGGCCGCCGCCAGGTGCACCACGGCCACCGAGCCCCCACCTCGGTCGCCGAGGCCACCGGGACGCTCGGGCTGCGACCGTCGGAGTGATCACGGTGGGTATGCGGCGTGGAGCACCAGACGGGCCTCGTGGGCGATTTGCAGGTCTTCTCGGGCGGTGATCACCACGGTCTGCGCGGTGGCTCCGGTAGCGGTGATGTCGCCGTCGTCGCCGACGGTGTTGTTGCGGTGGTCGTCGATGGCGATGCCGAGGAAGCCGAGCCGCTCGGTCGCTCGCCGTCGCACCGTGGAGGAGTGTTCGCCCACGCCGCCGGTGAACACGAGCACGTCCAGGCCTGCGGTGGCCGCGGTCATCGCTGCGATGCCGCCTACGAGCCGGTGGGTGTAGACGTCGAGGGCCAGTACCGCGTCCGGGTCACGGCGCTGGGCCGCCGCCTGGACCTCGCGCATGTCGCCGGTGCCGGCCAGCGCCTTGAGCCCGGATCGTTGCTCCAATGCGGTGGCGACCTCGTGCGCGGAGAGATGTTCATGCTCTTCGAGCCAGAGCACCAGGCCGGGGTCGACGGTGCCGGAGCGGGTTGCCATAACCAGGCCCTCCAGTGGGGTGAAGCCCATGGTGGTGTCGACGCTGCGACCGTCGACCACGGCAGCGAGCGAGGCGCCCGCGCCTAGGTGGCAGGTGACAATCCGCAGCCCCTGCAGCGGCACGTCGAGCAATTCCGCGGCGCGCCAGGAGCAGTAGGCGTGTGACAGCCCGTGGAAGCCGTAGCGGCGGATCGCGTAACGCTTCCGCCACTCGCGCGGCACCGCGTAGGTCGCCGCGGCCGCGGGGATGGTGGTATGAAACGCGGTGTCGAAGCAGGCCACCGCGGGGATACCGGGTAGTCGCGCGGTGACAGCGTCGAGGGCGGCCAGGAACTTCGGCTGGTGCAGCGGAGCGAGGTCGGTCAGGTCCGCCAGTTGTTCGCGCACGGCGTCGTCGATACGGATTGGGCCGGTAAAGCGCATGCCGCCGTGCACGATGCGATGCCCAACGGCGTCGGGATCCGGCCAGCGGTGCAGCAGGCCGGCCAAGCGCGAGGTGTCGACCCCGTCGGGTCCAGCCGGTAGGTCTGCGCTGAACTCGATGGCGTCGTGGTCATCGAGCAGGCGCAGTTTCAAACTGGAGGATCCGGCGTTGACGACGAGCACCCGCACCGGTCAGCTCCGATCTGGCCAGGTCCAGCCGGCGATCGCCGGGTCATCGTCGCCGTACTCTCGGGTGTAGGCACGTGCGGCGAGGCGGGCGTCGGACATCTGCTGGCGCAGGACCGCGGCGTTGCTGCCCAGCGACGGCACGCGGTCGATGACGTCCATGACGAGGTGGAAGCGGTCGAGGTCGTTGAGCATCACCATGTCGAACGGAGTGGTCGTCGTCCCCTCCTCCTTGTACCCGCGCACGTGGAGGTTCCGGTGATTGTTTCGCCGGTAGGTCAACCGGTGGATGAGCGACGGATAGCCGTGGTAAGCGAAGATCACCGGCTTGTCGGTGGTCAACAGGGCGTCGAAGTCACGGTCGGACAGCCCGTGCGGATGCTCGGTGTCAGGCTCCAGCCGCATCAGATCGACGACGTTGACGACCCGGACCTTCAGCTCCGGCAGGTGGGTGGCCAGCAGGTCAGCGGCGGCCACCGTCTCCAGCGTGGGGATGTCCCCGGCGCAGGCCAGCACCACGTCCGGTTCGCCGCCCTGTCCATCGTCTGCGGTGCCGGCCCACGGCCAGATCCCCAACCCGCGGGTACAGTGCGCGATCGCCTCGTCCATGCGCAGATAGGTCAGCGCGGGTTGTTTGCCGGCGACGATGACGTTGACGTAGTGCCGGCTGCGCAGGCAGTGGTCGACCACCGAGAGCAGGGTGTTGGTGTCCGGCGGCAGGTACACGCGGACGACTTCGGCCTTCTTGTTGACCACATGGTCGATGAATCCCGGGTCCTGGTGGGACAAGCCGTTGTGGTCCTGGCGCCAGACGTGCGAGGACAGCAGGTAGTTCAGTGATGCGATCGGCGCCCGCCACGGAATGTGACGAGTCGTCTTAAGCCATTTGGCGTGCTGGTTGAACATCGAGTCGACGATGTGAATGAACGCCTCGTAGCAGTTGAACAGGCCGTGTCGCCCGGTGAGCAGGTAGCCCTCCAGCCAGCCCTGGCACAGGTGCTCGGAGAGCACCTCCATCACCCGCCCGTCCGGCGAGAGGTGATCATCACCGGGCACCGTGGTCGCGTCCCAGGCCCGGTCGGTCGTCTCGAACACCGCCGAGAGCCGGTTGGACGCCGTCTCATCCGGGCCCATGATGCGGAACCGGTCGGGGTTACGGGCGATGATGTCGCGGAGGAAGCCCCCCAGCACGCCGGTTGCCGAACTGGACTCGACGCCGGGGTACTCCACTCGCACGGCGTAGTCCCGGAAGTCGGGCATCGCGAGATCGCGCAGCAGCCGCCCGCCGTTGGCGTGCGGGTTGGCGCTCATCCGCCGGGCGCCCCGCGGTGCCAGCGCCGCCAGCTCCGGGATCAGCCGCCCGGTGGTGTCGAAGAGCTCCTCGGGCCGGTAGCTGCGCATCCACGCCTCGAGCAGCGCCCGGTGCTCGGGGTTGCGGCGGGTCTCGGCCAGCGGCACCTGGTGGGCGCGAAAGGTGCCCTCGACCGCCACGCCGTCGACCTCCTTGGGGCCGGTCCAGCCCTTCGGGGTGCGCAGCACGATCATCGGCCATGCCGGGCGACCGGTCGCCGTGGCTCCGTGCCGGGCGGCGTCCTGGATCCCGGCGATGTCGTCGAGCACCTTATCGAGCGTGGCCGCGAGCTGCTGATGAACCGCTGCGGGCTCGTCACCGACGACGAGATGCGGTTCGTAGCCGTAGCCGCGCATCAGTGCTGCGAGCTCGGCGTCGGGGATGCGGGCCAGCACGGTAGGGTTGGCGATCTTGTAGCCGTTGAGGTGCAGCACCGGCAGCACCGCGCCGTCGGTCACCGGGTTGAGGAACTTATTCGAGTGCCAACTCGCCGCCAGCGGACCGGTCTCTGCTTCCCCATCGCCCACCACACACAGCACCAGCAGATCCGGGTTGTCGAATGCCGCTCCATAGGCGTGCACCAGCGCGTAGCCCAGTTCGCCGCCCTCGTGGATGGAGCCGGGCGTCTCGGGTGCGACGTGGCTGGGGATGCCGCCGGGAAAGGAGAATTGCCGGAACAAAGCCCGCAGCCCGTCCTCATCCTGGCCGATCGACGAGTAGACCTCGCTGTAGGTGCCTTCCAGGTACGCGTTGGCCACCAGCCCGGGGCCGCCGTGACCCGGGCCGGTCACATACAACGTATCGAGATCGCGGTCGCTGATGACTCGATTCATGTGCGCGTACAGCAAGTTCAACCCGGGAGTGGTCCCCCAGTGCCCCAACAGCCGCGGCTTGACGTGCTCGGCCCGAAGCGGCTCGCGCAGCAACGGGTTATCCAATAGATAGATCTGCCCGACCGAAAGATAGTTCGCCACCCGCCAGTAGCCATCGATCAACTGCAGCTCCTGGGGCATCAATTCCCCGATAGCTGCGTCGACCCCTCCGCCAACGTGGTGGCAATGGCTGTCGATGAGTTTTCGACTATCGGCTGATCGCCGCGCTGGGTGGGGAGGCCGGCACCGGGCGCCGAGATGGTGACCCGGGTGTTCGCCTCGAGACGGAAAGTTTCAATAAGCGTGGCGATGACGCGCGCCGCCTCGTGCAGCGCCACGTGGGTGTGGTAGGCGTGCATGGTGGCCGGTAACGGGGTGTCCTGGGGGCCAGCGACTCGCCACCTCTCGAAGCAGTGTCGCGCCACCTTCAGCGCGAGCTCGGCATCGTGCCACTGCAGATTCGCGGCAATCACGCGGGTCCTGTCGTCACTCTGGGTCGGGTGTTGCCGCGGCGAATTGTACTGGTCCATAGCGGTAACCCCTCCAGTGCGACAGCTATTAGCTGGGGTGTCGGCGAGCTCGGCGAGCGCGGCGAGCGCGGCGAGCGCGGTGGGGACGGGTGGCAATAGCACCACTCGCAGCCGGGTGGCCGCCACGGTC
>JBBPZY010000051.1:0-32888 GCA_038276315.1 Mycobacteriales bacterium
GCGAATCCAAGGCAGTCACCCGGCCCCCGGGGTGCCCGAGCAGTGGTCCCGCTTGGGCTCGTCGCTTCCGCGGCGACTCCCGGGGGCTGACTACTGTTCAGGGCCTGCGTGCTGCCTCAGCCGACGACCCGGTGCAGCAGCGTCGAGACGTGCGGCTGCATGGGTTGACCGACCATCGCGCGTTGCTCGACGTAGGCGAGGTCGCCGCCGTCGACGATGCCGTAGAGCCGGTGCGCTCCGGTGACCTCTTTGGCCGAGGAACTCCGGACCACCGCGTCGGTGGCCAGCTCCCACAAGGTCTGGCTGCGCGGCCGTCCGTAGTAGAGCTCCACGATCCCGGTGCCGTGCGCCGCGAGCAGCTCGATGGTGTCATCGGCTTGCGGCCGCCAGAACCCGGTCTCCCGAGCCGCCGGCCGGATCACCTTGCCGGCATCGTCGAGCAACCACGCCCGTGACTCGTAGCGCAGAAACGGCCGCCCGTCGTGGCAGATCACCACCTGCTGGCCGAAGCGGTACGGTCCATCGATGGTCGGGTAGACGACCTGCCCTTCGCCGCGCCAGACCCCGACCAGCGGCAGCAGGGTCAGGCACTGCGGGTGCAGCTGCGGCCCTTCCCGCAGGTTCGCGGTGTCGCCGGGAATCGGTAGGTCGGTGAATTCGGGAAGGTTGTGGCTACCGGTGCTCGCTGCGCGCTCGGCGGCGACCCGCAGTGCCTCATCGCCGCTCAAGCCATCGGGGCCGCTGGTCACTCTCGGGATCATAGGCGGTCCGCACGCTCAATCGGTTGATCACCGTCTGTGTGTCGTCAGCGACCTGATCTGTCGCCCCGGGCACCCAAATCACGATCACCGGCACGGGCCCGGTCGCCGAGCATCAGCCCACTTGGAGTTGCAGCAGTGCGAGCTTGGGGTTGTCCAGTTCCACCGCGAAGGTGCCCGGCTTGTTCGCGGTGAAGGCCACCGACCCGGTGCTGGCCGCCGGAACCTTCACCGTGCGCTCGTAACCCTGCACGTGGATCTCGTCGGCCACGTCACTGCTCACCGAGATGATCACCGGGCTACCTAGGGGCACCGTCACCCGGCCGGTGTCGCCGCTGGCCTTCCCGCCCCGGACCTTGACGCTGAGCGCACGGACGGTCAACTCCGGCGCCCGCCCGGTGCCGCTGACGGCCCGGCCGCGGTGGAACCGGGCGCCGCAGCGGTGCCCTGCCCGCAGCCTCCGAGTACCCCGATCAGCACCGCGCCCATGGCTATCGCTGTCCCGACCCGACCCATTGCTGTTCCTCCCCAGTCACCGTCTGTGCTAAGGCGAACAGCCTGCCATGACGTTGCACCCGAGCTGAGTCAGCCAGTCACAACGCGGTCAGCGACGGTGAGGCGGCGACGCACGGTCACCATCGCGCCCTGGCGCGGCACCATGGTCACGTGGCGGGGCCGCACCGGCTCGCCCGGCGCGGTGGTGGGGGCCAGCTCGACTCGGCGCAGGACCTCCCGCAATACGGTGCGCATTTCCACCTGGGCGAAGGTGGCGCAGAGGCACCGACGGACCCCACCGCCGAAGGGTAGCCAGATGGCCGGATCGGGCCGCTGGTCGAGGAATCGCTGTGGCCGGAACTCGTCCGGGTCCGGGTAGTGGCGGCTGCTGTGGTGCACCAGGTTGATGCTGGGAGCCAGGATGTGGCCGGCCGGAATGCGGTACCCGGCCAGCTGCACCGGAGCGGTCAGCTTGCGGCCGAACTCGAAGACCACCGGCCGCACCCGCAGGCTCTCCTTGCACACGGCGTCCAACCACGCGTCGTCGCCATCCGCAGCGGCCGCCGCGGTGCGGTGCAGTAGCGCGGGATGGCGAGTCAGCCGCTCGAAAGCCCAAGACAGTGCGGTGGCAGTGGTGTCGTGCCCGGCCAGCAGCAGCGTGACGAGCTGGTCGAGGAGTTCGTCATCGGCCATCGGGGCATCGGCGCCGTCGATGCCGCGCACCAGCATCGCCAGCGCGTCGGTCCGCTGCTCGAGCTGTGGATCGGCGCGGCAGCGGGTGATCTCGTCGGTGAGCAGCGCCAGGGCCGCGGCCCGGTGCTGCGCGCGGCGGCGCCACATGCCGAAACGAAGCAACACTCGCGGCGGCGGGATCAGCTCCAGTGGGGAACCGATGTCGAGCATCGGCGGCAACGCCGCCCGCAGCGCGGCGAGCCGGTGGTCGTCGTGAACCCCGATGACGGTGCGCAGGATGACTTCCAGGGTGAGTCTCTGCATCCGGGGAAACAGCGGGAACTGTTCGCCCACCGGCCATCGGGCGACCTCGTCGACGGTGATGGCGACCATCTCGGCAACCTGCCTGCGCACCGAGTCACCGTGAAACGCCGGCAGCATGATCGCGCGGCTGCGGCGGTGGCTGTCGTCATCGAGCATGAGGATCGACTTCGGCCCGACGACCTGGCTCAGCGGGGCGGCCGCTTCCCCGGCGTGAAAGATCCCCGGATCACCACGCATCACCGACCTGATGTCATCCGGGTCGGTGACGAAGACGAGCGTGCCGATCCCCGGTATCCGGGTGGTGAACAGCTTGCCGTAGCGGCGGTGGCAGATCTGCACGAACCGAACTGGATCCAGCCAGATCAGTCCCGCCTGCAGAAGTCCCGGCAGCGGCGGCCCAGGAGGCGGCTTGCTCACCATAGCCGGAATATACATACGTTTGTCTAACCCCGGTAGTATCCGGATTATGGGACACCGGGAGGCGCTGCTCGACGGCGCTCGGCGCTGCTTGCTGGAACGGGGCTACGCGCGCACCACGGCCCGGGATCTGGTAGCCGCCTCGGGCACCAATCTAGCCTCCATCGGCTACCACTTCGGGTCTAAGGAGGCGCTGCTCAACGGGGCGATGCAGCAGTGCTTCGACGAGTACATCGCGCAGATCACTCGGATCGTGTTCGCCGATCCCAGCGCCACCCCGGTGCAGCGGGTGCGGGCCTCCTGGGTGGCGCTGGTGAGTACATTCGAGCAGTATCGCCCGCTGATGGTGGCCTTCGTCGAGGCGCTGGCCCAAGCCGAGCGAGTGCCGGAACTGCGGGCTCAGCTCGCCGAGTCCTCCGAGCGGCTGCGCGGCACTGTGGCCGACATGGTGCGCTCCTCGGTCGACGGTCTTTCCGACGCCACCGCGCGGCAAGTCGCCTCGTTCCTCATCGCGGTCTACGACGGCCTGCAGGTCCAGTGGCTGCTGGACCCCGAGCGCGCCCCCACCCCCGACGCCCTGATGGCCGCCCTGGAGATCGCCCTGCCCGCCGCCCTAACCACCGAGCCACCCCTCCCGCAATCAGCGGGCTGAGCGGTGTTATCCAGCACTCGATAACCCCGCTCAGCCCACTGAATTCGCTTACGCCACCGTGACGTCGGCGCTGAACAGGCCAGGGGCGTCGGCGGTTACGGGTGTTTCGCCGGTGCCGGATTGGTGGAGGGCGCGGACGGTCCAGTCGCCCGGGGCGGCGAAGAACCGGTAGTGCCCGGAGGCCGAGGTCACCACTTCGGCGGTGAACTCCCCGGTGCCGTCGAGCAACCGCACGAAAGCACCTCCGACGGGCTCCCCGGCGCTGCGCACCGTGCCGGTCAGCACGGTGTGTTTGCTCAAATCCGTTTCCGGCGGCAATTCCTGGGTTTGTTCCGGTGCTCCGCACATGGCGATCAGGCCTTGCTGCCGAGCTCGATTGGTGCGCCGACCAGCGATCCGTACTCGGTCCAGGAGCCGTCGTAGTTCTTGACGTCGGAATAGCCCAGCAACTCGTGCAGCGCGAACCAGGTGTGGCTGGAGCGCTCACCGATCCGGCAGTAGGCGATGGTCGACTTGCTTTTATCCAGCCCCGCGCCCCCGTAGAGCGCCCGCAACTCGTCGTCGGACTTGAAGGTGCCGTCCTCGTTGGCGGCCTTGGACCACGGTACGTTCAGCGCGCTGGGGATATGTCCTGGGCGCTGAGCCTGCTCTTGCGGCAGGTGCGCTGGCGCCATGATCTTGCCGGAGAACTCGTCGGGCGAGCGGACGTCGACCAAGTTCTTGTTGCCAATCGCGTCGACCGCCTCCTGGCGGAACGCCCGGATCGTGAGGTCCTGTTCCTGCGCGGTGTAGCTGGTGGCCGGCCGGCTCACCACGTCGGTGGTCAAGGTCCGGCCGTCGAGCTCCCACTTCTTACGCCCGCCGTCGAGCAGCTTGACATCGCGGTGGCCGTAGAGCGTGAAGTACCAATAGGCGTAGGCGGCGAACCAGTTGTTGTTTCCGCCGTAGAGCACCACGGTGTCGTCGTTGCTGATGCCCTTGTTCGACAGCAACTTCTCAACGGCGCCTTTGTCCACGAAGTCGCGAATCACCGGGTCCTGCAGCTCGGTCTTCCAGTCGATCTTCACTGCGCCGGGGATGTGCCCCGTGTCGTAGGCGGCGGTGTCCTCGTCGACCTCGACGAAGACGATGCCCTTGGTGTCCAGGTTCTGCTCTGCCCAGTCGGGCGTGACCAGGACGTCTTCGCGGCTCATGCGACAGCTCCTCATTGGTGAGTTGCGTTATACAGTGAATTGTCTTCGGATTGCCTTATTAGATGTGCTCGACGGCCGCGCACAGACACCCGCAGCCGGAAGTGGCGCAGATCACCGTCCGGTCAGGTCCTTGGGACAGAGGCTGCTGCGCAGCCGGCAGAAGTCAACCGCCCGGCGCTTGGTGAGCAGCACGTGCACGACACCGAGCCTACCGGAGACTCCCGGCGTCCGGGACGTGATTCCACTTCTCGGACGGATCTCAGTCGGTTGCAGCACGTTCAGAACGCTGAATATGGCTTACCGTCGGCGGCGCTGAGCTGGCTCAGGACGACGTTGTTCGCGGTGCCTTCCACGACTATCGAGCCGGTTTCCACCCAGACCCTGGTGGGGATGGCGGCGAACGGGAGGCCACCGGTCTTGACGTCGGTGCTCAAGGTGTTGAGCAGCGTCTGGCGGATTGGCCGCGGCAGAGCCACCGTGCCGACACCGCCACCGGCTAGCCGCACATCACTGGTGGTAATCCGCACGGAGCCCCGGGTCAGCTCGATCACACCGAGCGCGACGATCTCGGTGTGCTGGCCGGCGAGGTCGGTGGTCGCCACCATCTTGATCGGCGTGCGGTTGCCCCGGGGGGAATCGCTGGTCGGCGTACCCGGCGGAAGAAGTTCTTTGATCTCCTGGTCAGAGGGTTGCTGAATCCGGAGATCTTCGATCCCGATGGCCCGACCGAGGTCGGTATCCTTGATCCGGACCCGGCCGTCGGCCTTCGCCGCCCGCACCGAATGCAGATCACCGGAGATCACCTCGGCCAGCGGCGCCTCGACGTTGTGCAATGTCACCGCCACGTCGAGGTCGTGCAGCGGGTCTGCGGACACCCGGATGCCTGTACGTCGATCGCGGTGTAATGGCCGGCGACGGCTTGGGTCAGAAACGGGAAGCCGTTGATCCGCACGGATGGGTCGCTGGCGAGATGGAGCTGTTGGCGTATCTGTTTGGCCACTTCGTACTCGGCAGCTGCCGCGGCACCGAAGTCGGCCGCTACGGCCAGCGCCACGATGACCAGCACCGCGATGATCAACTTACGCACGCAGCTCCTACCGTTGTCGGCTATTTCGTATGGTCCCTGCGGTCGGCACGGTATTCTCTCCCACGACGGGCGGTAGGTCGCGGCCCACCGTGGCGCTCGGCCCTTGGAGTTGGACCGCCATGGGCTCGACCGGCTGGACACCGGGCTGGTGACACCGCTGGCCTCCAACGGCTAGGACGGAGCGGGCATGGAGCTTCTGTTGCTCACCGCGGATCCTGACCCGCCCTCGATGTTGCCCGCGCTGTGTTTGTTAGGGCACAACGCGCGGTCGGCGGCCCCGGAGGTCGCCGCCCTGCTCGACGCCGGCCCCTACGACGCGGTGCTCGTCGATGCCCGCACCGATCTCGCGGGTTCGCGCAGCCTGTGCCGGTTGCTGGGGTCCACCGGGCTGGACGTGCCGGTGGTGGTGGTGATCAGCGAGGGCGGCCTGGTGGCGCTGTCCGCGGACTGGGGTTCCGACGAGATCCTGCTGCCTACCGCCGGCCCGGCTGAGGTCGATACCCGCCTGCGGCTCCTGGTGGCTCGGCGCGCGACCGAATCAGCCGTGGGCGGCGGAAACTCGCTGGTGCTCGGCGAACTGATGATCGATGAGGCCACTTACACCGCGCGGCTGCGTGGCCGCCCGCTGGACCTCACCTACAAGGAGTTCGAGCTGCTGAAGTACCTCGCTCAGCATGCCGGCCGGGTGTTCACCCGGGCGCAGCTGCTGCAGGAGGTGTGGGGCTATGACTTCTTCGGCGGCACCCGCACGGTCGACGTCCATGTGCGGCGGCTGCGGGCCAAGCTGGGGCCGGAGCATGAGCAACTCATCGGCACGGTGCGCAACGTCGGCTACAAGTTCGTCCGCCCGGTCCGCAACATGAGTTCCCGGGACCGGGCCGAGCAGGAGCGCGCCGCCGAGCACGACGCTGAAGCGGTCGACAGTGATTCAGATCGGGTCGATCCCCACGAGGTGCAGTCACTGTCCGGACAGCGGCGTTGACCCTGGCGCTGACCTGGCTCGATCAGCCCGCCGACGGACAGATCGCCGCTGTAGTGGGACTGCTGACCGCCGCCACCGCCGCGGACGGCGTGGAGCCCCTCTCAGAAGCGGCGGTGCTGCGGCTGCACCATCCCGGTGCCGGCTTCGTGCACCTGCTGACTCACGACGCCGCGGGCACGCTGACCGGTTACGGGAGTCTCGACGATCGCGTCGAGCGTCGCACCGCCGAGTTCGCGGTGCACCCCGCTCACCGGCGTCGAGGGGTGGGTGGTGCGCTGCTCGCCGCGCTGCTCGCTCGGGTGCACGGGCCGCTGTGGGTGTGGGCGCACGGCGAGCATCCAGCGGCGCTGCGGCTGGCGCAGCGAACCGGGCTGGTTCGTCGGCGGGAACTGTTGCAGTTCCGCCGGGGACTGGCCGACCAGGTCGCACACCGCGCCCTGCCTGCCGGGGTGGTGCTGCGCGCCTTCGTTCCGGGCGAGGACGAGGCGGCGGTGGTGGCGGTGAACGATCGTGCGTTCGTCTGGCATCCCGAGCAGCGACGGTGGGATATCGGCGAACTAGTGGTACGCGAGGCGCAGCCGTGGTTCGACCCGAAAGGATTCCTGCTGGCGGTGGACCCTGCCGGCCGCCTGCTCGGCTTCCACTGGACCAAGGTGCATCCCAACGGCCTCGGCGAGATCTACGTGCTCGCGGTGGATCCCGACGCCCAGGGCACCGGACTTGGCGGCGCGCTGACCGTGGCTGGGCTTGCGTATCTGCGCGAGCAGGGGGTGCGCCAGGCGATGCTCTACGTGGAGTCCGACAACACCGCCGCCCTGCACACCTACCACAAGCTCGGCTTCACCCGGCACCACACCGACGTAGAATTTTTGTCGCTCACAGGTCCACGGGCCGGCCCGTGACCAGGAAGCTGACCTGGCGGGCGATCGCGACGGCATGGTCGGCGAAGCGCTCGTAGTAGCGGCCGATCAGCGCGGCGTCCACGGCCGGTTCCACCCCGTGCGACCAGTCCTCGGAGAACAGGATCTGGAAGATCCGCCGGCGCAACGCGTCCACCTCGTCGTCGGCTTGGGCCAGTCGCTGGGCGGACAGTGGATCCTGGCTCTCGATCGCCGCCGCGGCGTCCTTGGCCAGGCCGGTGGCTAGCACGCCCATCCGAGCGAACACCGGGCGGACCTCGTCGGGGATCGGCACCGTCGGGTGCTTCATCCGCGCGATCTTGGCGATGTGCTGCGCCAGGTTGCACATCCGCTCCACGTCGCCCACCGCGTGCATGGCCGCGACCACCATTCGCAGGTCGGTGGCCACCGGTGCCTGCAGGACGAGCAGCTTGACGCAGCGCTGGTCCATGTCGCCGCACAGCGCCTTCATCTCGCCTTCCCCGGAGATGACCAGCTCGGCGAGGCCCAGGTCGGCTTGGCTCAGCGCGGCTGAGGCGTTGGTCATCATCTGCCCGGCCAGCCGAGCGGCTCTGGCCAGGTCGTCAGTCAGGCTGTCCAGCTCGGCCCGGAAAGTCTCCCGCATTGTCCGAGGGTACGGGTGCAATCCGGCCGCGTCTCGGTAATCAGGTGAATCGGAGGTGAATCCGCGGTCTGGCGACGGTCGCCTGTTCAGCCGCCGGAATGGGGAAACTCGGCGCCTGCCGGGACCGCGAGATCCATCGGGTCGTCCAGCCAGCCGTGCGGTAACACCACTCGACCGGGTGAGCCCTGGCGTCCCCGGGGGCCGTCCGCGTCGGGTGGGAACGGGGCATCGGGATCGAGCTGGGCCAGGGCCCGGTCCAGCTCGGTGAAGCTGGACACCATCCCCAGCGCTCGCCGCACGTCCCCGCCAACGGGAAAGCCGTGCAGGTACCAGGAAATGTGCTTGCGCAGGTCACGCAGGCCCTTATCGGTCCCGAGGTGCTCGGCGAGCAGTCCGGCGTGGCGGCGCAGGGTGGCCGCGACCTGCCCGAGATTCGGTGGCGTCGGGGCGCGGGTGGAGCTGAAGGCGGCTGCCAGTTCGGCGAACAGCCACGGCCGCCCCAGGCAGCCGCGGCCCACGACGACGCCGTCGCAGCCGGTGTGCTCGACCATCCGGATCGCGTCGGCGGCGGCGAAGATGTCCCCGTTTCCCAGCACCGGGATCGACGTGACCGCCTGCTTGAGTGCGGCGATGGCATCCCAGTCGGCGGTGCCCGAGTAGCGCTGCGCGGCGGTACGCGCATGCAGGGCCACGGCGGCCACCCCAGCGTCCTGCGCGATGCGGCCGGCGTCGAGGAATGTGTGGTGCTTGTCGTCGATGCCGATCCGGAACTTCACCGTGACGGGGATCGGCCCGGCGGCCTCGACGGCGCAGCGCACGATTTCGCCGAACAAGGCCCGCTTGTAGGGCAGTGCGGCGCCGCCGCCCCGGCGGGTGACCTTCGGGACGGGGCAGCCGAAGTTGAGATCGATGTGACCAGCGAGGTCTTCGCTGCGGATCAGCTCCACGGCCTTGCGGACCGTCGCCGGATCGACCCCGTAAAGCTGCATCGAGCGAGGCCGCTCAGCGGCGTCGAAGGTGATCATCCGAAGGGTACCGGGGTGCCGTTCCACCAGAGCCCGACTGGTGATCATCTCGCAGATGTACAATCCGGCGCCGTGTTCACGGCACAGCCGGCGAAACGCCACGTTGGTAATCCCGGCCATCGGCGCGAGCACGACAGGAGGATCGATCCGGTACGGACCGATTCGCAGTGGTGCTGGCACGGCAGGCACGCCCCACATCATCCCCCCTCTCGCTGGCGACAGACGCAGGCATTCCACAGATCATCGTCGCCGTACCCCAGGACATGCAGTCCGGCTACATCGAATGAGGTAGCCTGGTGAGGTTTCTACATCTGTGGGTTGGCCACTATGAGGGGTTGCCTGCGAGCAGGACAAGGGTAACATTAGCGACGAATTGATAGGGAACTGCGGCATGCGTCGCTACCGAGATGGAGACCACGATGATCACCTTTGAGGCGCCACCCGCAAGCGAGGTCCCCAAAAATGCTCGTGCGCGGTCATTTCCCGCGGTTATCATGATGCGTACCATGATGGCTGTCATGACCCTCCTCATGGCCATCGCCGCTGTTGCGCTGGTTTCCGCGAATGAGAGTGCCGTGTCCCCATCGACTCGTACTGTTCTCGCCTGCGGTGACACGCCCGGTTTCTGCCCCAATCCCCCCAGTCCCACCACTACCGCTGCCTCTGATTCCACTCAGACCAATAACCCGAATAACGCTCCTCAACCCGTCAGCGCTGCCAAGACGTAAGGACGCCGATGAGGATTGCGGGCTGGGTACCTGAGAGTATCCCTGTGCCACCTCGGGTGAAACAAGATGTGCTGCTGATCTTGGCGCTCTATACCTTTAACTGTCTCAGTTTTTCCGCATGGGTGAAGTTAGGTGATGTACCGTCCAACCCATGGTTGCTTCTCGAATGGTTGTATGGCCTGGCCGCGCTCATACCTCTGGTCTGGAGAGACCAGGCGCCCATGACGGTTCTTGTCACTCAATGGCTACTCACCCTGGCCGCGTGGCCGATGATGCCCCATTACATCCCTGCCGTAGGCATTCCAGTCGCCTTGTACGCAGTCTCTGTCCATTACGGCAGGAAAATCTCGTTGTTGGCGTTGCTAGCCTCCTTCATTCCCTGCGGAGTCGCTGCTGCGGCGGCATTCAAAATCTCTGGGATCAATTCACTCGTGACCAACGGGGTTTTCTTTTTCGTCTCGGTAGGCTGGGCGTGGGGTTTGGGTCGTTTGACTCAGGCCGGCCGTCGGAACGTCGAAGCCCTGGAACGCGAGCGGGAGTCGACATGGGAAGCGGAAGTGTTGGCTGCGGAGCGAAGAAGGATAGCCCGAGAGCTACACGACATCGTGTCCCACGCGGTAACCCTGATCGTCTTGCAGGCCGCCGGGGCCGCCCGCGTCGCTGAAACCGACTTCGCTCAGGTCACCCGGTCGCTGGCGCACATCGAGACCGCCGGCAAACAGGCGATGGCTGAGCTACGGCGCCTGCTCGGGGTCCTCTCGGACAGCGACCCGGCTAGCTCCGCGCAAGGCGTCAACGGGCTCAAGCCGCAACCCGGATTGGCGGATCTGACCGCACTTCTCGTCTCACTACGAGACGCCGGCATGCCGGTCGCCATGCAGATCGTCGGGACACGACACGAGCTGGACTCGAGCCTGGATCTGACCGCATACCGGATCGTGCAAGAAGGCTTGGTCAACGTGCTGAAACATGCCGGCAAGGACGCCAATCCGCACCTACAGCTAATCTGGAAACCGCAGAGCCTGCTCATCCAGATCGACAATGACACCGACGTTGCGAGGAGGCAAGCCGGGCAGCCCTTGTCGGGCGGCCGCGGTTTGGTGGGTCTGCGCGAACGAGCCCATGCGGCAGGGGGGGATCTGGATGCTGGACCCCGCCATGAAGGTGGCTACCGATTGACCGCGACCATCCCGTTCGCTACGCCTGGTGTCTCGCCGGTTCCGCGTGCCGCCAGCCAGGGCCGCGGCGAACAAGGGAAAGTATCAGCGTGATCAGAGTCGTGATAGCCGATGACCAGCCACTCGTCCGCGCTGGCATCACAATGTTGGTCAACGCCGAGAAAGACATCGACGTCGTCGCCGAGGCCAATGACGGCGAGGATGCCCTCGTCCAGATCCGCTCCCATCGCCCCGATGTGGTCCTCATGGATGTGCGGATGCCGGGTACTGACGGCGTCGCCGCTACCCGCGCTGTGATCGATGAGGGTTTGACCGCGCAGAACGGCGAGCCCGTCAGGGTCATCATTCTCACGACCTTCCACCTTGATGACTACGTCCACGCCGCACTGCGCGCCGGAGCCTCTGGTTTCGTGCTCAAAGATGCCGCCCCTACCGAGATCGCGACTGCGATCCGTGCGGTAGTCGCCGGCGAGGCATGGTTGGATCCCGCTGTCACCCGCCGGCTCATCGACGACTTCGCCGCCCGACCCGAGCAGGACACCCCCACCCCAGCGGAGATGGCTCAGCTGACTCGCCGCGAGCGAGAGGTCCTCATCCAACTGGCCCGGGGATTGTCCAACGCTGAAGTCGCCGAGCAACTGTTCATCAGCGAAGCCACCGTCAAAACACATCTCGCCCGCGTGATGGCGAAACTCAACGTCCGAGAAAAAGCGCAAGCGGTGGCCGCCGCCTATCAGACTGGACTCGTGCAGCCCTCCAACCCCCGGCCCCGCCCGTCGCAGTGACGACAGCTCACCCGGCCGGGTCGTGGCGGCGGATGGTGAGGCGGTCGAGCGGGTGCGGTTCGGCTCCGGTCGGTACCAACACCAGATCGTTGATCTCCAGCGGCGTCTGCACCGCGGGTGTGTCCCGGTCGCCGATCAACGTCGCCTGGACGAGTCGTTGGAGTTGCTGGCCGCACCGTCGGTAGAACCGCACCTGCGTGCGGCGTCCGAACAGCAGCCAGCCCAGCCGCATGATCGGCCCCAGCGTCGGAGCCCGCTGGGAATGGCAGGATGCGACGAACTCGACCTGCCCAGTGTCGAGGTGTTTGACCACCGTGTAGGTCACCTTGCCGCGTTCGAAATGGCGCTGCAGGGACTGGTAGGCCCAGCCCCACGCCCGCTCGCCGGCGCGGACCTCGTCGATGATCTCGGTGATTCGGACACCCATATAGAACCGCAGGCTGTAGAAGCGGCCCTCGAGCAGCATGTCGCGGCCCAGCAGCGGGTCCCGGCGGTGGTAGACCGCCCGGATAAGTTCGGGAGGGGTGAACTCGTAGTCCCGCACCAGCGCGCAGGCGAGCTCCCACGCCCCGTTCGGTTCCGGCGGGCCGGGAGGCTCGCGGGCGATCGGATGGCGGTACACGTCGAAGCGCCACTGCGGGGGGCGGACCTCGGCCGGGTCGTAGTTCACCGGTCGGTCACGCAAATCCGCCAGTGCCGCGGCGTAGTCGATGTTGCCCAGGAGCCGGTCACACACCGCGGTTCTCCGCATCGCGCAGCGTGTCACCGATGAGCCACAACGTGGGCGGCCATAGCCCGACGAACACCGCCCGCCGCTCGGCGTTGCCCCGTTCGTCCTGACCGACGGTCTTGGCCCGGATCCACAGACCCAGACACAGAGCTACCGACCCGAGCGACATCACGTGTAGGTAAGTGCTGCGCAGCCCGACCCGATGCAGCCATTGACCCATAATCTGCGCCTCCATGTCCGTGGGTTTGCTCAGTCCATCACGGGGAACACCCCCAGCGTCCACGCATTCGGTGACGGTCGCGAGGGGAGCGGCGGGTGCGCAACCTCGGATCAAGCCTGCCTCAGCCGGCTGCCATCCTGTTCCGGTGGTCGTTGGGGATGGCGCTGGTGTCGTGGCGTTACCTGTGGCAGCTCACGCCGCTGCACAGGACGGTGGAAGTTGGTGACGTTGGCGACTTGCCACCGCCGTTGCCCGAGCAGTGCATCGACGAACGTAACCAGCCGCTGGAACGCGGCACCGGTCCGCTGTTTCATCGCGTGTTCGCGGTCCGCATCGACGGGGCCACCATGACGGCCCAGGAGCTGATATCCACCCTGGCAGCGGATCTCAATCAAGCGGTGCCTGCCGAGGTTACCTCCGTAGACCGGGACTTCGAGGGTCCGGACGGTCTCACCGTCGGTGACGAATTGGTCGTGCGGATGCCTGGCCCCTGGGACGGGCCGGTCCGCGTGGTCGAGCGGACCGATACTTCGTTTCGGTTCGCCACTCTGCTCAACCATATGGAAGCCGGGCAGATCGAGTTTCGGGCCCGGCCGCGAGGCAGTTCGCTGCAATTCGAGATCGAGGCGTGGGCTCGACCAGGTAGCCCGATGGTCAACCTGCTTTATACGCATCTGTGGTTGGCCAGGGAGATACAGCTGAACATGTGGGTGCGGTTCTGCCAGGGAGCGGCTGAGGTGGCGGGTGGTCGGGTTCGAGGTGGCGTCACGATCAACACTCGAGTGGTGCAGGAGGGGCAGTGGCGTCAGCCAGCAGCCCAGGATCGGGCGCAGGCCGGCTCGATCCACTGAGACGTTTCCGACCGCGTCTCCACCGGGTAGCGTCGAAGGAACTCGTCGGCGGGCTGAGGGGTAGGTCGTTGGGGCACGTGGCCGCGTGACGTTGGCCGCGCTTGTCGGGCGCGCCGTTCGGGCGGTCGCCTCTGATATCACGCCGCTGCGTGAGTCTGTCGCCTTCCGGCGGTTGTTCGCCGGTCAGGTGGTCTCACTGGTCGGCACCCAGGTGACCCGGGTCGCCGTGCCGCTGCAAGTCTACGCGATCACCCGCTCATCGCTGGACGTCGGGTTGATCAGCCTCGCCGCACTGGTGCCGCTGGTCGTCTTCGGGCTCTACGGCGGCTCGATCGCCGACGCGGTCGATCGCCGCAAGCTGGTGTTGCTCACCTCGACCGCGACGATGCTGGTCAGCGTAGCCCTGCTGGTACAGGCTGTGCTGCAGATCGACCGGATCAGTGTGCTGTTCGCGTGCGTCGCCGTGCAGTCGGCGTTCGCGGCGGTCGACTCGC
Source organism: Mycobacteriales bacterium (assembly GCA_038276315.1). Classification (GTDB taxonomy): domain Bacteria; phylum Actinomycetota; class Actinomycetes; order Mycobacteriales; family Pseudonocardiaceae. The sequence continues at coordinate 14,116 of JBBPZY010000051.1, forward strand.
CCACCCGGCGGGCGATCATCCCACAGCTGGTGCCGACCGAGAAGCTGCCGGCGGCCAACACGCTTGCCTACGGCAGCACCCAGCTCGGGATCATCGTCGGACCGCTGCTGGCCGGGGTGGCGGTGGGAGCCGGCGGCTTCGGGTCGGCCTACGCGATCGACGTCGGGTCGTTCGCCGCCGCCTTCTACGCCGCTGCTCGGCTGCCGTCGTTACCGCCGGGTGAGGGCGCCCGACGGGCCGGGCTCGCGTCCGTCGTCGAGGGGCTGCGGTTCGTCGCAGGGCGCCCGGTGGTACTGATGACCTTCGGCGCCGACCTCGTCGCGATGATCTTCGGGACGCCGGCGGCGTTGTTCCCCGCGCTGGCCTACGGTCTGTACGGCGGTGGCGCCGGGATCGCCGGCCTGCTGTCCGCCGCGCCCGCGGTAGGGGCGGTGATCGTGACGCTGCTGGGCGGTGCCATCGCCCGGGTGCACCGCCACGGGCTCGGAGTGGTGCTGTCGATCGCGGTGTGGGGTCTGGCCATCACTCTGTTCGGGCTGACCTCGACGTTGTGGCTGGGGCTGGTCCTGCTCGCGGTCGCCGGCGCGGCCGACACCGTCAGCGCGGTCTACCGCTCGACAATCCTGCAGGTCGCGACGCCACCCGGGATGCAGGGTCGGCTGCAAGCCGTGTACATCGTGGTGGTTGTGGGCGGGCCGCGTCTCGGGGATCTCGAATCGGGCGCGGTGGCGACCGCGTTCACCCCCCGCCTGTCGGTCATCTCCGGCGGGCTGGCCTGCCTCGCTGGCATCGGGCTGCTGGCCCTCGCTGTGCCGGCGTTCCTGCGCTACGACGCCCGAGCCGCCGCTCGGGCGGCAGCCGATGCTGAGAACGATGAGGGCTTGCCGAGTGTGTAGGCGAGTGTATGCCATTGGAGCGACTGCAGATCTTGCTCCGGCCTGATCAGGCCGCGCGTCTGCGTGATGTAGCCCGAGTGCAGGGCTAGCTGGGCGCGGTTCAACGCGCTGCCGGTGGTGGCTGCGGGGCCTGAGCCGGCAGCGCTGGAGGCGCTGCTCGATGCTCGCGTTGACGAGCTCGTTCCACCGGGCTGACGCCGCGTGCTCGCATTCATCGATGCCGCCGTCATCGCCTACACCCGTTACGACGCGCCACAGCGGCAAGCCTGTACCGAGATAATGTCGTGGGTGGCGGAGGGTCGCTTGCCGGCGACCACCTCTGTTCTCGTCATCGAAGAGGTGTGGCACCTCGAACTCCGAGGTCGCCCGCCGTTGCCTGCGGGCACGGCCCGGGGGGCATCCGAGCTGTTCTCCGTCCTGCTCAGCGTGACTCCGGCCCATCTCCGAGACGCGATGCAACGTGATTCGCCGGGTCTGGGGACGGCGGGTCGGCTGCACGCAGCGGTCGCCATCGAAGCTGGCTGCGAAGTGATCGTGACGGCCGACCGGGCCTTCGACGGGCTGGACGGCTTACGTCGAGTCGACCCGCTCGACGTTGAGGCCGTCAATGCGCTCATCGGTGGCTGACTCTTGAGCTGGGACCCCACGCTCGGGCTGCATGCGGATGTGCCGCCAGATTTATGCGGCGCGTGAGCCAAACGCGCTCCGCATCGACGGCTCGACCGGCACGCCGATCAGCAATGCCGTACCGCAGCTTAGGCACAACCATTCGGGACAGTCCGCGCCGTGCCCGTCGACGCATGGCGGCTGTTCGAACGCCTTGAGATCGGCGCAGTCCGGGCAGTACGTCTCGATTATCGCCGCCATGCACACTCGGCTCACCTCCGGCTACCAACAGTGCCACCGTTGGCGGTCGATGGCGGGTAGGTGCGCCGGCGTGTCTGCTACCAGATCTTGACGCGGTCGCCCGGGGGGCGGAACAGTTTGTCGCCTGGCTTGACGGCGAAGGCCGCGTAGTACTCGGGCATGTTGCTGACGACGCCATTGGCGCGGAAGTCATCGGGGCTGTGCGGATCGCTCAGCAGTTCCGCGCGCAATTGCCGGTCCCGGGTCTTGCCGCGCCACACCTGCGCCCAGCCAAGGAAGAAACGCTGCTCGCCGGTGAACCCGTCCATCACGGCTGCCGGATGACCACCGAGGGATAGCTGATACGCGCGGTGAGCCACGGTGAGGCCGGACAGGTCGGCGATGTTCTCGCCTAGGGTCAGCTCGCCGTTGATGTGCTCGCCGGGCAACGGCTGGTAGGCCGAATACTGCGCGGCAAGGGCGGTGGTCCGGGCGGTGAACCGCTGCACGTCCTGCGGGGTCCACCAGTCGCGGAGATTGCCGGTGCCATCGAATTTACGACCCTGGTCGTCGAACGCGTGGCTGATCTCGTGGCCGATCACCGCACCGATTCCGCCGTAGTTGACCGCATCGTCAGCGGCGGTGTTGAAGAACGGCGGCTGCAGGATCGCGGCCGGGAACGTGACGTCGTTGCGCGTCGGGTCGTAGTAGGCGTTGACGGTCTGCGGCGTGGTGAACCACTCATTGCGGTCCACCGGCTTGCCGAGCCGGTCGAGATCCCGCTGGTATTCCAGCTGGGCGGAGCGGACCATGTTGCCTACCAGATCATCGCGGGCAACTCTCAGTTTCGAGTAGTCTTTCCACTTACTCGGATAGCCGATCTTCACCGCGAGTTTGCTGAGCTTGTCTCGAGCTTCGGCTTTGGTCGAGTCGCTCATCCAGTCCAACCCGTTGATAGACGAGCGGTAGGCGTCGATCAGCTTGTTGACCAGCGCGTCGATCCGTCGTTTGTTATCTGGTGGAAAGTAGCGTTGCACATATCGCTGGCCGAGCAGATCACCCATCGCGCTGTCAACCGCGCTGACACCCCGCTTCCAACGCGGACGCTGCTCCTGCTGCCCGGATAGGTCACGACTGCGGAACTCGAAGCGTGCTGTGACGAAGTCATTGCTCAGATAGGGCGCGAAGTCGTCGATAACCTTGAACTTCAGGTACGACTTCCAGTCCGTCACTGGAATGGTGGTCAGCGCCGTGCCCAAGGCAGTGAAGAAGCTGGGTTCTGCGACGACGAAGTCGGGCGTGTGCACGCCGGCCGCGTCGAGGTAGGTCTTCCAATCCAGCCCGGGTGTGCGCGCATCGGCGACGGTGAATTTGTTGTAGGTCGCCGTCGCGTCGCGGTCCTGCGCGGCGGTCCACTGGACCTGAGCGAGGCGGTTCTCCACAGCGACCACCTGGCCGGCGGCGGCATCCGGATCAGCGACGCCGGCCAATCCCAGCATGCGTGCGGTGTAGGCCCGGAACTGATCCCGGACCGTCACGAACTGTGGGTCCGATTTCAGGTAATAATCCCGGTTGGGCATGGTGAGCCCGCTCTGCGAGACATCCGGGATGTAAGCCGATGCGTTGCGGGCGTCCTGGTCGATGGACAGCGCGATGGGACCGGGAGTGCCGTCTGCTGTACTCACACCGAGGTACCGGACGACGTCGGTGGGGCTGGCGAGAGCATCGATGCGGTCCAGTGATGCCTTCAGCGGAGCGGCCCCGAGCGCGTCGAGCCGCGCGGTGTCCATGAAGCTCGCGTAGAAATCGCTGATCTGCTGATCTGACGAGCCGGCGGCACCATGTCGGGCCGCGCTGTCCTCGACGATCGTGTGCAGCTGTTGTTCGGCCTGGTCGGTCAGGATGTCGAAGGCGCCGTAGCGGGTCCGGTCGGCCGGGATCTGGGTGGTGCGCAGCCACTGACCGTTCGCGAACGTGAACAGGTCATCTTGGGGCCGCACCTGACGGTCGTACCCCGGTAGCAGTAGCCCCGATCCCAGCGGCGGCGCAGGCGGGGCGCCCGCGCAGGCTGTCACGGCCCACACCAACACCATGGCGAGCGCACCGAGGCGCCACCGACACCGAGTCACCAGATTCCCTCCAAAAGACGTCGTGATCGACGCGACCATAGAACCAGAGGGGTGAGAACGGCATAACGTACGGGGCACCTGATGCCGGCTTCCGGGAAGCACGGAACGACCCGCTCAGGACCCACCAGACGGTATCGATGGGCGCCGCGACCGTGCACGTGTGCTCGAGAGCTTCGTGCACGTCAGCTTGGCATCCCGGCGGTCGCTCGGCCGGTGAGCACCCGATCAGGTGCGTCAAGGTAGTCGAACAAGCGGTGTTAGCAGCGGAGTGGGTTGTGTAGTGGGGTGCGGGTGGGGTCGATGATCGCGGGTGGGATGAACTCGACGTGGCCGTGGTGGATGAGGATGTCCCAGCCGGTGTGGTGAACGTGGCGATGGTGCGCTTCACACAGAAGTACGCAATTTTCTACACTGGTTTCACCACCGTCAACCCAGTTCCGCCGATGATGCGCCTGACACATTCCCGGTGGCCGATCACAACCGGGAAACGCGCATCCACGATCTCGCGCCACCAACGCCCGGCGAATGGACAGCGGGACAGTGCGCAAAGCGCGACCGACGTCGAGTGGTTCGGATTTCCCACCCAGCACAACGGGAATGATCTTGGCATCGCAGGCCCACCGCCGGGCCTGCTCGGCGCTGATCTGCGTCCCGTAGTCCAGCGTCGCAACCCCCAGGCCGGTGCGTAGCGCGTCCCAGTCGATGGTGACGGTCAGGTGTGGCGGTTCCCCAGCAGTGCTGGGGCAGTCCTGCGCCGCCCGGGCCAGCCCGCATACCTCCAGCAGCGCGTCGGCGTTGCGCTGCGGCGCGGTGCGCGCGTCGGGGATGCCCTCGGCGGCGGCGCGCGGTGCCGCGAGTTGCTCGATCAACGACCGGAATGCGGCACTGTGCTCGGGTTCAAGGTATCCCTCCAGTCCGAGCCGCACATCGCGGCGCTTCCAGAACCTTAGTTCTCCGGCGGCGGAGGCGGGTTGTGGCTCGTCGCGGGGCGCTGGACCGTCGGGGTCGAGGTGGGCCAGGATGCGCAGGCCGATCTTGTGCAGTGCGGTGGGGTTAAACGACCAGGCGTGGCGAGCCAGCTCAGCTTCGGCGGCGTTGCGGTCGGCGGGACCGACCGTGGTGGGGATCGAGGTCATCGTCTCGGCGATCACCCGGACCTGCCCCGGGCCGATCTCACCAGCGGCCAACGCCGCCGCGGTGTTGGGCAGCAGCGGCGCCAGCGGCGCACCGCCCAGCGTGCGGCGCGGCGCGAGTTGGGTGGCGTGCGCCACTCGGGTGCCGGCCTCGGTGGGTGAAAGGTTCAGCATCCCAGCGGGGAGTTGTTTAATGTCACGGAACCCGCCGGTAATCGCGATGTTGCGCGAATCCAGCTCCGCGACCGCGTCCAGCATCACTGAATACACCATGCGCGACACCGATTCGATAGTCCGGACCTGATCCAGCAACCCCGCATCGTCGCCGTCGATGATGGCGTGTCGCCACTGGTCGAGACAAGCGGCCATCGCCTGCTTCGGGTCCAGGGGTGTCTCTATCACGGGACCATTGTCGCACCCACCCCTGACAATCTCTGGGGTTCACCAGAGCCGCCGGTCCGAGAATTTCACTGACGCTACTCTTAGGCCTTCGTCGACCCCAGCTACGCTCCCGAACCCGGCCACGTGCTGGTCGACAAACTCACCGTCAAGCTCACCAACGCCTACCGGCGGTGGGGAATCACCAATTGCGTGGACGCCGCTATCGTCGAAGCAAGACTCCGCGGCTGGGCCGAGGGACGCTGAGAACCGCCGCCTCTCAAATCAGCCATCGGGTACCCTCTTGCGTAGTACCTCGCTTGCATCTACATCGGAGGTGACAGGGCGGAGACCGTGGGCGTGCGTGACCTCGCGAACCGAGCGTCGACTGTGCTCGACGAATTGGAGCAGGGCGGGCAGCCGGTCATCGTGACGCGACGCGGGCGCCCGGTCGCGGTGCTCTCCGCGATTGACGCCGATGAGTTCTATGACTACGTGCCTGCCCACTCCCCGGAGTTCGTGACCGGCCGCAAGGCCGCCGAGGAGGAGCGCTTCGCCCGCGGTGATACGGGCAGCCCCTCGATGACGTGATCGCCGAGCTGGACGCCGACGACAACCCGGACTCGGCGAGTGCCTGAGGTCCGTATCGAACGAGCAGCAAGCAAAGATGTCAAGCGCATCGGCGAGTACCGGATCTGTTACTACCGGGCCCGCCGCGACGGCCCAGACGGACCAGCCACGATCTATGCCGTCGAGTGGATTGTGCCCCGCGGCGCGGTCGATGCCTCGGCCGTGTCACTTCCCGAGCAACGCTGACACCCACCATCGCCTCAGTAGTCCGCGCCGATCACCGGGGGCGCGGTGGGCGGCAGATCTCCGACGATCGCGTTCGAGTCCTCGTGGATGAGATATTTGCTGCGGTGTTCGCGATCCCGTTCGTCTTGCTGGTTGGCGCCGCCCCCGAAGGGCTGCCCGTACCCGGCGTCGCCGGTGTTGCGGACGGCTGAGCCGGCGCTGCCGCGGCTGTGGCTCATCTCGTCGAGGGCCGGATGGGCACTGGGGGTCGGGCGGGGTCCGAAACCCGTGGTCGGCCGGGGACCGAATCCGGTGCGGCCGCCTGCACCGGCGCGCTGTCCTGCCGCCGACCCGCGTGCGGGTACTGACCGGGTTGAGCCGGTGGGGCCTTGGGCGAGCTCGGTGCTGATGGGCAAGCCGCCCGGAGACATGGCCTGGCCGGGTGTCGCGCCGCGGGTCCATTGGTTCGGTGGCGCGAGGTCGCTCGCGGTTGCGGCGGGCGCGGTCTGGGCGAGCTGTGAGACCGTTGCCGTCGGTTGGTAGGCGGCCCTTTGCTGGGCTGGCGGCGGTGGGGTGGCCGGTTGATGAGCGGCGCGAGCATAGGTGGGTGTGCCGCCACCGGCGATGGCTATGGCTGGTGGGGCGCTACCGGCAGCGTCGAAGTGAGGATTGGTCAGCGGTAGCGATCCGACGCTGGCGTCCAGCGCCTGCGGCGGGGTGAAGGCCGGGGAGACGTCGATGTTGCCGTTGGAGTTGGACTGATACACCCGCATCGCTTGGCGGGCTTGCTCGGCGGCGTCCTGTTGCTGCTGCTGGGCTTTCTCCTCGTCGGAGGTGATCCCCGGAAACCAGTCCATCTTCTCGGCGGCCCATTCGCCGGGATCGCTGGAGAAACCAGCTGACTTCGGCGTCGGCGGCACCGGCGGGACGCTGTTCTTCGCGTTCACCCAATGCTCGGCTTGGTCCTGCGCCCGCTGCGCCACGGTGGCGGTGCTCTGCACGACGGTGTCCATCCACGGCAACATCGCGCCGGTCGCCGCCGCCGCACCGTCAGCTGCCGCGCCCTGCCGGGAGCTCATGATGACGCCGATCGCGTGCTGCACGAAGGACTTGCAGGTCGTTCCCACGCCGTCACCGAGCTGCTGCCACGACCGGCTGATCTCCTGCAGCGCATCGGAGCCCGCGCCCCCGTTGAGGTGGTCGAAGATGACCTGGTGGCTGGTGTCGTCGTAGTTGAAGTCCGTCCCCATCGCTGCTTCCCTCAACTCTTCAGTGGCAGGTTCAGCACAACCGCGGCGGCGATCTTCTTGCCCACCTCGCAGGACTGCTGCGGGTTGTTCTTCAGTGCTGGTTCGTCCGATTGGTAGAGCACCGTGACGCTCTGGCGCTCCGCGGCCTTGATGTCGATGTCGCACGCGGCGATGTCCGCGTTGGTCCTCGTGACGATGGCGGGGTAGCCGGCGACCTCGGTTAGCTCGAAGAACGGCAGGCCCCGGTGCTCCCTGCTGTAGGCGACCTCCAAGGTCGGATTGTTCGTGAACATCGTGACATCCAGCGTTCGAACTAACTCTTGTTCCCGTGTGGTTCTCGTCCACTTGCAACGCAGCGTGCCGAGAAGACCGTCCAGTTCCTTCGGTGGGAGATCGAACCCGAACCCGGTCGCCTGCTGCGCGGTCAGCAACTCACACGGCCGCCGGGCCATGGCCGCGACATCGCGTGGATTCTTCACCGGCGGGATCGGACTCGCCGCAGGCGTGGCGCTCGGTCGGACCGCCTGCGGGCTCGCGTCGTTACCGCCACCACACCCCGCCACCATGGTCATCGAGATGGCCGCGACCACGCTCGCCAGGTACCGTGTCTTCACAGCGACTGTCCCGAGCTGGGTAGGGGTAACCCCGGGCTGGGAGTCGTCGGAATGTTCAGCTCCTCGACCTGCAGGTAGGTCTTCAGGTCCTCGCGCAACTTCTGCGCCAGATCCCGGAGCTGTTGAGCGCCAGCCCGAAGGTTCGCCTCCAGGTTGTTGGCACCGCTGTCCGAGGCCCACTTACCGATCTGGGCTACCGCGTTGAGGCTCACGCCATCCACCCCGGGAGCCGGGATGTTCGCCAGGCCCTGCGCTACGGCCACCTGGTCTTGGAGGTAGTCGGCGGCGTGCTCGAGGTCGGCGATGGACTGCGGGACGCGCTCATAGTCGATCGAGAAGCCGGCCGCTGCGCCGTTGCCGCTGAGTAGGGCGCCGAGCGCCGTGCCGTCCAGCACATTGCCAGTGTCGCTGGCGGCGCCGGAGGTCGGGTCCTCGTCCCGCATCGCGTTCCCCTTCGCCCAGGCGTGGACATAAGCGTGCAGAGTCTGCCACACCAACCCGGGCGCCGAGGCGACGCGCCCGCCGGGGTTGGAAGTCGCTTACCGGTACGCATCCCGCCGGTGGGCAACTCCCAGGATGGTGAGAGTATTTGTGATGTTGTCGATCTCGTAGACAATCCGGTATTCACCGATACGAATACGCCAGTCGCTATGGCTGCCGACCAGTTTCTTAACACCGGGTGGCCGCGGATTGTGCGCCAGGGCGATGATTGCGCTCAGTGCTGCCGCAAAGACTGTCCGGGGCAGGTGCTGGAGCTGTTTATAGACATCGGGATGGAACGCGACGTTCACACTGCCCGCTCTGTGAAGTCATCGAGAGACACGCCAAGTGCGGTGAGCATGTCGTCGAGCGACATCGTCGTGTAATCGCCGGCGGCACGCATGTCTCGTAGGCGCAGCGCGTCGGCGACGTCGGCGTGCTCGTGCAAGCGCTCGTAGTCATCCAAGCTGATGATCACGGCGACCTCACGGCCGTTGTCGGTGATGATCGCCTCGTGGCCGGTGTAGGCGACCTCGCGCACCACCGCGCCGAGGTTGTTGCGCAGGTCGCGGAGGCTGAGTGTACTCATGGTACACAATGGTACACCGCCCACGGGCTTAGCGGCGTAGCAGGCTGGCGGCGCGGGTCAGGACGACCTGGAGTTCGGCTACCCGTAGCGCGCGCAGGGCCAGCAGCAGGACGGCGCCACCGAGCACGCTGGCGGCGGCGAGTTCGGCCGCGGCACGCAACGGGGGCAGCGCGTGCGGCAGGGCGACGCGACCCAGGCTCAGCACCACCAGCCCGGCGACGGCGGCGACGCACGCAGCCACCGCGATACGGACCACCGTGCCCGCCACCCGCCGGGTGTGCAGGCTGCCGAGCCGGTGCCACAGCCACACCTGGCCGGCGGCACCGCCGATGACGAAGGACGCCGAGTTGGCTGCGGCGAGCCCGACGACGACCTGCTGGGGACCCAGCACGACGGGCGCAAGCAACGACAGGCCGATCTTCCCGGCGACCATCAACACCATGATCACAGTCGGGGTGCGGGCGTCACCCAGCGCGTAGAACACCCGCAGCTGCAGCAGCACCACGGCGTAGGGCAGCAGACCGAACGCCGACGCGGCCAGGGCGTGGCCCAGCCGGTCGGCCTGGGCGAGGTCGGAATGACCGTAGGAGAACAACACCGTGGTGATCTGAACACCAGCCACGGTGAGCAGAGCGGAGATCGGTAGCAGCAACAGCGCCGACATCCGGGTACCCAGCGACAGGTCGGCGACCACCGCGTCGATCTTCCCGTCGGCGGCGCCCCGGCTGATCCGGGGCATCAGCGCGGTCAGTACGGAGTTGCCCAGCACGCCGTAGGGCACGATCAGCAACGTCCAGGCGTAGGCATAGATCGACACGCCGCCGCTGGCGGTGGCACTGGCGATCCGGTAGGTGATGACCAGCCCGAGCTGGCCCGCCAGCACGTACAACGCCACCCAACCGGCCAGCCCGCCGAAGGAAGACAGCCGCGGATCCCAACCCCACCGCCAGCGCCACCGGAACCCCGACCGGCGCAGCGCCGGCAGCAGCACCGCCGCCTGCACGACGATCCCCAGCGTGGTGCCCACCCCGAGCACCCAGAGTTTGGCATCGCCCATCAGGCTGGGGTGCAGGCTGATCCGGCCCGGGGTGATCGCGTAAGCCCCGATCACCCCGATGACGACCAGGTTGTTGGCCACCGGTGCCCACGCCGGTGGCCCGAACACCCCGCGGCTGTTGAGTACCGCGCCCACCAGGGCGGCCAGCCCGTAGAACAGGATCTCCGGCAACAGCAGGTAGGCGAACGCCGTGGCCAGCGCGGGGCTGGCATGGGGGCCGCTGGTCACCGACAGCCGGATAAGCAGCGGCGCCGCGGCCACCGCACCGATGGTGCCCACGAGCAGGGCGACCGCGCTCATCGTGAGCAGCCGCTGCGCGTATTCGTGGCCGCCGTCGGGGTCGGTGCGCTGGGCGCGGACCAGCACCGGGATCGCCACGCTGGACAGGACGCCGCCCAGCAGCAGCTCATAGACCATGTTCGGCAACTCGTTGGCGATGTTGTAGGAGTCGTTGAGCACTCCAAAGCCGAGCGCCGCGGCCAGCAGCAGTCTGGCTACCAGCCCCGTCACCCGGCTGACCACCGTGGCCACGGCCATCGACCCCGACGCTCGCGCCAACGACGGCCCCGACTGTGACGTTGTCGCCGTCGACGGCGGCGCCGCTGCCGGAGCCGCGGACGGCGCGGCCGCTGCCGGGGCTTCCGTCGGTGAGGACGGCAGGCCAGGCGCTGGCGGCGGGTTCGTCGGCGGCACGCCGACCAGCACACCACTCCACCTCCCGATCGCCCAAGCCGGGGCCGTGGCTGCTTGCATGAGCCCATGCGCTACTCATCGAGCGAACCGATCAGCGGCACCGCCGCGGGCGTACCGTTCACCGCCCTCCCCCCGCGTGACGATGTGACGCGCGCACCGCTGGTGGTCATCTGGCACCTCATGGATCCGCCATGTACCGACTCCGCGATGGCCGCCGCTCTGCCGATGAACGCACTGCCCGCCTGGCGGCTGTATTTCGGTCTGCCCTTAACTGGGCGCCGGCTACCGCCCGGCGGCTTCGAGGAGCTGATGAGACTCGGTCACGCCGACGGGGTGTTGAACCTGTTCGGGCCGATCCTGTCGCAGGCGGTCGACGAGGCACCGGCGGCAGTTGCCGCGGTGCGCACCGAGTTCGGCATCGCGGACGGACCGATAGGGGTGGCCGGCGGCTCACTGGGTGGCGGGGTCGCGCTGGAAGTGATCGCCGCGCGGGTCCTTCCCGTGGCGGCCGCCGCGCTGGTCAATCCACTGGTGCGGGTGCCCGGAGCCGTCGCGGCCGGCGAGCGGGTTTACGACTTCCGGTACGGGTGGACCGACGCCTCTCGCGCCGTCGCCGACCGGTTCGACTTCCTCCGCAGGGCCACCGAGATCGCCACCGCCGAGCCGGCTTTGCTCCTGGTCAGCGGTACGGATGACCACCCGGAGTTCCGCGCCGACGCCGAGGCGCTGGAGCGGGAGCTCGCCTCCCGCTACCGGGACCGCTCGCGCGTGCGGTTGCATCGGGTGCCCGGCATGCCGCACCACCTGGCGGAGCCGCCCGGCGTCGAGCCAGCGCCGCAGAACGTGCACGCGGCCGCCGTCGACGCCGCCTTCACCTCATGGTTCACCGAACACCTGACCAGCCCGGTCGGCTGATCAGCCGATAGTGGGCTCGATCACCATGAGGTCGGGGAAGTAACTGCGGTAGAACCCGCGATCGCGGGTCAGCAGGCGGTCGGCTTGCAGGCTCGCGTGCGCACCGATCAGGAAGTCCGCGACCACGCGTTGCCGTGAGCCGCTGCACTTGCGGTAGCTGCGCCACGCCTGACCGGCGAGGTCAGCGCTTCGCCGCTCGAGCGGATTGAACGCCGCGCCGAGGGTGGTCATCGCGGCCCCGGCGCTGTCCGACTCCGGGAAGAACGCGCTGGTCTCGGCCCACACGACGGAGCACACGAGAACCGTGCCGACGGCGAGACACGTACCGAGGGTATCCCGAGATGCCGGCCCGAAGACGGGGTCCGCGGTGAACACATCGAGAAGCACGCTGGTGTCAACGGCGGTGATCACGGCAGTGCGGCGGGACCGCGTAGCTCGGTGATGAGCTCGTCCGTGGTTTTAGCGACCCGCAGAATCCCGTAGACGCTATCTAAAGGTGCGCGTCGTTGCTGTTTGACCGCAATGAGTCGACCGGCGTCCTCTTCGAACTCCAGCACTTCGCCCGGCCGGATACCCAGCCGATCCCGCAACTGCTTCGGGATCGTCACCTGACCCTTCTCGGATACCACGGCTTTCATACGTCCAGGGTAGGTATTCCTACTCTAGGTGTCAAACATACTGTGCGTGACCTCGGGAGTAGGACTGTTGCCGCGCGCAGACGTGCCATCCACGGCAACTTTCGCTCAAAAGTTGCCGTGGATGGCAACTCCGCAGCGGACCCGTACACCTCTCCGTGGGGCGGCAGAGGCTGACGGGACCGGCGAGTGCTTCAGCGCACTCCGGCCATCAGCCGACGGATCGTCGGACTGAGCCCGACGACGATCAGCCCGACGACGATCGCGACCGCGCCCAGGATGCCGAAGTACGGTGCCTCGTGCTGGGGGCTGTAGTAGCCGGCGAGCGATCCGGACATCGCCGTGCCCAGGGCGACGGACAGGAAGTACAGCGCGACCGTCTGGCTGCGGAACGCCACCGGGGAGATCTTGGTGGCCAGGGACAGGCCGACCGGCGAGATCAGCAGCTCCGCGATCGCGAAGACGAGCAGGATGACGGCGACGGCGAGCAGCGGCGTGGTCGGTCCGGTGCCGCCGGCCCACAGCAGGAACAGCAGGAAAGCCAGGCCCATGATGACGGTGCCGAGCGCGAACTTGATCGGCGTCGAGGGCTGGCGGGGCCCGAGTTTGATCCACAGCAGCGCGAACACGGGCGCCAGCGAGATGATGAAGACGGGGTTAAACGACTGCACCCATTCGGTGGGCATCTGCCAGCCGAAGAGATTTCGGTCCGTTCGCCCGTCGGCGTAAATCTCCACCACCGTGAACTGCTGCTGATACAGCGACCAGAACACCGCGTTGGTGATGAACAGGGGGATGAACGAGAGCATCCGGCTGCGCTCCACCACCGTGATCTTCGAGCTGGTCAGAATGACGGCGAAGTACACCACTGCGGCTATCCCGCACACGACAACGACGACGTCGGACAGGTTCGCGGCGGTGATCACTCCGGCCAGGACCAGGAACGCCATCACGGCCACGAGCAGCACAGCGAGGCCGGCGACTAGCGTCCGCTGGGAGCGGGGCAGCGGGTTCGGGACGATGCTCGCCTCGGTGCCCAGATTGCGGCGCCCGAGGGTGTACTGGATCAGGCCGGCGGCCATGCCGATCGCGGCCACGCCGAAGGCGTAGTGGAAGCCGAGCGTGCTTCGGGTGAGCCCGGTGAGCAGCGGACCGATCAACGCGCCAATGTTGATTCCCATGTAGAACAGCGAGAAACCGGCGTCGCGGCGATCGTCCTTTTCCGCATACAGGGTTCCCACGACGGCGGTGGCGTTGCCCTTGACGCCGCCACTGCCCAGGGCGACGCACGCCAGTCCCACACCGAGGCCTACGAAGCCCGGCAGGATCGCCAGTCCGATGTGCCCGATCATCACCAGAACCGCGCTGTAGAACAACGTCCGTTCGGCGCCGAGCACCCGGTCGGCGACCCAGCACCCGGCGATGGTCGAGACGTAGACCAGCCCGCCGTAGGCGCCGACCAGGCTGGTGGCCGTGGTCTTGGGCAGCCCAAGCCCGGGGTTGCTACCCGTTGCCTGGTAAAACAGGTACAGCGTCAGTGAGGCGAGCATCCCGTAGTAGGAGAAGCGCTCCCACATCTCGACGCCGAACAGGTTCGCCAACCCGCGTGGATGTCCAAAGAACGCCCGGTCGGCGCGGGGGTCGGTGATGGTGCTGCTCATCCGCGCAACTCTGCACCAGAGCACTCTCCGGTGCCAGCACTGCGTCAGCGGTGTCCGTCAGGACATTCCCGGCAAGTTTTCCACCGTAAGCTCCGGGTCGATGACCAGCAGGCGAGCCGGAGCGGCAGCCAGCACCGGCCAGTCTCGGGCCCGCGAGCAAGTTGCCACCTGCGCGGCGGCCACATCCGGGTCGACGTCGCAACCGCCGACCAGTTCCCCGGCACGAGCGGCCTCAGTGTCATCGAGCGGATCGATGAGCACCATGGGCGAGGCCAGCAGGTCCCGCATCTGCTCGACGTGACCGGGGTCGTGGCGCCGGATCTGCTGCCAGGCCTCGGACAGTGCAGCCGCTGGGACGAGCAGCACGATCCCGCGCACCGCGGCTCGATCGGCCCACGTGGTGGCGTAGATGTTTTCCCCGCCGCCGAGGACGGCCAGTGCGGAGGCGTCCAGGACGAAGCCGCCGAGGGTGTCGTCAGTGCTCACGAAGCGCTACGGGCCGCCGTCCCGAAGTGGCGGTCGATCACCTCATCGGCCCACGCACTCGCCTCGGGATCAGGATTTCCGACCCGGGACCGCCAGCGCTGCAGCCAGGCCTGGCGGTCGAGCCGGTCGTGAACGGCTTGGGCGACATAGCCCGAGACCGACTCGATCGCGCCGGCCGCGTCGAGGGCTTTGAGTCGTTCGACGTCCTCGGCCGGCATACTCACCGTGACCTTCACCGTCTTGGCCATACCGGGATCCTACTCCGCCCATACCGATGCTCGGTGGCCACTCCGGCGCCGACGCGTCGGCCGAGCCGGGCGCCTCAGACGGTGACGAAGGTACGGACTGTACGTATATTTACGCGCATGCCGCGACTGCAGGTGTATCTCCCCGATGAGCTGCATCGTCAGCTCAAGGAGCACGGGCTCGCGCCATCGGAGCTGCTGCAGCGGGCGGTCCGAGAGGAGGTTCGCCGGCGGGAACGCGAGGCAGCCACTGACGCCTACCTCGCGGAGTTGATCGAGGAGGTCGGCGAGCCGCGCGCCGCGGACGTCGACTACGCGAAACGGTTCGTCCGTGACCTCACCGCTGCGGCGGATCGTCAAGCCGGGTGAGGGTCGTCCTTGACTCCGGTGGAGTCAGCTGGCACTGGTGCCCGCGCCGGTTCTCGTGGAATGCCTCACTGGGCACGCCGGACGGGACGCACCGGCCAACCGATTACTCAAATCCTGCGACGTCGTCACCGAGGTCCCACAGGCCCTGGCGCGGCGCTGCGCCCGGCTCCGGTTCTAGGCCCGCCGGGGCTCGGCAGTCGACGCCATCGTGATTGGAGTCGCGGAGCCGGACGGGGTCGTGCTCACCTCCGATCTTACTGACCTTGCCGCACTGGCCCAAACGGCGACCGGGGTGAGCATCCACGCCGTCTGACTTCGGCACCGCGGACATCAGGCGGCGTTGTGGGCGCGTCGGCGGCGACCGAGAGGGCTGACTGCGCCTGGCTGAGCAACCGGGTAAGGGCGCTCCTGATGTCGTCGGACTGTTGTTCGATCTTGCCGGCGTTCTGGCGCAACGTCCCCGCGACCTTCTTGATCTCATCAAGCTTGCCCAACAGCCCGAGGGCTTCGGCGATCTTCTCGTCAGCCGTGTCGATCTCGCCTCGGTCCAACCGGCTGCTCGCCGCGAGGGCACTGATGCGCAGCAGTTGAACGACCGTGCGCAGCAATGCCGGGTCGTCCGTTGTCGGATCGAAGGCCATCACGATGCGGCGCGAGCCCAGAGCGCGGACCATGCTGCCGTTATTCTGTGCGAGTTCGCGCACCAGGCCGAGGGAGGCTGCAGCAGTGCGGTTGCGTTCGGCTTCGTCGAGGTAGTCGTTCCAGTTGGGACGCTTGGAATTGGTCATCTCCAGGACGATGCGCGCGGAGCCACCGTTGATCGTGAGCACTCCATCGCCCTTCTTGTTGCGCGAGATTGCGCCCGGGACGGCTCCGGTGTCGGAATACTCGTCGCCCAGGCCAAGAGCGATCTGTCCCATCAGCGCATGGATTCCGGTCGCGTAGCTCTCTCCTTTGAGAGGGGTGATGCTGACCGTCGCCGCGCCGCAAGTTCCGGGTTATCGCCGCCGACAAGCCGGTGAACCTCATCCAGGAGGCTCTTGCGCGCGCTGTCGACATTGTCGGCAAAGCTTTGCCGGGCGTCTTTGCCGGCTTCCGCGATCGCGTTCTTGGCTTCGCTCGACGCTTTCTGCATCGCCTCTGTTGCCCGGTTCACCACCTCGGTCGTGGTGTCGGCGGCCTTGCTGGTCGACTCGGCAGTACGCGCACCGACGTCGGAGACGAGCCGTTCGAGGTTGAAGGTGTCCTGCACGCCACCCGCGGTCCCGATGGCGTGGGCTCCCACTGCGATCGCCTGGTACACGAACGCCGTCAGATCGACGCCGAGCATGTCCGCCTCGCCGACGGCGGTTCCGCGCTGGCCGGTGGACCATCGCCGGGGACTCCGCGACGACCGTGGGGTCGCTGACGGTGAGGGAGCGCACGACGATCGCCGATCCATCCTTGTCGTAGTAAGCCCTGTCGTAGTGCGCGCCGGACGGCGCCTGTTCGGTGCGTTGCTTCATGACTCCGGTTCTCATGGCGCTGGTCCTCCGTCGTAGTCGTCGAGTGCGCTACAGGCTCTGCAACGGACCGCTCGGCGGCAAGATCAGTGGCCGATAAGGGGGGTTATCGGTGTGCTGTTGCAAAACTAATGATCAACGCGATTAGGGTGAGCACCCGGCGTGGAGGAGAGGTGGGTCGATGATCGAGGTAGCGAGCAGTCTGCCCATGCAGATGACCCTCGTCGACGTGGCCCGCCTGGCGAAGGTGCAGCGGCCCGTGGTGTCGGTGTGGCGGGGCCGGAGCGCCGCGTCAACGGCCCCCTTCCCGGAGCCATTCGCCACCGTGCGGGGTGAGGAGCGCTTCGACGCGGATGCGGTCGTGGAGTGGCTGGAGCTGACCGGCCGGGGCAACAACCCCGACGTGCGCGAGGACTGCGCGGCATTCGCATCCCCGAAGGGCATGTCGGCCCAGGACGACGAGACGGTCTTCAACGGCCTGACCGCGTTGCTCTGCCTCAAGGAGATCTCTGGTCGCAGCCTCGCGGGCCTCACCGATGCTGATCTACTCGACCTCGCCGACGAGGCCGATCCCCATGACGAGTTCCTGCTGAGCGAGATCAGCGCGCTCGGCCCGCGACTACGGCCGCTGCGCTGCTACGCCGACACCCTGGCCGACGCTTCGTACAACTGCGCCAAGGCGTTCGAGCAGCTCATGCAGCCGCGGGTCGCGCTGCGCACCTGCGTGCACGACCTGGTGGCCTCCCTGGCGCAAGCGCTGGCGGTCGATGCCGGGCTGGAGCCGGCGGTGTACGTCGACCCGACCTGCGGCGGCAGTGATCTCCTGGTGTCGCTGGTTCGCCGGGACGACGAGGTCGCCGGCGCAACGATGATGATCGCTGGGCACCGCGAGGCGGCAGCGCGCCAAGCCAGGCGACGCCTGCGGGTGCACGGGATCTACTGCGAGCGCCTCGCCGTCGATGACGATGGGGCCTGGGCGGTGACGTGCCCGGCGGTGCACCTCGCGCACTATCCGAGTCCGGGGCGCCTGACGATGAGCAGCGAGGAGATCCTGTCGGCGATCGACAACCTCGTGCTCCAGATGGACGGCAGCCATCGGGCTGTGGTCATCGCGCCGGCGAGTGTGCTGAGCGATCGGATCCGTGATCCGCGGGTGAACGAGCTACGAGACGTGTTGTTGCGTCACGGGTCGGTCCGGGCGATCGTTCGTCTGCCCAAGGGCCTGGTGATCAGCAAACCCCGGCAGGCGCTCGCGTTGTGGGTGCTGGGTCCGGCCTACCGGACTGTGCACCCGCAGGATCGGTGGACGATGGTCGCCGACCTGACCGACGTGGAGCTGAACCGCATCGTGATCGGCGACCTGGTCAGCGACCTCGTAGTGGCGATGGCCGGCTGGTCGATGGTCCGGGCGCATGCGTTCCGCTTCGCGCGGCCGGCGTGGACTCGGAACCTGCTGGCCGCCGGCGGGGACATGGTCCCGCTCCGTCCCGGCGTTGCCCGATCGGGGCGGGTACCCGGCTCCGAGGTCGCCGTCCGGATTCTCGAGCTGACCGCTGCTTTGGGAGACGCGATCGCGGTGGGGGTCGAGGCTCGTGACCCGGCGGCCGACGAAGGCTCGCTGCCAGCCCTGACGCTGGGCGACGCGATTGCTGCCGGTGCACTTCGGATCATCGCCGGCAACCGGCTGGATAGCGAGGATCTGTCCGGCGGAACGGTCCGGGTCATCGGTCCGGAGGAGCTGGCGGGCGCTACCCGTCCGGGCGTTGACCGCTTGGTCTTTTCAGCCAAGTACCCCAGTGGTCGCTACACCGAGCCCGGGGATGTCGTGTTCTGCACGAGCCCTCGCCCGGCCGCGCTGGTGGACGTCGCGGGCGGCTCAGTCGTGATGTCCCCCGCCCGGATCCTGCGCATCAACGCAGCATCCGGACTGCTTCCCGCGGTGCTGGCCAGCGACATCAACCTCGGGTATTCACGCCGACGTTTAAGATCATGGTCTGCGGGGGTGTCGGAACAGTGAGAAGTGCCCCTGACCTGGGAGGATACGGGTTGTTGAGGACCGTATCGGCTCCGAGGAAGGGGCACCCTCGAGGTGAATGCTAC
>JBBPZY010000052.1:0-3717 GCA_038276315.1 Mycobacteriales bacterium
CCCCGGAGCCCACAAGACCCCTCCGCCCAACACAGAGCGCTCCCGCGTAAGCCGCTTCACACCAGCCACCTAGGCGATCCCGAACTCATCAGCTGAGCCAGACGTCGTGAACTCGACAGCACCGACGTTTCTGCTCGGCGGGAAGGTCCGCAGCGTCGAGTTCACGACGTCGATACGCGGGAGTGGCGCACCGCTGCTGTGGACGCACCAGGGGAGCACCAGGGGACGGGACCGCTACATCAGCCGCGGCTACGTCTTCACCGCCGCCAACACGGCCTCACCCACCCTCGCCGCGCTATGCAACGCGGTGATCGGCCGGCTTTGGATGCCCGCGCTACCGCACCAACCTGAGCGCGCGGGCAATCGCACACCACCGAAGGCGACAGCCGATCTGTGATCAAACCATGCCGCCCAACGGCGGCCCGGCCGAAGGTTTACATCCCACCGACTCACAGCTCCCATAGCGCAGCTATCGGCAGCGCGAACAGGCGGTCGCCGAGCGTGCTGCCGCGGGCGCCGGTGTGCAGGACGACGCCGGCGGCGAAGCGGTCACCAAGCCTGTCCCGCAGCCGGGTGAGGTTGCGCACCGCGGTCGGGTCGGCCGCGGCGCCCGCCTTGACCTCCACCGCGGCTACCCGGCCGGCCGCCTCGATGACCAGGTCCACCTCAAGGGAGTCGCGGTCGCGGTAATGGCTCAGTCGGGGTCGCCGCGGTGACCACTCGGCCTGGCGCAGCAACTCGGCGACGACGAAACCCTCGACGATCGGACCGTCGGCCCCCGCGGCCAGTTCGGGCCGAACCAGGGTCTCGACCCGGGCCTGGCGCAGGTGCGCGGCCAGGCCCGGGTCGGTCAGCAGGATCTTCGGCGCCCGGATCTCGCGCTGGCTCAAGTTGGGCGACCAGGCGGGAAGGCGCACGCTGAGAAAGACCGCTTCGAGGACGTCCAGGTAGCGTTGCACGGTGGAGCGGGGTAGCTGGGCGTCGGCGGCGAGATCGGCGACGTTGAGGATCGAGGCCTGCCGGGCCGCGACCAGCCGCAGCAATCGGGGCAGCTCCGCGGTCCGGGGAGAAGCGGCGATCCCCGGAGCCTCCCGCTCCACGACGGTCTGCACGTAGGAGCTGAACCAGGCGTCCCGGCGATGATCCCGCCGGGCCATCGCCTCGGGAAATCCGCCGGCCAGCGCCCGGTCCAGGTAATCCCGTTTGGCTAGCGGACTGGCGAACGCGCCCGGGAACGCCCCGTCGAGCAAGCGCTCGAGGAAGCCACTGCGACGCCCGGCCAGCTCATCCTGGCTGAACGGCCACAGTGTCAGCCGCTCGATGCGCCCGCTCAGCGTCTCCGAGACACCCCGGTTCGCGCTGAGCTGTGAGGAGCCAGTGACCAGGAAGCGGCCCGGTCGCCGGTCACGGTCCACGGTCGACTTGATCGCCAGCAGCAGCTCGGGCACCCGCTGAACCTCGTCGATCGCCAGCATCCCCGGCCGTCCCTCGACGAATCCCGCTGGATCCGCACTAGCGGCCGCGCGGGTCTCGCGGTCGTCCAGTGACACGTAGACCGCGCCCGGTGTACCCGCGACGATGTCGAGCACCAGCGTCGACTTCCCCGCCTGCCGGGGACCTACGATTCCGACCACGCGGGTGTCGGCCAGTGCCTCCCCGACCTGTAGCCGAAGGAAACGTGGTAGCTCCGCGGGCAGCCCGACAACGTCCACCCAAGCAGGATGCCACCTGGCGTGGGCGATCTGCGCTATCTAACTGGGCGATCCGCGGAAATGCAGCAGTCGATCCGCGGGCGCATTTCTCTGCGGCTACCAGCGCTGAGCTGCGTTCAGCTCGTGGCGTCTCCGTGGTAGCTCTTGGCGGCGAGGGTGGGCGGGCGGGTCCAGCCGGCTCGTCGGTGCTGCTCGATGTGCAGGTCGACCAACCCGACAGGGTGGTCGTAGACCACTCGCTCGACCCGGCCCCAGGGCAACGTGGGTGGCCCGCTGGGCACCAGCCGGACGGGCATCCGCACGGCAGTGCCGGAGCGGGTCACCGGCACCTCGGTGCCGCCCCGGTTCAGCTCGAACCCGAGATCGAGGAAGCCCCGGCCGAAATCCTCGTCGCTGAGCACCAGCACCTGCGGCGCCCGCGCGATGCCGTGCTGCACGCCGACCTGGTCGAGGCACGGCAACAGGGCCGCGGTGAGCTGGTCGACGTACACCGGCCGGCCGGCGATGAACGTCGTCAGCGGGCGCCACCTGGCCAGCCGCGGTTGGCCCACCGCAAGCCAGCTGTCGGCATCGGTCACCATCCAGTCGCGAATCACCAGCCGCACACTCGATGGCCGTTGCTTGCCGAGCCGGTCGAGGGCAACGGCGGCCTGGTGCCACTGGGTCCTGGGCACGGTCGGGTCCGGCCGCAGCGACGTGCTGCCCGCCACGGCGGGGTTCGGACCGGCGGCCGTGGCGTACTCCAGGGTCAGTTGCTGGGCGGCTCGCGCACCGAGCAGCGGGATCAGCAAGGTGGTGCCGCCATCGGGAGGCAGCGCGAACCACGGCGTCACCAGCAGGCCCGCTGGACTCGTCAGTGAGCTCGTGTCTGGGTTGCTGTTGACGTCGCTGTTGACGGCGTCGTGCCAGACCAGCGTGCCCGGCGTCGGCGCGGACACCGGCTCCGGTAGCGGTCGGTGCGCGGCAGCGGCGAACCCACCTTGGGTGATCGCCGATCCGACGGGCACCGGTTGCGCCGCGGTATCGACCAGGACCTGGGCGTAGCCGGCCAGCGCGCACGAGTCGCCTTGCATCGTTCGGACCATGGACAGGGCCACCGACCAGCCAGGGTATTGGCGCACCGGTGCCCACCCGAAGACGACCAGGCTCATCACCACCAGCGCGGTCGATCCGGCTACCAACACCGCTCGGTCGGGGGTCAGCGCCGTGTCCCGGCCGCGGCGGCGCCGCCACCACATCCACCAGCCCGCAGCCAGCGCGATCGCCACCCACACCAGCGGGTTTGCCAGCTGTACGGGTCCCAGCTTCGGTCGCATACCCACCAGGTCGGGATGGTCCTGGGACGCGGTGAGATGGTTGCCGAAGGGCTGGCCGCGGTCGGAGTAGGGCCGCCACAGGTTGGGCCCGGCGAAGCTCCAGGACACCGCGCCGATCACCAGCGCAGTCCCCACGGTGGCTGCGATGGCGCTGGCACGATGTCGCCCCACACCAGACCGCACCACGGCCAGCAGCGGGGAGCGCAGCAGGGCGGCGGCGAGCAATACGGTGGGCGCGGCCGCCGCCGCCCCGAAGTGGTTTACGAACTTCGTCGGTGTCGGCGCGAGCAACGCCAAGGCCAACGCCGAGCACCACGCACTGCTCACCAGCAACCGCCGCACCGGATCGTCGCTGTCGTCTCTGCCTGATCCTGCTGTTCCCGAACTCAACAGCAGCGCTGTCCGCAGCCGGGTAAACAGCGCTGCTGTTGAGTTCGGGAGGCGCAGTGCACTGGGAGTGCGGTTCAGGAGGACGGTCAGCAGGACGGCGATGGTGAGCACGACGGGGGCCCGGCGGGCCCACTGGCTGGAGTCCTCGAAGCTCAGGATTGTCTTGTAGTGGACGTTCTCCTGGTACCAGGAGAACGTCTGATAGTACCACCGGTGCACCGCGGCGGACTCCAGCACGTCGCCGAGCGTCGCGTCGGCGAATCCCACCAGCACCAGGCAGGTGCTCGCGGCGGCCAGCA
>JBBPZY010000053.1:0-2500 GCA_038276315.1 Mycobacteriales bacterium
CAGCCATAACCGTCGCTGGCGCTCGGTGAGATGCGGACGCAACGCTTCGTAACGCCGAGCCAACGACTCCACCAAGACCGACATAGCACGAACCGTACTGTCGCGCAGCCGAAACAGGGGTTATTTCATCGCGATCCCTAATCGTTGAGAAGCTTGCCCGGGCTGGCAACGATCTCGCTGCACGGGGAGTTGAATGACTAAACCAGAAACCCCTGGTCACCAGTTCGTGGCTGTCCTGCTCGGCGTGGACGCTCGCGAGCAGCCCAACCAGCACGCTGATCACAGGCCGGGCTGGTGGCGTGACTTTTGGACAGCGCTGGCGGGGCGCGCTGGAGCTGCCGACGACTTAGCCAGGTCCCGACCCAATCCGGACCAAGCTGCACCGCCCGAAAGTCGAGGCCGCGATGATGACCCCGACGAGACTGTTTTGGACTCGCCGCCGGGCGCAGCGCCAGCGAAACGGATGCCCGCGCTGGCGTTTACCGAAGAGCCGGACGAGACTGTCGGCTCATGGCTGCTGAGCCGTCGGCGCGCTCACCAGTGGGCCCAGCTCCACCGCCGCCGCTTGGCTGACGACCAGCGGCTCGCTTGGCGCGTGCAGGACATTCTCGTCGGATGCGGGCTGAGCCAGGCCGACTACAGCATCGCCGCTGGCCGAGTTCTTCACATTCCGCAGGTGGTGTCGGTGGTCGCTGGATCCCCAGTGGGCCTGAACATCCGCATGCTGCCCCGCCAGACGCCAGACGACTACGCCGCCCACGCCCAGAAGATCGCGTACAACCTTGATGTGGCCGAGGTTCGGGTGGTTCCGCTGGGACCCCACCTCATCCGCCTGGAACTGCTGCCGAAACCATCTTCAGCTCAGGCCGCTCCGAACGACTGGCAGTCATCGCCTAGCCGACGCGGAAACAGGTCCCCTCGGTCTAGAAGCAAACCCCGTCGTTCACAATGACAAACCCCCGGTTATGGGCAAAGCCGCTTGTGAGGGCGTCCAACCATCTGGAGCGGAGGTCGCGGTCCAGGGTAAATATTCAGCCCTGATGATCAGCGCTTGGCCCGTGTTGCGCCTCGCCCGCCTGCTCTACTACCACCTGGCAGTGGCGCGGTGAGCGAGAGGAGCGGGTCTGGCGGAGCCGGTGTTGCCGGGGCGGAGGTGTCTGTCCCGCCGGTGATGTTGGTTCGTTACCGAGCTGGTGTGACCGGCCAGACCGCTCGCACCGTGCACTTGTTGCGGTGCCCTACGAGCGTGCGGCGGGCGCGGTCGCCACGTTGTGCGGCGCTTTGTTGGACCTCGACGAGATCGAGGCCGGCTGCGGCCAGGGCACGCCCTGCACGATGTGCCTGCTCAACCGGGTCAGCGCCACCACTCCGGCCGTGCAAGCTCCCGGGAGCAGCCCCGAAAACCCAACCGCTGAGCTCCTGGGCGCGGGGGCCTACCAGGCGTGGGGCTGGCCGGTGACCCAGCACCATGACCAGATACGGTTAAGCCTGCGCGGCGACGTGTCGGCCATCGCGATCCCGATCCCGCTCAGCACCGAACTAACCGAGCTGCTGGGCACCCGATACTGCGCCCCGGCAGTGCTGGCCCACCCCCACGCCCCCGACCACCGCATCGTGCTCACTGGGGAGAGGTATGGGGTCAGCCTGCTTTGGCCGCTCGGCGTGTACCACGTCACCGGTGTCCTGCTGTTGCCACCCACCATCACCCCACGCGGGCCCATCACCTGGACCCAACGCCCATGCCGGGAGTCCTTGCGGTTGTCCCGGGAAATCGACGTGTTCGGGGCGCTGCGCACCGTACTGCGCAACCCCCCACCCGGTGAGGACCCGCCCGCCGACGGCCGTCCACCTCAGAGCCGGTTCGCCGGCCATGGCGGTTGAGTCCCTCAGGACAGGGAAGCAGTAGTGAGCCGGGCCGGTGGACCACTGGGACGACGGCTTAAGAGCTGACCCCGTGCCCACGGCCAAGACTGTCGAGCACATCGGACAGGGTCGCGCGCGCTCCTCGTAGATCGCCAGTGAACACCCGGGGACACTGTTGGACCAAATCCTCGAACAGGGCAACCGATTCCCGCGCGGCTGTTAACGCCTGCGGCAGTTCTACCTGTCCGGCGGCTCGTACCCGCGCGAAAACCCATAATCCGCGAGCGAGGTCGGGTTCGAACGCACTGGGGTTGGCGGCAGCTAGGCGGCGGCGAATGTCCACGGCTTGGGTGGTGACGGTCAGGGCGTCGGGCCCCCGACCCAGATCCGACAGGTCGGCGCCGAGGTTGCTCAGCGCCCGGGCGAGGCCGGGTTCGAACGCCGCGGGATCGGTGGCGGCCAGTCGGCGGTAAATCTCGACGGCTTCAGTGCTGGCACTTAAGGCCTCCACCCGCCGACTCAGGTTCGATAAGACGACCGACAGATTGTTCAGCGCCATGGCCAGGCCTGGCTCGAACGCGGCGCGGTTGACCGTGGCCAGGCGGCGGCGAATGTCCACCGCTTGGGTACTGGCGGC
>JBBPZY010000054.1:0-9304 GCA_038276315.1 Mycobacteriales bacterium
GAGCCCTCGCAAAACCGCACCACATCATCAAACAAGTCACCCTGACGATCCGCCCGACCCAACGTCACCTGATCATTCTCCCGCACCAGAACGCCAGGCCAGCTGACCGCCACGCGAAAGACACCAGCCACCTAGGTCGGCCCAGGAGTGGGCAGGACATCACCGCGGCCGCGGCCATCAGGGCGGCGCTCGCCAGCGTGGGGAGGGCGACTCCCAGGGCGGCTGCCGTGCTCGAGCTGAGCGTCCGTCTCATACGGCTACGGTTTGGCCGGTGCGAGGAGAGTGCGTCGAGCCGTAGGGCGAGGCGGTCCTGAGCCATTCCCAGCGCGTGAGCTGGAGTGCCGTGCGCCGACATGCTCAGCAATGCCGCCCGAACCGTCGTCGCGCCGTGTGAGCGGGCGGCGCTGGCGTCGGCGGACATCTCGACAAGGGCCCGTACGAGTGCCGGGGATCGCCGCATGAGCGGCAGCCACGGCAGCCCGGCGGCGAGCGCTTCGGCTAGCCCGACCAGCAGGTGATGCTGGCCGTGCAGGTGCGCCTGCTCGTGCGAGAGGACGGCTGCCACAGCGTTGTCTGGCAGGCTGCGTCGCAGACCCTCGGTGGCGACAACGAGAGAAGGGCGCCCCGCAACGCTGTAGGCCATCGGCTGTGGAGAGTCCAGCCATAACGTCGATCCCTGTGGTGCTGCGGTTCCGGTGAGGATGCGGAGCAGATCGAGGTGCGTCCGGTGCAGGCGCCGCCGCTGCCGCAGGTGCCGGAACACGCCGGCACCGCCACGGGCCACCGCGACCGCGGCGATCAAGATGGCCAACAGCCCCGCCACCTCGTCGAACCGCGGAAATGATCCAGCCGCCACGGCAGCCCAGCAGTGGTGCACCGATGTCACCACCCGCTGGGCGGGGCCGTGGCCAGGTAGCAGCACCAGGCCAGCGGTGGCCACTACGCTGACCAGCGCGAGCCAGGTCACCAGCGTGATCTGTGGGTCGGTGGCACCGCGGAGCCGGCGCTCAAGCCTCCGCGGTGCCACCCAGGCGACGAGCAAGGCCCCCAGCACGAGCACGAGCGCGATTGTCACCGGCTCTTTCGCTCCCCGAGAGCGCGGCGCAGGATCGTCGACTCATGGTCTGACGCCGACCGCGCGAAATGCAGCAAGACACCGTCGGGATCCCCAGTGGACGCGAGCACGTCGCGCAGCGCACGTGCGGCGGCCTCCTCCCGCACTTCCGCCGGCCGGTACAGGTACGCGCGGCCGGAACGTTCGCGTTGCACCCAACCCTTGCGGTGCAGGTTGTCCAGGACAGTCATCACGGTCGTGTACGCGAGCGTGCGTGAGTGGTTGATCTCTGTCAGAACTTCCCGGACACTGAGCGGATTCGAGGCGCGCCACAGCACGTCCATGACTGCCGTTTCGAGTTCGCCCAGGCCGTGCATGTCACCCTCCTGGTCCGAGAGGATACGGGTCCGCCGAAGTCACGCCGAAGCGACGGCGGTGGCGGGCCGCTGCAGCCGGCCGGCCCGGTCCAGAGCGCCGACACCCGCGGCACAGAGCAGACCGATACCGGCCAGCGCGAACCACGGTAGCGACGGCAGGCCGGCGGCCCGGCCCAGGTCCAGCGCGGTGCCAGTGAGCACGTTCCCGAGCATGATCCCGATTCCGCACACAGTGTTGTACAGACCGTAATGCGTGGCCACCAGCCGGTTGTCGGACAGCGTGATGATCGTGTCCATCTCGAACGGGAACACGACGATGGTGCCCAGCGCGAGTAGCGCCGCGGAGAACACCAACGGTGCCAGCAACACAGCGGTCGGCAGTGCTGTGCTGCCCGTCGCGGCGGTCGCGGTGACCAGGGGCGGGAGGAACGACGCGGCCATCAGGCCCAAGCCCACCACGAGGCAGCGGCCCGGACCCCAGCGGCTCCGGCACCATGCCGTGATCCGCATCTGCCCGGCGATGGCGAGCAACCCCGAGACCGCGAACAGGGTCGCGACTCCGACTGTCCCGGCCACACCGCTGCCGGCGAGGCGACGTACCTCCAGCGGGAGGGCGAGGTAGACCTGGAAAGCCAGCACATAGCTCCCGATCATCGCGATTGAGAACAGCACGAACGAGCGGTTCGCCAGCACCGAACGCCACTGCGTCACCACCGAGCTTGCGCGAGGATCGGCGGTGTCACCGCTCCGGCGCTGCGGCAACGCACGCAGCTGCAGCACGCTGAGCACAGCGAAGACCCCCGCCGCGACAGCACAGGTGAGATGGAAATCGATGCCGGTCAGCGCCAGCCCCACCAGCGGGCCGAACAGGATCCCGGTCTGGTAGAAGATGTTGAACAGCGCGAAGGCCTCCACCCGCCGCTCGCCGGCGTCGAGCGCGAGGTAGGCGCGGACCGCGGGGTTGAACAACGCCCCAGCGAAGCCCGTCGCGGCCGAGGCCACGAGGAGCGCGGGGACCGAATCCACCAGACCCAGCAACCCGAAGCCGGCGGTGCGCAGCACGCAGCCCGCCACGATCAGCGGTTTGTAGCCCAGCCGGTCGGCCAGCGTGCCACCGATGAGGAACATGCCCTGCTGGGCGAAGTTGCGCACACCCAGCACCAGGCCGACAACCCAAACGGCCAGCCCGAGATCACCCGCCAGATATCCGGCGAGGTACGGGATGAGCATGTAAAACCCGATGTTGATGCTGAGCTGGTTGACCAGCAGCAGCTGCACCGGCCGGTCAAAGGACCGGAACTGCGCAAGCGTACGCATCAGCGGTCCCCCTCCTGTCCGGCTGTCGGGTCGAGCACCCGGCGACACCGGGTCCAGCGAGTCACCTCACGTTCGGTGGGGTGGGCGATCTCATCGGGTTCGGTAGGCAGATGGGCGGTCAGCAGCCCATGCCGGTGGCAGTAGTCATCGTTGAACACGGTGTCGAAGTAGCGTTGCGGGCCATCGGGGAACACCGCGGCGATCCGCGCGTCCGGCTCCTCGGTCCGCGCCAACCACCCCGCGACCAAAGCGACGGCACCCACGCTCCAGCCGCCACTGGCATATTGCGCGGCGGCGAGCAGCCGCGCGGCGCGCACCGCCTCACCGGGCGCAACCCAATGCACCTCGTCGAAGGCCGGGTAGTCGATGTTGCGCGGGTGAATGCTCGATCCGAGCCCGCGCATCAACCGCGTGCGTGCGGGCTGCCCGAAGATCGTGGAACCCACCGTGTCGACGCCGATAAGTCGCAGGTGCGGGAAGAACTCCCGCAACGCCCGGCTCACGCCAGCCGAATGCCCACCGGTGCCCACCGAGCACACCAGCACGTCGACCCGGCCGAGCTGGGCGACGAGTTCCAGCGCCAGCGGCTCGTACCCGGCCGCATTGTCTGGATTGTGATACTGGTCCGGGCTATACGAGCCCGGATGCTGAGCGAGTAGTTCGCCCACCCGCTGGCGGCGGGCCTGCTGCCAACCCCCGGCGGGGTGTGGAGTGCTGACAATGTCGATCCGTGTCCCATAGGCGGTCAGCAGCCGGTGCATGATCGGCTCCAGGCCCGGGTCGGTGACCAGGGTCACCGGGTGTCCGTAGGTGATGCCCGCTAGCGCCAGCCCCAGGCCCAGCGTCCCGCTCGTCGACTCGATGATCATCCCGCCGGGTGGTAGGTCACCACGCTCACGGGCACGCTCGATCATGTGTAGCGCCGGGCGGTCTTTCATTCCACCTGGGTTGTGCCCTTCGAGCTTGGCCCAGAAGCCGCGCCCTTCGGGGTTCAGCGGTCGGTCGATCCAGAGCACCGGGGTACTGCCCACCGAACCGGCGACTGTGTCGCAACGCGGTGCATAGCCTGCGGTCAGGACGCGGGCGGCGGAGGACGAGCTGAACTGCCGCGCGTCGAGCGCGCGCTTGAGCACTATCTCCATGAACTGATCTCCCTGAAATGGGTGGCAAGGACGGCGATACGCGCGCAGCGGCAACCCGCGTCTGCCCTACCGGCAGGCGATCAGGTCGAGGCGGCGGCGCGCCTCACATCCGCGCGACGCACCTGGAGATCAGAATGTGACGCCCCGAGGGGAACGATCGAGAAACCGAGGATGGAGGGCCTCGCCGCCGGACCCCGAGCAGCAGTAGGGCACCTGCCGCCGACCAGCCAGCCGCATCAGGACTAACCCGGGTAGCAACTACCTGGTCGACCATCCGGCGCGGCGCGGCATACAGCGTGCTCGTGGCACCCTTGTGCTTGTGACTGGCGTCATGATGGCACGGGTGACCTGTCGACCCGATCTCCTCAGACTCGCTGTGAGTCTGCCCCGCCACCGTGTGAGTCGCGGCCTGCGATCCAGCACCGACAGCACCCGCGCACTCGGCGACCTTTCCGATCGAGAATGAGAGAACAGCGAAGAGGGCGAGGGCGAGGCTGAGCGCTCGCCGACGGACAATCCTCCCCCCACTTCGCACGCCGCCACCCTACGACGGCGCCCGGGGCGGCGAGCATGCGCAAGCCCATCAAGCACGACTCTCACACGATCGTGACCACTGTGGACTGATTGCCTCACCCGTCCGTGACCACTGTGGACTGGATAGGTGACGCAGCTTCACTTGGTGACCGGGCCGACGGCGAGGACCCGCAGGATCCGACTCATGTACTGTCTTGCTACGTAAAACATGGATACCACGAGAAACCAGGTGATCGCTCAACGTGACCCAGACCTCCCGCTCCCCGTCGAACCTCCGCACGGCTCCCGGCATCCGCCAGCCGCAGACGAACGGTGGACGGTCGCCGAAGGCCCACAGGGTCGCGGTGGGCAGGCTGTTCGCGGCCATCGCGGTGGCCGCCGGAGCCGTGGCCTGCGCCAGCGATGGCGGCGGGAGCGCCTCGTCCGCGGGCAACTCGGTGCAGCTTGCACACGTGCACGGCCTCGGCGTCGATCCCGGCACCGGTGAGCTCTACGCCGGCAGTCACTACGATCTGATCCGATTCCCGCAGCGGGGGGAGCCGGGCCGGGTAGGTGGCCTGGTACAGGACTTCATGGGATTCGCTGTGGTCGGACCGAACCACTTCCTGGCCAGCGGGCATCCGGGGGCGGGTCAGGACGGGCCCAGCAAGGTCGGCCTGATCGAAAGTACCGACGGGGGCCGGAGCTGGCGGACTCTGTCGCTGCCCGAACAGGCCGACTTCCACACCCTGAAGGCCAGCCACGGCGTGGTCTATGGCTCCAACGCCGGGCAGCTCATGGTCTCCAAGGACGGGAGGGCGTGGGAAACCCGCGCTCGGATCGCGATGGCTGACCTCGCCATCAACCCCAAGGACCAACAGACGCTGCTTGCGACGACCCAACAGGGCCTTGCCCGCAGCACCGACGGCGGCCGGAGCTTCGGGCTCGTCGCGGGCGCACCCCTGTTACAGCTCCTCACCTGGACCGACACCGGAGACCTCGTCGGGATCACCCCCGAGGGCACCGTGCAGGTGAGCAGCGACGGTGGCACCACCTGGTCCCAGCGCGGCTCTGCGGGAGGGGCACCGGAGGCGCTCACCGCGTCCGGCAATCAGATCTACGCAGCCGTCGAAGGCAAGATCGTCAGCAGCGACGATGGTGGAAGCACCTTCAAGACCCGGTACGAGGAAAGCTGAGCAGCGGACCCTCTGAGGGCAGCACCAGAGGCTCGCGACTGAGATTGCGCCCCTCAGGCCCCGGGCTTGCGAGCGGCGAGCCGTTCGACGACCCCGGCCGCGAACCGGTCGTGGCGATCGATCCGGAACCCCGCGGCGCGGACCTGCTCGATCGGGCGGCGCAGGGAGTGCTCGCCCCCCAACGGGACGGCCGCCAGTTCGAGGATGCGTTGGCTGGCCCGCAGCACCTGGACCGAACTGGCTACGTGGTCGGCAAGCAGCAGCAGTCCCCCGGGTCGCAGCACCCGGGTCATCTCGGCCAGGGCCTGTCGGTGGTCGGGGATGGCGCACAGGGAGAACGTGCAGACCACCGTGTCGAAGGTGGCGCTGGGGAAGCAGAGTGCATCCGCATCGCCCACCCGGTCGAAGAACCGCATCTCGCGGTCGTAGGTCGTGGAATGCCGGTCCCAGTACCGGCGCCACCGCGCGCGCCGTGCGCTCTCGGGCACCACGCCATCACCTCCGCATTAACCCAAAGTACTATCCGGAGTAGTCGAGCAGCCGACAGGACTCAGCGATGAATGTGACCGATCTGGCCATCTCGGGGCCGCTGCTGCTGGCCGCTTTAGTGGCGCTGGCGGCCGGAGCCATCTCCTTCGCCTCCCCGTGCTGCATCCCACTGGTCCCCGGCTACCTGGCCTACCTCGCCGGACTGGTCGGCGCGGACGCCGCGTCCGCTGGCAGCGGCGTCGCCACACGCCACGGTAGCCGCGTACGCGTCGCCGTCGCGGCGCTGTTGTTCGTGCTCGGCTTCACGGTCGTGTTCACCACCGCGGTGCTCGGCGTGCTGCGGCTGTCCGACACTCTGCTCGCCAACGAACTGCTGCTGCAGCGCATCGGCGGCGTGGTGACCATCGTGATGGGCTTGGCGTTCCTCGGACTGATCCCGGCGCTGCAGCGCGACGTCCGTCTCCATCACCGACCTCGCGGAGGGCTCTGGGGCGCACCACTGCTCGGCGGGGTCTTCGGCCTCGGGTGGACACCATGCCTAGGACCGACCCTCACCGGCGTCATCGCGCTCGCCAGCGGCACCCAAGTCGGTCCCACCGCCGCTCGCGGGCTGCTGCTGGTCCTGGCCTACTGCCTCGGGCTGGGGTTGCCCTTCATCCTGCTCGCCATCGGCAGCACCTGGGCCGTCAATACCGCCGGCTGGCTGCGCCGTCACACCAGGATCATCCAGCTCACCGGAGGCGCGCTGCTCCTCGTGGTCGGCGCGCTGCTTGTTACCGGCCTGTGGGGCGAACTCGTTGCCCTGCTCCGGCGCCCCATTAGCGGATTCACCACACCTCTCTAGCGTTGGGCAGCCCTTCCTCGGGGCATCGGACCCACTACATCCTGCGCCAGCGGCGGTCAGTATCCTACGATCGACGATAGTAAACGGCCCGGCACGAGGGATCGATGTTCCGACCGTCTGCCCCCACGCACACCCCGCAGCCCAGCGGCGAGATCGCGCGGCTCGACGGGATCGCGGTGGATATTGAGCGCACCCCGGTGCTGCGCGGGGTCGATTTGGCCGTGCGGGCCGGGGAGGTCGTCGGCCTGGTGGGGGCGAACGGGTCGGGTAAGAGCACTCTGCTGCGGGTCCTCGCTACGCTGCTGGCGCCGACCGGCGGTACCGGTCATGTCTTCGGCGCGGCGCTCGGGACGCCAGCCTGCGCAGCGGTGCGGCCGCGGATCGCGCTGGTCGGGCACAATTCCGCGCTTTATCCGTACCTCACCTTGGCCGAGAACCTGCACTTCGTCGCCCGACTCATCAGTGTCGCTGGCAGCGAAGTGGACGACGCGCTTGAGGCCGTTGGTCTCAGCGGTGCAGCAGGCCGCCGTGCCGACCACTGCTCACAGGGGATGCGGCGGCGGGCCGATCTGGCGCGGGTGCTCGCTGTCACGCCGTCGCTGCTGTTGCTCGACGAGCCGCATGCCGGGCTGGACTCTGACTCGCGCGCGCTGGTCGATCTGGTCACCGATCGGGTGCGCCGCAGCGGCGGCGGGTGCGTGGCCGTCTCGCACGAGCACGGCCGGCTGCACTGCCTGGCCGATCGGGTGGTCGAGATCGTCGACGGCCACGGGCGCCCGCTCCGCACCGGCGGGAAGGTGCCGGAATGACGACTCTTGCCGGGGCATCGACCCCGCTGCGGCAGTGCCTCGAGCTCGCGGGCAAGGACCTGCGCGCCGAGGCCAGGGCCGGGGAGGCGCTGCTGGTCACGGTGCCGTTCGGCGCCGTCGGGCTGCTGCTCGTGCCTCTGGCGGTCGGCACCGACACACCGCTGCTGCGCGAGATCGGGCCAGGCCTGTACTGGGTGGTGGTGTTGCTGTTCGGGGTGCTGGTCACGCTACGCGCGAGCACCGTTGACGGGCCGGCGCAGCTTGACCTGCTGCGGCTGTGCGGCGTCGGGCCCGGGACCCGGCTGGCGGGGCGGGCGCTGGCCAGCACGGTGCTGCTGCTCGGAGTCCAGGCACTGCTTGGGCCCGTAGCGGTGGTGCTCTACGACCCGGACCTGTCCGGCTGGCCGTGGCTGGCGCCGGCGGTGCTGCTCGTCGCCGCCGGACTCGGCGTGCTCGGGGCCCTCGCGGACACGCTCGCGCAGGGCCTAGCCGGGCGGACCACGCTGGGCCCCCTGCTGGTGGCGCCGCTGGCGGTGCCGCTGCTGCTGGGGGCCACGCAGATGCTCACCGCGGCCCACTATCACCGCCCAGCCTGGCCGTGGCTGGCACTGATGTTGACCGCCGATCTGCTTACGGTGCTCGCCGCCGCGCTGTGCGCGGCTCACCTCGAGGAGGCGAGATGACGCCCTCCGATGCCCGGCTTCCCATCCTGGCCGGCGTGGCCGTCATAGCCGGGCTGGCCGCGGCGCTGCTCGCGCCGCCGGACCAGGTGCAGGGCGAGCTGGTCCGGTTGATGTACGTGCACGTGCCCGCCGCCTGGCTGGCCTACCTCTCCTTCGCGATCACGCTGGGGGCCAGTATCACCTGGCTATGGCTCCGCAGCCCCGGCGCGGACCGGGTCGCGGCGGCCAGCGCCGAACTCGGGGTGTTCTTCACCGGGCTGGCGATCACGCTGGGGTCGATCTGGGGCAAGCCGACCTGGGGGGTGTGGTGGACCTGGGACCCCAGACTGGTCACCACCGCTCTGATGTTCTTCGTTTACCTGGGCTACCTGGCGTTGCGTCGCGCCATCGTCGATCCGGTCGCCCGGGCGCGCCGCTGCGCGGTGTTCGGGGTGGTGGCCTTCGTACAGGTCCCGGTGGTGCACATGTCCGTGCTGTGGTGGCGCACCCTGCACCAGCCACCGACGATTTTGCAGCCCGGCGACCCGACCATCGATCATGCGATGCTGGCCGCGTTGCTGACCAACCTGGTCGCATTCACGCTGGTGTTCGCCGTGCTGCTGCGTGTGCGGGTCCGGCTCGCCGCCGCCGAGGATGCGCTGGAGGCCGCGGTGGACTCCCGCGGGCGCGAGCTGGCGGGCGACGCGGTGTCCGCACCGAAGCTGGCGGGCTCCGGTGTCTGAGTGGGCGTGGGTCCTGCTGGGCTACGGGGTGGCCTACGGCGCGCTGGCCGGTTACGTGGCGGTGCTGTTTCGCCGGCGCGGGCGAGTACGCCGCCGGGCGGGTGGGCTGCGGTGAGGCGGTACCGGCTGCTGTTCGTGGCGGGTCTCGGGGTGGCCGC
>JBBPZY010000055.1:0-6079 GCA_038276315.1 Mycobacteriales bacterium
CCCGGGGGGGACCCCCCCCGCCACGACAGAGCGCTGGAAGTAGCCGTTGCTCCACGCCTTGGCGGCGCGGTGCTGGGATTCCACGGCGTAGGAGTCGACGTCGTGGCGGGTGAAGCCCTCGATGGTGGCGATCAGATCCGCGCTGACGCCCTGCGGGACGAAGCGAGCCGCGTACGCGGTCTCCGGGTCCATCGCGATGGCGCCGCCGTCGGAGCCCATCGGCACCCGGGACATCGACTCGACGCCGCCGGTGAGCACCAGGTCCTCCCAGCCCGACCGTACTTTCATCGCGCCGAGGTTCACCGCCTCCAGACCCGACGCGCAGAACCGGTTGATCTGCAGCCCGGCGACGGTGTCGGGCAGCCCGGCGGCCAACGCGGCCGCGCGCGGGAGGTCCCCGCCCTGGTCACCCACCGGAGCGACCACGCCGAGCACCATGTCGTCGATCCGTGCCGGGTCCAGGTTCGGATGGCGGTTGCGCAGCTCGTCGATCAACCCGGTGACCAGGGAGATGGGCTTGACGCCGTGCAATGCGCCGGTCGACTTGCCCTTGCCGCGCGGGGTGCGCAGAGCTTCGTAAAGGAATGCTTCAGTCATGACTCGCTCCGGATGGTGGAGATGGCGCTTCGGCACTTGCGGGAACGGATTCGCGGATGGCGCGATTGACGGCCAGCTGGAAATTGGTGACGACCCCGTCTACGGTGACCGGTTTGAGCTGCTCTAGCAGGGCGATCAGCCGGTCGCGCAGCTCGGGTGGGCGGCCACGCTCTCGGTATTCACGTAACACCGTGTTGTGGAATAACGCCACCAACTCAGAGGCCAACGCGCTGGTATGCGCTTCGATGATCTGCGCCGACGCCAGTTGCACCGCGAAATCCATCTCGGTGCCAAGCAGGCTCAGCCCGTAACTCAGAATTGCTGGGCTGGTGAGCGTCCAGACTTGGGCTGCATCAGGAGCCCCGTCGCGCCGGATCACGCCGAGCATGCCCAGCCGGGCCAGCTCGTCGTCGTCCAGGATGCGCCCGGCGCGAGCATCAAGCTCGGCTCTGCTGACGGTCTCCGGCTCCTCAGGCAACCACGGCGCGAGCAGCGCGCGGTGCAGGGCCAGGTCCTCGGGTGATCGGTCCAGCGGGATCCTGGCGAGGTAGCCCTCGATGGCCGCCAGTGTGAACCCCAGCTCCTGCAGGTCGCGGATCAGCTGCAGGCGGGCCGCGTGGCACTCGTCATACAAACCCAGCCGACCGCGCACCGCCGGCGGCGGGATCAGACCCAACCCCGTGTAGAAGCGGATCGTCCGCACACTGATCCCAGTGCGAGCGGCCAACCCCGCGATGGTGAGCTCGTCGACCACCGACTGCGCCTCCCAACATGACAGTGACACTGTCGTAACAGTATCACTGTCATGCGGACCCTCGTCGTACTTAAGAGTTGTCCCCGACCTGGTGGATGTGGCTGGCGCGCGAGCACACCCCTTTAGTCAGTCGGTCTGCGCAAAGCTACTTCTTGGGCAATACGCCTCCCAGGACCGACCCCATCAGCTGCGCAACGACGTCGCCGGAACTGCCGCTGCCGCTGCCACCGCTGCTGCTGGAGCCGTCGGCTTTGATGAACATCGATAAGACGATACGGGCTGGCAGCAACTCGACGTGCTGCCGGTATGCTTCGGCGAAACTCAGTGCATCAGACATTGAATTCTCCCCCGGGAATAATAGCTGACTTAGGGTCACTACTGTGCCTAGCCGTAACGTCACGCGTCAATCGGTAGCTGGTACGTAACTCTGCGGACGGGCTCCCGCGCGGACAGCACGCCCAGCCACGGCTTGCCGGCGGTGACCACCGACCCGCGGGCAGCGGGGCACGGTGGCGCGCCGCATGCGCGCGTGGCAGGAAGCCGACAAGCGCGGTGCGCTTATCCCACAGATGCAGAAGTCGTCTTCACTACCTCATCTGAGGTAGTGGTTCTGCCGGGCCTGGGGTAGCCGGAAGATGATCTGTAGATGGGATGACCAGTGCACCGGAGTCCGGCATTCTATGCGCAGCAAGCACTGGACCGTCGGATGATCTGCGGTCGCCCTAGTGAGGGAAGGGATGGTGAGCACAACCGTGGGTAACGTTGCACTGCTCAAGGCGCCACACGACTGCGAGCCTATCCCTACCGCCAATTCTGTCTCCGTGAACGACGCAGCTTCATTCAATGATATCGAGACGCTGCGTCAATCTGTTCTCGGCCTCTCGGAAGCTAACATTTCCACCGCGGCTTCTCCTGCTAGCAGCGAGTCCGCCAGCGCCGTCGACTGTGACCTCGCAATACTTGTCGCGGCTGCCGTCAACGGTGAGCGAGCTGCCCTCGATCGGGTGCTCCGCTGGGTCCGGCCCCTGGTGCTGCGCTACTGCCGGGCTCGCGTGGGCGGCCAGGAGAAGTCGTTCGCTTCGGCGGATGACGTAGCCCAGGAGGTATGCCTCGCGGTGCTCACCGCCCTGCCCAGTTACCGCGACCAAGGCCGGCCGTTTCTGTCCTTCGTCTACGGCATCGCCTCGCACAAAGTGGCCGACGCGCACCGCAACGCCGCGCGCAATCGCGCCGACCTGGTCCCGGAACTGCCGGATACTCCGGAGCTGACCGAGGGACCGGAAGCGCAGGTGCTACAGAATGAGGTCACCGGACGGATGGCCAAACTGCTGCACAACCTGCCCGAACGCCAGCGTGAGGTGCTCATCCTGCGGGTCGTGGTCGGGCTGTCCGCGGAGGAGACCGCCGAGGCTGTGGGCTCGACAGCGGGTGCGGTCCGGGTGGCGCAGCACCGGGGGCTGAGCCGGCTGCGCAACCTGCTGACGGCGCGGGCCGGCTCTGATGACAGTGTTCGATCGAGACTCCGCGACCCGGCGGCGACCGGCAAGATCACCGGAAAGCTTGGGTCCTTGACCG
Organism: Mycobacteriales bacterium; assembly: GCA_038276315.1. Taxonomy (GTDB): domain Bacteria; phylum Actinomycetota; class Actinomycetes; order Mycobacteriales; family Pseudonocardiaceae. Next base: position 2,927 of record JBBPZY010000055.1, read on the forward strand.
AATGGGCGACCGACGGGTTCGGGCCCGACCGACTCACCGCCGTTGCCGCCCACCACGACGCGCCGTAGCGAGCTGCGCCTACGCTCTTGCTCCGTGGCTGACTACCTGCCGACCGCGCCCTACCGTGGTACCCGTGACTTCCTGCCCGCGGAGATGAGTGTCCGGACTCAGGTTTTCCAGCGGCTCTATGACGTGATCGAACGGTACGGCTACCTGCGCTACGACGGCCCGATCCTGGAACCGGTTGAGATCTACGAGGCGAAGTCGAGCCGCGAGATCGTCGAGCAGCAGCTGTACACCCTCACCGACCGTGGCGAGCGACGGTTGGCCCTGCGCCCGGAGATGACCCCGTCCGTGGCCCGGATCATTGCGGGCAACGCCGGCAAGCTCCCGTTCCCAGTGCGTTGGTACAGCCACCCGAACTGCCACCGCTACGAGCGTCCGCAACGCGGCCGGGTTCGTGAGCACTGGCAGATCAACGTGGATGTGTTCGGGTCGGACAACCCGTCCTGCGAGATCGAGATCTTCGAACTGATCCACGACATGATGGCCGGCCTGACCGCGTCGCCAGACATGTGGGTGCTGCGCGTCAGTGACCGGGCTCTACTGAATGCGATCCTGACGACGATGGTCGAAGTGTCAGCCGATCAGATCCGTGCGGTGAGCGCACTCATCGACCGGTGGGAGAAATACCCCCAGGACACGCTGGCCCAAGAAGCCGCCGAACTGGGCCTGACGGAAAAGCAGTTCCATCGGCTGGGCGAGATCCTCAGTGCCGGCGACGCCCTCCTTGACGACCTCCCGAGCGCGGCGCGCGAGCAGTCACTTCTGATGCGCGTACTCGACAGCAGTGCGCGAGATCTGATCAAGTTCGATCCACTGATCGTACGGGGATTCGACTACTACACCTCAACGGTCTTCGAGGTGTTCGACACCAACCCGGAGAATCGCCGCTCGCTGTTCGGCGGCGGCCGCTACTCGAACTTGGTGGGACTGTTCTGCGCCGCGCAGATCCCCGGAATCGGTTTCGGTATGGGCGACGTCACCTTGATGGATTTCCTGGACACCCACGGCTTGCTGCCCGCACCGCGCAGCGAGGTGGATGTCGCGGTCATCCCGGTAGACGAGACGCTGGCGCAGGCCGCCCGCCAGGTTGCCCGCGGTCTGCGGCAGGCCGGTCTGCGGACCAGCACCCCGCTGGAGATCAGGAAGCTGGGCAAGGAACTCGCCCGGGCCAACAAGTCCGGGGCCCGCGTCGCGGTGATCGTCGGGCGCGACGAGTGGGCGGCCGGCGCGGTCACCATCCGCAACATGGTGACCGGCGACCAACAGCAGACACCCACCAGCGCTGCCCCCTCGGTTGTCACCACCATGCTGGGCTAGCGGCCGACATCACGTCCCGACGATGAGCTCGAGCGCGTGCTCGCCGGTACGTTGCACTCGCAACCCGCCACGCTGGGCGATCCGGGCCACCCCGGCGGCGTCGGACACCGCACGTGGCGCCGTGGCGAGCAGCCGGGCCAGCCGGCCCTTGTGCGACTTGTTGTGGTGACTCACCGTTGCACGCCGGCCGCGGCTGTCGTCGCTGACAACCTGTACGGTGACCGCGCCCGGCACCGGTCCCAATGCGGTGTAGCTGCCCGAACGCAGGTCGATCACCAGGCCTGTGAGCTCGGCCAGCAGTGGGGCCAGCGCCGGCCGCCAGACCGATCGCATCGAGCCCCACCCAGGTAGGGTCGCGGCGGCGGACAGCCGGTAGGCCGGTATCGGATCGTCTGCGGCGAGCAGTCCGAACAGTGCGGACGCCACCACCAGCCGGGCCCGCTGCGCCGGCCGCAGCGAACCCGCGTCCAACGCTGCGTAAAGCACACCGGCATAGCGCTGCAACGCCGGCAGGGTCGGCCCGCTCCACAGGTCGGCGTTACGTTCCAACTCGCCGGACTGACGCTCGGACAGCCCCAGCGCGGCCAGCCCAGCAGGCGCGTCCTTGGACAGCGCTAGTACCTCGTCGATCAGTTTCCGGCGAACCGGCGTCAGCTCGAGGTAGGACAGTCCGTCAAGCGCAAGCGGCGGCCCGTTGCCCCCGGCCGCCTTGGTTTCCGACGGCGGTAGCAGCACCAGCACAGCGGCTGAGCCTAGACCCACGGTTAGCAGCTGTCCTGCCCCTGCTGCGGGGGCGCCCAGGCCGACGTCTAAACCCTTGCCGAGCAAGTCACCGCCGCACTCGACGGCTTTCCCCGTTCCGCTGCGCATCGCCGTCATGGGCTGTGTGGTCAACGGCCCCGGCGAGGCGCGCGAAGCCGACCTCGGTGTCTCCGCCGGCAACGGCCGCGCTGGCCGAGGCCTGCCTGGTCGGGGCATCCATCGCGGCCGCTGCCTGGTGGTCGCAGCTGGATGTGGCAGGTCGCCGGTGAGCGCCAGCGAGCGGACCCGCCTGCGAGCAACACCCGGTGCCACGATCACCCGATAACTCCACCCCCACATACCCGGATGTCACTGTCAGTGAGGTCCGGGAAAGGACCGACGCAGCGTGCGAATGTGCCACCCATGGCAACTTTCCCCCAAAGTTGCCATGGGTGGCACATCCCCAACGGATCCACCCCCCTCCCTGTGGGGCAGGAATGACGGTTGTCAACGGTGTAGACGAGCGCTGGTGCCACGAGCAGCCCATGCCGCCACTGCATGGACATGCCGCCACGTGACCAGAGACGTCGCCGCACGGCGGTGCCAGCGTCCGTGCCTTACTTAGCGGCATTGCGGCCACTGACCAGCCCTTGTGACCGACGAACAGCGGGAACGAATCGCCGAGGCCAGCCGAAGAGTCATAGAACGACGGCAGGCGATTTGCGTGGACTGTACTCGCGGGTGCTCCAGCACGATGATGGGACATGGGAGGGTGACCTTCGACCCGACCAGCTCGTACTGCGCGAAGTGCTCGATCTGGAGCCGTTGCGTCAACGAATCGCCCAAGGCACGCGGCGCGATGAGGCACTGGCCGGAAAGGTGGAGCGCCCCAGGGGCGCGTTGGGCAGCAAGCCGCTACTCGCCGGAACCCGGGTGCCTGTGGAGACCGTCCGGCGGTACGTGGCTGCTGGACGGTCCACCGACGACGTCCTGGAGGCTTCCCGGAGCTCACGGCCGACGACGTGGAAG
>JBBPZY010000056.1:0-10718 GCA_038276315.1 Mycobacteriales bacterium
CCGCGGCCGCTCCTACTTAGTCAGCGCCCGCAACCACGGCGTTCGCCCCATCGACGCCATCCACGCCGCACTCACCGGCAGCCCTTGGCTCCCCACAGTCTCAACGGCGTGACATCACAGCTCACCCGTGAATGGACACGTTCCAGGCGGGGATAGGCGAAGGCGAAGAAGAAGAAAACCAGCGTCAGCGGCGTGTTCCGAAAAATCGTGACGTATCCGCTGCCGAGGAGCCGCAATGCCGGCACCGGGCTGACCCGCATCGCGGCGAGCAGCACCCCCAGAACGAGGGAGCCGATGCCAGCCAGCACGAACAGCAGGATCGTGTTGAGAAATCCTTTGAGGAACAGGTCGCGGTTGTCCAGGAGCAACTGGATCACGCAGGACTCCTGCGATCAGTAACGGTTGACCGCGGGCGGTGTCGCGCTCGAACCGGAGGCGCCGAGCGTCCCGTTGTAGATCTGCGTCCAGGTGCCGTCCTTGGCGGCGGCTTCCAGAATATCGTTGACCTTGGCTCGCAGGGCGTTGTCCGTAAGCGGCAGACCCACACCGTAGGGCTCCTGGGAGAACGGCTTACCGACCACCTTGAGGTGCTCGGGATCCTGCGCCGCGTAGCCCTTGAGAATGGCATCGTCGGTGGTCACGGCATCCACCTGACCGGCGAGTAGCTGATCCACGCACTGCGAGTAGTTCTGGAACTCGACGATCTGGTCGGTGAGGCCTTGTTCGCGGACCCGGCGGATGGGGGTCGATCCGGTGGCCGAGCAGACCCGCTTGCCCTTGAGCGTTTCTGGACCAGTGATCGACTTGTCATCCGCTTTGACGAGCAGCGATTGGCCGGCGATGAAATACGGGCCGGCGAAGGAGATCTGCTTCTTACGAGCATCATTGATCGTGTAGGTGCCGACGTAGTAGTCGATCTGTCCGTTGCTGATCGCCTGCTCGCGGGCCGCGGACGGGATCGCCTTGTATTCGATCTTGGTTTGCGGATCGAACCCCAGCTTGGCCGCGATGAGCCGGGCGATCTCGATGTCGAAGCCCTCGTATTTATTGGTCTTAGGGTTGAGGTAACCCAGACCGGGCTGGTCGTTCTTGACCCCGATGATGACGGTGCCGCGCTGGGTCATCCGCGCAAAGGTGGGTGAGCCGGCAACGGTGACGTTCGGTGCGACGCTCTGCACCGGGACCTTGGTACCGCTCGCCGCCGGCGAGCTTTCCCGACCGCAGGCGACCAGCACGAGGCTACCTAACAGCAGGCCGACCACCATTGTGCGCAGCTTCATCTGCCACTCCGTCCGTTGGTGCTGTTGTCAGTGCGTCAAGATCTTGCCGAGGAAGTCTCTGGCGCGGGCCGAGCGTGGCGCGGTGAAAAACTGCTCGGGCACCGAGTCCTCGACGATCTCGCCGTCGGACATGAACACCACCCGGTGCGCGGCGCGGCGGGCGAAACCCATCTCGTGGGTGACCACCAGCATGGTCATGCCCTCGCGGGCCAGCGACGTCATTACGTCGAGGACCTCTTGGACCATCTCCGGATCCAGTGCCGACGTCGGCTCGTCGAAGAGCATCACCTTGGGGCGCATGGCCAGCGCGCGGGCGATCGCGGCGCGCTGCTGCTGACCACCGGAGAGCTGTGCGGGGTACTTGTCGGCCTGATCGCTGATCCCGACCCGGGTGAGCAGCTGCATCGCAGCCTCGTGCGCTTCGGCCGACCCGACCCGACGCACTCGCACCGGAGCGAGCTCGACGTTCTGCGCGATCGTCTTGTGAGCGAAGAGGTTGAACTGTTGGAAGACCATGCCGACATCGGCCCGTAGTCGGGCCAGCGCCCGCCCTTCTTCAGGCAGCGGCGTTCCGTCAATCTCGATGCTGCCCTTGTCGATCGGCTCCAGGCGGTTGATCGTGCGGCACAGCGTCGACTTACCGGACCCGGACGGTCCTAGAACCACCACCACCTCGCCGCGCGCAACCTCCAGATTGAGGTCGCGAAGCACGTGCAGCGATCCGAAATGCTTGTGCACACCAACCATCCGGATCATCGGCGGGTCGGCTGTCGCGGGGGCGCTCATCCGATCCTCCAGGCGGGTGGGGCGTCGAGGTCATCCCTACCATGCGGGTGGCCGTGCGACGAGGGTGGCTCGATAGCGGTTTTCGACCCGGCCCTACCCTGGCTGGGTAAGGAAGGGTGATCTGCGGATGACCGCGAGTACCGAACAGCGTCCACGCAGCTACCGCGTGCGCACCTACGGCTGCCAGATGAATGTGCACGACTCAGAACGGTTGGCCGGGCTGCTCGAGTCGGCCGGGTATGTGCCTGCGGAGGGCGACGCTACCCCCGATGTGGTCGTCCTCAACACCTGCGCGGTGCGGGAGAACGCCGATAACCGGCTCTACGGCAACCTCGGTCAGCTACGCCCGATCAAGCGCGATCATCCAGGGATGCAGATCGCCGTCGGCGGCTGCCTGGCCCAGAAAGACCGTGGCGAGATCATTCGGCGGGCGCCCTGGGTGGACGTGGTGTTCGGCACCCACAACATCGGCTCGCTGCCGGTGCTGCTGGAGCGAGCCCGGCACAACGACGTCGCTCAGATCGAGATCGCCGAGTCGCTGGAGGTCTTTCCCTCCGCGTTGCCGTCGAAGCGGGACTCGGCGCACTCCGCGTGGGTATCGATCTCGGTGGGGTGCAATAACACCTGCACCTTCTGCATCGTGCCCGCCCTGCGCGGCAAGGAGGTCGACCGGCGACCCGGCGACGTTCTCGCGGAGGTCGAGGCGCTGGTGGCCGAGGGCGTGCTGGAGGTGACCCTGCTGGGCCAGAACGTCAACGCCTACGGGGTCGACTTCGGGGATCGGCGCGCATTCGGCGACCTACTGCGCGCTTGCGGGAGGATCGACGGCCTGGAGCGGGTGCGCTTCACCTCGCCGCACCCGCGGGACTTCACCTCAGACGTCATCGAGGCGATGGCGGTCACCCCGAACGTCTGCCACCAGCTGCACATGCCATTGCAGTCCGGCTCGGATGCGGTCCTGGCGGCGATGCGGCGTTCCTACCGGGCGCAGCGCTACCTCAAGATCGTCGAGGAGGTGCGGGCGGCGATGCCCGACGCGGCGCTGTCTACCGACATCATCGTCGGCTTCCCTGGTGAGACCGAAGCCGACTTCCAGGCCACCCTGGACGTGGTCAGCCAAGCACGTTTCGCGCAGGCTTTCACCTTCCAGTACTCGCCCCGTCCGGGCACACCGGCCGCCGACATGGCCGGCCAGGTGCCCAAGACGGTCGTGCAGGACCGTTATGAGAGGCTCGTGGCGCTGCAGGAGAGCATCTCGTGGGAACTCAACCGCAGCCTGGTCGCCAGCGTGGTGGAGGTGTTGGTCTCCGAGGGTGAGGGCCGCAAGGACGCGGCCACCCGGAGGATGAGCGGCCGGGCCAGGGACGGCCGGCTGGTGCACTTCGAACCGGGCGACGGCGAGATCCGTCCGGGCGATGTGGTACTCGCGGAGATCACCTATGCGGCGCCGCACCATCTGGTGTCCGACTTCGCCTTGCGGACGCACCGACGGACCGCTGCCGGCGACGCGTGGGCCGCCGGTCGACGCCCGACCACCCCGGGAGTGCTGCTCGGGCTACCCTCGTTCCAAAGGGCGACGATATGACCGCCGACGCACTCCGTCGGCGCGGAGGCGGCGATATGACCGACGATCCGAATGGCATCGCTGCGCTGCGGGCGGAAATCGACGCGGTGGAGCGCTCGGCATTGTATCGGGTCGACCCGGGCGCCCGCGCGGCGGTGATCTCCGGGGCGATCATGATGCTGCTGCTGGCCGTCGCGTTGCCGTGGGTGGGCGACGCCAGCGGCTGGGACGTGCTGAGCGGCGCCGCCAACCCGGCTGACCGGGTTGGAATGTTGCCGCGGATGTTCGGCGGCGTAGCGCTGGGTATGGGCGTCGGTGTGTCCGTGCTGGCGCTCGTCACGCGGCGCTGGGGTGTGGTGTGGGCCAGCGCCCTGGGCTGCACCTATTGCGTGCTCGACGGGGTGTGGGCGATCTGGTCGCGGCAGACCGTGCACGACGGCCCCGGGCCCGGCATCGGGCTGGTATTGGCGGTGCTGGCCGTTTTGGTGCTGGCCGTGCAATGGCTGCGACTCGCCTTGTCCCGCCAGTAGCTGAACTCCTTCACCGGCTGGTGACAGCCCGCTCTGCGGCGGCCAGCCACTCCCGCCACTGATCAGCCTGGGCCTGCGCGGTGCTAGCGCGGCGATCATCCCCAGCGGCGCGGGCCTTCGCTGCCTGTGCCTCGTACTGCTCCACTCGTTCCCGAAACTGGCCCACCCGGGCCTCGGATTCGGGGTCGATCTGTCTCCACTGCGTGTTGGCCGCCGTGCGGACCCGATCCTCGACGGCGCGCAACCGGCCTTCGAGCTCTTTGACCCGCTCACGCGGAATTTTGCCCACGGCTTCCCAGCGCTCCTGGATGCTCCGCAGCTGCGCTCGGGCGGCCTCGACGTCACCGGCGGGATCAATCCGTTCCGCCGCAGCGACCAACTCCTGCTTCCGCGTCAGGTTGCGCTCTGACTCGGAGTCGCGACTGGAGAAAGTGGCAGCGCGGTGACTGAAGAAGCGCTCCTGGGCGGCCCGGAATCGCTGCCACAAGGCGTCGTCGGCTTCCTTGGGGGCGCGCCCTGCCGCCTTCCACTCCACCATCATGGTGCGAAAGCGACTCGCGGTGGCGCCCCAGTCGGTGGACTCGGCCAGCGTCTCGGCCTCGACGACCAGTTCCTCTTTACGACTCCGCGCCCCGACGCGCTGCCGGTCGAGTTCGGCGAAATGCGCGCCGCGGCGCCTGGCGAAGGCGTCCCGGGCCTTGGAGAAGCGGCGCCATAGCGCCTCGTCAGTCTTCCGGTCGACGCCCTTGATCGTCTTCCACTCATCCAAAATGGTGCGCAGCCGGTCGCCACCGCTCTTCCATTGGGTGGACTCGGCGCCGATTCGCTCGGCTTCCTGCGCCAGCTCCTCCTTACGGGCGGTTGCTCGCGCCTTGGCCTGTGCTCGGGCCGTCTTAGCCCCGGCGAGGCATTTTTCGGCGCGCCGCTGCAAGTGGTCCAGGAAAGCGGTGAGCCCGACGAAGTCGCCCACGGCGGTCGGTTCGACCATCTCATCACGCAAGGTTCGGACCCGGGACAGCGCCTGCTTGGGGTCCGCTACCCCCGACGTCAACCGAGACTCGAGCAGTTCGGCTTCGGTGAGCAGGTCGTCGAAGCGGCGCGCGAAGTGAGCTAGCCCCTCCTCGGTCGTACCGGCCTGCCACGAACCGACTGCTCGCTCGCCATCAGCAGTGTGGGTGTATACGGTCCCGTCGGCGGCGATTCGCCCCCAGCGCTGCGGATCACGGCAGGCGCGCGACACAAAGGGTCGGGGACCGGATTGAGCGCTGGTCTCCAGATGTTGCTCTGCCTGGTTGTCCTCGGTCATGCCGGCCTTCCTCGACCTCGTGCCCGCCGTGCGTCCTGCGGGCGCCGCGACTGCACAGGTGCGTGCACCTCGACGGACTGTCCCGAAACGCTCGGCCAGGGCCGCATTGAAGCAGTTCAGGCGCGCGGACAGGGGAGCAGGTGCGAAGTGGCACTAACCTGCAGCGGTGATCGTACGCGTGGCGGTGGCGCCACATCCACCGATCCCGGTGCGGGCTGGATGAATCCACGCGTCCTCGCGGTGGTCGGCCCGACCGGCACCGGCAAATCCGACCTTGCGGTGAAGCTGGCCCGCAGTCTGGGTGGCGAGGTGGTCAACGCAGACGCCATGCAGCTGTACCGAGGCATGGACATCGGTACCGCGAAGCTGCCGCCAGCGGGACGCGCTGCGGTGCGCCACCATCTGCTCGACGTCCTCGATGTCACCGAGACCGCATCGGTGGCGGCCTACCAACGCGAAGCCCGCCGCATCATCGAGGAGTTACTCGCCGCGGGTGGGGTGCCGGTGCTCGCCGGCGGCTCTGGACTGTACGTGCAGGCTGTGCTGGATGACTTCGACTTCCCGGGCACCGACCCCGAACTGCGGATGCAGCTTGAGGTCGAGCTGGCACAGCAGGGGGCGTCCGCACTACATCACCAGCTGCATCGACTCGACCCGGTGGCGGCCGGTCGGATCTCGCCGAGCAACGGGCGTCGGGTGGTGCGGGCGCTGGAGGTCATCCGGCTCACCGGCCGTCCGTTCTCCGCGGCGCTGCCGCCGCTTGGTCCGGCGCGTTACCGAGCCGCGATCATCGGGTTGGATACCGATCCCGCGGTCCTCGACGCGCGGGTCGACGCACGGGTGGATCGGATGTTCACCGACGGGCTGGTCGAGGAAGTCCGCGAACTGCTGTCTCGCGGCCTGCGGGACGGCCGGACGGCATCACGGGCCCTGGGCTATCAGCAGGTCATCGCCGCCCTGGACGCGAAAGCTGATCCGGCCTGCGCCGCCGGCCCGACCGCCCAAGCGACCCGACGCTTGATCCGTCGGCAGCGCAGCTGGTTTCGGCGCGACGGCCGGATCGGGTGGTTGGACTGCCAGCACCCCGACTTGCTCGACGCCGCACTGTGCCTGGCTGCGGACGGCTAGGCTCACAACCGATGGAGCAGGGCATTGAGTTCCTCAAGGGACACGGGACGGAGAACGACTTCGTCCTGTTACCCGATCCCACCGGCGCTGTGGTCCTGTCACCATCTCGGGTGCGCGCGCTGTGTGACCGACGCGGTGGGTTGGGTGCCGACGGGGTGCTGCGGGTGGTGCCAGGTGCGCTGGTGAGCGACGCGCCGTCGGGCACGTCACCGGATGACTGGTTCATGGACTACCGCAATGCCGACGGTTCCGTCGCTGAGCTATGTGGCAACGGGGCCCGAGTATTCGCCCGCTACCTCACTGACGCTGGGTTTGTTTCCGATCGTCAGTTCCGGATCGGCAGCAGGTCCGGTCCACGCACTGTGCGGTGCAATGAGGACGGCTCGGTGACCGTCGAGATGGGTCAGGTGAAGCGCGACGGCGCGTCCACGGTGACCGTCGGGGGTGCGGCGTTCACCGGGCTCGTGGTGGCTCTCGGCAATCCCCATCTAGCCTGCGTGACTGAGGTGCCGGTGGAGCAGCTGGATCTCTCCGTGCCGCCGGGGCACGATCCTGCAACCTACCCGCACGGCGTCAACGTCGAGTTCATCAACGTGCTGTACGCAGGGCACCTGCGGATGCGGGTGCACGAGCGGGGAGTGGGCGAGACCCGCTCCTGTGGAACCGGAACGGTGGCTGCGCTCGCCGCAGCGCTGGATGCGCGAGGCCAGGACACCGGCGAGGCGGAGGTAGAGGTGTCGGGCGGTCGGCTGCACGTCGAGATCACCCGGGACGGCAGCACGCTGACCGGACCCGCGGTTCTCGTCGCGCGGGGCCGGCTGGCCCACGACTGGTGGTCGGCGCACTGATCAACTGGGTGGCCTGGTCAATTGGGTGCCCTGGTCAATTGGGTGCGCTGGCGAATTCGTGAGCATGATTCGCCCAGACGTGTCACGATGAGAGGCGTATGACAACCTCACCGAGTTTTCCGTCCCGCGGTCCCGGCTCTACCTCGCGAGGAGAGCTGGATCTCGAAGAGCGCTCCGCGCTAGGTCGCGTGCCCGGGCTGTCCACCGAGCTCGCTGATGTCACCGAAGTCGAATACCGGCAGCTTCGTCTGGAGCGCGTGGTGCTCGTCGGGGTATGGACCGACGACTCCGCGGCCCAGGCTGGCGCGTCGATGGCTGAGCTGGCACGGCTTGCCGAAACTGCCGGGTCGCACGTGCTCGACGCTATGGTCCAGCGCCGCGAGCGTCCCGATCCGGCGACGTATATCGGTTCCGGCAAGGTGCTCGAGCTGCGCGAGATCGTCCTGCGCACTGCGGCGGACACCGTGATCTGCGATGGCGAACTGACCCCCGGCCAGCTGCGTCAGCTGGAGGCCAAGCTCAAGGTCAAGGTCGTCGACCGGACCGCACTGATCCTGGACATCTTCGCCCAGCACGCCCGCTCCCGGGAGGGCAAGGCACAGGTCGAGCTGGCGCAGCTGAGTTACTTCCTGCCGCGGCTTCGAGGTTGGGGGGAGTCGCTGTCCCGGCAAGCCGGCGGTGCGGGCGGCGGGGCCAGCGGCGGAGTGGGTACTCGCGGCCCGGGAGAGACGAAGCTGGAGACCGATCGGCGGCGCATTCACCGTCGCCTGGCCAAGCTGCGCCGCGAGATCGCCGCGATGCGGACGATCCGCGACACTAAGCGGGGTCGCAGGCGCGCCAACGAGGTGCCCAACGTAGCCATCGTCGGCTACACCAACGCGGGCAAATCCAGTCTGCTCAACGTGATCACCGGTGCCGAGGTGCTGGTACAGGATGCGCTGTTCGCCACTTTGGACCCCACCACTCGCCGGGCCAGCACACCGCAAGGGCAGGAGTACACACTCACCGACACTGTCGGCTTCGTCCGTCATCTACCGCATCAGCTGGTGGAGGCGTTTCGCTCCACGCTGGAGGAGACAGCCGACGCAGATCTGCTGCTGCATGTCGTCGACGGCGCCGATTCTATGCCTGAGCTGCAGGTAGAGGCGGTGCACCAGGTTCTCGCTGAGATTACTGAGGGGCGCGAGGCGCCGATGCCACCCGAGTTGCTGGTGGTGAACAAGATCGACGACGCGGATCAGCTCGTGCTGTCGCGGCTGCGTCATGTGCTACCCAACGCGTCGTTCGTCTCCGCGCACACCGGGGCCGGCATCGTCGGGTTGGTCCAGCGGATCGCCGAGGGGTTGCCGCAACCGCACGTTGAGGTCGACGCATTGTTGCCGTGGACCCAAGGCGCCTTGGTCGCCCGGGTGCATGCCGAGGGCGAAATGCTGGATACCGACCACACCGAAAGCGGTACCCGGCTGCACGCACGGGTGCGGCCGGATCTCGCCCGCGCGCTGACCGCGTATCTGGTCTAGGCCAGATACCGTCCAGGCTCACAGCCGTCGCAGCACCGTCACCACGCGTCCGAGCACGGTCGCTTCGTCGCCCGGGATCGGCTGGTAGGCGGCGTTGTGTGGGAGCAGCCAGACGTGCCCGTCACGGCGCTTGAACGTCTTCACGGTCGCCTCACCATCGATCATGGCGGCGACGATGTCTCCGTTTTCGGCGCTGGGCTGCTGACGGACGACTACCCAGTCTCCGTCGGTGATCGCCGCGTCGACCATCGAGTCACCCACGACGCGAAGCAGGAACAACGATCCCTCACCGACGAGTTCCTTCGGCAGCGGGAAGACGTCTTCGACAGCCTGCTCGGCGAGCACCGGTCCACCTGCGGCGATCCGGCCGACCACGGGAACGAAAACAGGCGTGGGGCGATCGGGTTCCCCGCTCGGAATTTCTGATGTCTGAGGTGGACTGTCGGCGGGTCGGACACCCACCGCGCGAGGCCGGTTGGGGTCCCGGCGCAAGTATCCCTTGCGTTCCAGGGCGCGCAGCTGATGTGCGACCGACGATGTCGACGTGAGCCCGACCGCCTCGCCGATCTCCCGCACACTCGGCGGGTAGCCGACCCGCTGCACCCACTCCCGGATCACCTCGAGGACCCGTCGCTGGCGCGGTGTGAGACTGTCGTTGCCAGTGCTGTCGTCGAGGTCAGGGAAAACATGGACCTGCGCGGCGCGGCTTGGGCTGTGGGTCTGCGCTCCGAAACCGGCTACCTCCGGCTCGTCGCTCGGCTGCTTTGCCAACGTTCCTCCTCGGGCTGGTGAAGTTACGAGACCACCGTCGGACCCACCCGGTGCGTAACGACGCTGACGTTAACCACCGTCCGGCCAAAGATCAAACATCTGTTCGAACAACACGCCGCACGGTCACCGACTCTGTCGGGGGGCCGTGATAGACACCGCAGCAGTTCGATCGAACTTACGTTCGATGGTACCCGCGATGAGGAGTCTCGATGACGGCACCAGCACGGTTGAGTAGTTCACCCGCGGTACGAAGTGTGAAGGTCACGCCTCGCGGCGCCAGGCCGGTCCGGCGGCTGCCAGCGTTCACACCGGCGCTTCCGGCACCTCCAGCGCCCGTGCCGCCGCTCGCTCCTGCGGTACGGAATCGTCAGGTGGGATGCGTAGCGCATCGGCGGATCCTGATCCCGGCGCAAGCCGGGATGGAGGCGACGTGCCCACTCGCGTTGCGGTCGGGTCGGCTGGCGAGGGTCGTTGCGGCCGCAACCGTGACGGTGGCCATAGTCGGTGGCCTCGGCTGGATCGGGCAGGACGCAAGCCCGGGGATTCCGATGGAGACGGCGGTGACCCGAGTGGGCGGGGGTGAGACCCTCTGGGACGTGGCGCGGCGGGTGGCACCACAGGCTGACCAGGGTGCGGTGGTGCACCGGATTCGGGAATTGAATGGCATCGCGGGCTCCGCCATAGAGCCCGGTCAGCGGTTGCAGGTGCCCGACGGACGCTGACCGAAGCGCGCGCCCAGCGTCCCACGCCGTGGCGGCTCGACATTGCGGCCACCACAACATATAGTAGTTACACCGACGTAGTTCACGTACAGGTTGCGTTTCGTAGAGGTACCCATCACCGTGACGACGGAAGGGACGAGGGTATGCACTGCCCGTTCTGCCGGCACGGCGACTCGCGCGTCATCGACTCGCGCGAGGTGGAAGATGGCCAGGCGATTCGCCGGCGCCGGTCGTGCCCGGCGTGCGGTCGGCGGTTCACGACG
>JBBPZY010000057.1:0-4076 GCA_038276315.1 Mycobacteriales bacterium
CCGGTGAGGCCTCGCACCACGCTGTAGTGCTGGATCCAGGTGAAAGTGGTGGTGAGGCACCCGCTTGACAACGTCTCAAGGATTCTGATCAAGGACGGGTAGTCGACGTCGACACCGCTGCGCTCGGGGTCACCCGCCAGGCCATAGAAACCTTGAGTGGCGAGCAGGTCGAAATGGCTACCGGGGATGGCTCCGTGAGCGTCGACCTCGAGCGCCGCTGGAAACAGCACCTCCTCCGCGATCAAGTGGGCCCGCTCCACCATGCTCGGCACCCGAACAACACTACCCTCGCCCGCGTCCTAGCATCGGTGCGTGGCAATTGACGCAGCGCGGCTGCTGGCTCATGCACATCGCGCACCTGCCGAGCTCACCCGGCGCGACGTGGCCCGACTGATGCTCAGCATGCCCTCGAAGGATGCACTGGCTGCGATGCCCACCTTGCGCCGTGAGCTGCTCGCGGCGGGCAATCCGTTGTCGGCCGGCTTCTGGGAATCCGCCGAGTCCGTCCTGCGACGGATCGCCGAAGGCGCAGCCACAGTCGGCGTGGTAGACGGCTGGCTAGAAGCGACCGGGACTGAACCGACCGCGATCATGGGGCTGTACGTGTGGGATGTGGAGTCAGCACGCAGCCCGCTCGGCCGCGAGATGCACGACATGCTCGTCATGCACCTTGAGGGGTGCCTCAACGCTGGCGACATCGATCCCGAACGGCTGCTCGCGGACGATCCGGCGGCGACGAAGGAGTACCGGGCGCTGCAGAAACGCTGGATGACTACGCCGTTGCCCGACGGCCGGGTACCGATGCATGAGTTGCTCGACGAGGAGGATGCGGATGACGACTTCCTCGCCGAGTGGGAGGCTGCCGAGCAGGCCGCTGCCAACGAGCTCCGCGACGTCCTTGCTGATGTAGGTCAACGCCCCCAACCGGATCCAGAACTGCAGGCTGCGTGCCGCAGCCTGCGTACCGCATTGAGGGCTGGGGCGCGGCCGACCGGGCTCCTTCGCACCTGGAGTGGGGTGGATCCGGATAACCTGGACGCCGACGACCGGCGGCTATGGCTCCGGTTGGCCGAGGGTGTGGTCAACCCGGTGTACGAGCCATCTGATGGCACTGCGGCCGACGAGATCCCCGGGATCGCTCTTGATCACGAAGACTGGCTGGCGGCGGTGGCGGGGCTGGCGCGCGGCGGACCCGGAACCCCGGCCTCTGCTACGAACCTCGCCCGATTCCTCGACGGTGCCGAGGATGCGGACAGCGATGACGACATCCGCGTGCTAGCGGGGTGGTTCATCCCCATCGTGGAACAGTGGCGAGTCCTCGGCGCACTCGACGAGGATGAGCGGCTCACGCCGCTGGGCTGGTGGGGCATCCCCGAGGCGCTCCTACAGGCATGGTCGGGAGATACCCCGGATTAACGCGGTTCAATACCGCCAGCGGTGCGCGGCAACGACATCGTCGAACGGTCGGTCGGCGGCCCAGGCGGCGTCGGACCGGCGCACCGCGAGGAACGCGCCGAGCAGCTGCCCTCCCAGCATCGCGGTGAGCCGCTTGGAGCCGCTGAGCGCCTCCTCTTGCTCGGCGGGTGTGGTCGGCAGCCGGGTGAGACCACGGGCCGTACGGTCCTGCTCACTCCACCCACCCGGATCGGTCTGAATCGGCTCGCCGGGGTCGGCGCCGTCGCGCAGTCCCGCCACTCCGGCCGCGATCACTCCGGCCAGCGCGAGGTACGGGTTCGCTGAGGCGTCGGAGACTTTGAGCTCGACGTTGGCGTGGTCGGCGCCGAGCAGCTCCGAACCGAGGACGTAGCGCAGCGGTGCCTCGCGGTTCTCCGCACCCCAGAACTGGTACGCGCCGGCGAAGTACCCGGGGCGCAGCCGGGCCAGTGACGGCACGCTCGGCGCGGTGATCGTGGCCAGTGCGCGCAGGTCGCGGAGCAACCCGCCCAGCCAGCCGGCGCCGTCGGGGCCAGGACGGTCGGGCGCAGCGTCGGTACTGGCCAGCAGATTGCGTTCGCCGCGCCACACCGAGGTGTGCAGGTGCCAGCCGTTCCCTACGCCCGCGGCCGTGAACAGCGGGGCGAAGCAGGCCCGCAGTCCATGTGACCTGGCCGCGGCGTGGATCGTCTGGCGGGCCAGCAGCTGCCGATCCGCGGCGGTGATCGGATCGGATGCGACGATGCTGAGTTCCATTTGAGCCGGCCCGTACTCAGCATGCAGCTGGTTGACCGGCACGCTGTTGTCCGCCAGGTCGGCCAGCAGGTCAGCCACGAACTCGTCCACCGCCAGCAGGGCGTGCGGGCTGTAGGCGGGGGCCTGGTAGGCCAGCCGAGGTTCCCCGTCGAGATCTCCGGGATCACCGGCCTGAGTGAGGACAAACTCCAGCTCGTAGCCTGCTTTGATCTCTAGTCCCTCCGCGGCGGCCACCTCGACCTGGGCTTGGAGCACCCCACGCTGGTCGTATGGCCAAGGCGAGCCGTCCACCGCGATCTGCCGCCCCGGAGCCCACGCCAACGCCGGCTGCCCGGCCAGCCGAGTCAGCCCACGCAGTTCCGGTACCAATCGGACGTCGCCGGACGGGGTGGCCAGATCCCGATGAGCAAAGGTGATCGCGTCGTGGGTGTCGAATACCGCGAACAGCGGGGTCACCCCGACGCCGCGCGAGGCCACCTGCGGCAGCGACGCGATCGGCACCGTCCTGGAGCGCGGTATCCCGTTGTTATCCGCCCAGGCGATGGTCACCCCGACGACGCCGTTAGCCGCCAGATCCGCGGCCAACGCCCGCGCATCGACCATGTCGACCCTCCCGCCGCTTGCCCGGCTAACCATGCAGGTTGCCAGGTTAGCGTGCAGCGACGACCGGCAACACGACGGCGATAATGCCCGCGACAGCACACCGGCAAGCGCGGCGCCGAGGTCCATCGAGCAGCCGCTGGCCACGAGCAGCGGGGCCGGAACATTCCGACCTGACACTCGGTTGGACGGGAGTGTCCGCCTGATCCTGACTCACCCTTGCGCGCGGCGGCGCGGGGTGCGGTACTAGCTCCAGACACACAATGGTCACCTCGGGAACACAGCGCGGACAGCGTTCGTCTGCAACAGTGGGACCTTGGGATCCGATGTCAGGGTTGACGGGGTGGCTCCCGTGAGTACCGCAGCCGGTTAACCGGGCCTGGTCGCACAGATCAGGCCCCGACGGAGGGAGAAGCCATGACCAGCACGCTTACCCGCCCTGAGTTGACTGCCTCCGACCGTTGCGACCGGTGCAGCGCCGCCGCCCGCGTCCGAGCAGTGCTGCCCTCAGGTGGAGAACTGCTGTTCTGCAACCACCACGCCCGCGAGCACTCGTCGAAGCTGAAGGAGCTCGCAGCGGACATCCAGGCCAGCGACACCTAGCCGAGCGGGATAGCTTGGTTGTATGAGCGCTGAAGATCTCGCTACGCAGAGCTGCAAAGACTGCGCCCCCGGCTCTGCACGACTCGACGAAGCCCAGGCGGCTGAGCTACACCGGCAGATCGATGCCGCCTGGGAACGCGACGCTGATCGAGTGATCCGCCGAGTCTTCACGTTCTCGAACTTTCGAGAACCATTCGGGCTGGCTACCCAGATCGCCCTGCTGGCAGAATCTCAGGGCCACCATCCCGACCTGGAGGTGAGCTGGGGCAAGCTGGCGGTGACCTTCACGACGCACCACGCCTGCGGTCTGACCGAAAGCGACTTCGTCATGGCCGCCAAGGTCGACGGTATCGCTGCTTCATAGCGGGTGGTGGACCGCCGTTGCAGCTATCGGGAACGCAGGTAGGCGATGCGTTTTTCAAGATCATCGACGGTGGCTATCGCGGTGGGAGGGCCGCCGCACGCGGTGCGGACCTCTTGATGAATCGCGCTGTGTGGCCGGTCGGTGCGGTGGTGGGCCATCGCGACGAGGGTGTTGAGTTCCCGGCGTAGCTCGGTGAGTCGTTGGCGCACCGTCGGCGGCTGAGCCTTCGTCGACGGCCCAGCCAAGCGCGCGACGGAGCGCTCCGTCGCGCGCTTGGCTGGGCCGTCGACGAAGGCTCAGCCGCCGACGGTGCGCCAAC
>JBBPZY010000058.1:0-3685 GCA_038276315.1 Mycobacteriales bacterium
ACAGCACCGAACTCACCGCGGTCGACCGGGCGCCCAACGCCACCACCTCAGGCGCCCCAGACCGTCCACCCTCCTGCCGGCAGATCGCCGCAGCGGTGAAGGTCGTGCCCGCGTCGATCCCGAGCCAGTAGCTCATCCTCGTGCCTCTTCCTCGTTGGGCGACGGCAGACCTAGACCGGAGCTGATGCGAACCTGCACAGCGTCTGGCCTGCGTATCGCCACCATGAGGCGCTCCGTTAGCGCTTTTGAGGCACCCGAATCCCCTAACTTCGTGGGTTGTCAATCCCCTAATGCGGCCTCTTGACAACCCGGTGCGATCCCCGATGGCCGCAACCGGCGGGCCTCCACTTTGGCTCCACGCCTGTACCTCCACCCCAAGGAGCTCACCATGAACGTCACCCAGAGCCTGCTGGATCTAAAGCGACGACAACCTCAGCCTGCACCTCTAAACCGGCCCACCACCGACACGCACACCGGCTCCGCAATCCCACCCGGGATGGCGGAGCCGGTTGTGTACGTCGACGACCAGCGGGACTAGCCCAGGAGGCCCTCCAGAAGGCCGCCGCGGTCGTAGCGGTAGTCGTCGTAGTCGTGGTGGCGATCGTTGTAGCCGTTGTAGTAGCGGCTTCCCCGGCGGTTGAAGTAGTCGCCGCAACCGGAGTCGCAACCGTAGTCACAGCCGTTGTCGTATCCCTGGCCGCCGCCACCCTGTGCGAAAATCGTCGAAACGCGCATGCTCGCTCCTTCGTGTCGAGGGGGGAGCAATAGAACTAAATCCGGAACGATCTGGGTAATTCAGTCAACAACGCTTTGTGCGAAAGCCTCGACGCGGCAGTGCCCCCCGGTGTCAAAACCAGCAGCTCATCATCGGACAGTCAGCAACCCCCAGGTGATCCGACCCCGTCCCCTCACTCCCCGTGGTCAAATGCCTCTCGAACGTAAGCCATCCCCGGGACAATATCAACAGTAACTTTTAGTGACACATCAATCACGTTCAGTGATGTTGTGTGCGACGTAGCCGCACGGCGACCACAATCAACACCACGGCCGCCAGCGCGCCCAGCAGTACGCTGTCGGGAACGTGGGCACCGGCGGCGGTGATGACGTTCTGCACCGCAAGGGAGGTGCCGGTGCCGGCGGAGTAGAGGCCCGCAGTGCCGTCGAAGAGCAGGAACACGACCCCGACAACGATGAACAGCACACCGGAGACGGTGCTGGTGGTGTGCAGCCGCAGTCCGCCGATGCGGTACTCGCGCCCACGCAGCCAGCGGCGCCGGCCGAGGTCGAAGCGCTGCCACAGCGCGGCCAGGACAAACAGCGGGGCCGCCATCCCCAACGCATACACCGCGAGCAGCGCACCGCCGCGCAACGGCTGACCACTCGTGGCGGCCACCGTGAGCACCGCTCCCAGGATCGGTCCGGAGCAGAACCCGGCCAAGCCGTAGGCGCCCCCGAGCCCGACGGTGCCGATCCAGCTGCCGCGGGCGGCCATCCGCTGCTGGAGCCGCGCAGCCGGGCGCAGACTCCACCCGCCGCCCAGGATCTGGATGACGCCGAACCCGACGATCATCCACCCGGCCAGCAAAATCAGCGTCTCCCGATGCAGCGTCACGACCGAGGCCAATGCGCCGGACCCCGCGCCGAGGGGGACGAGCACCGCGGCCAGGCCGAGGAAGAACACCCCGGTCCGGGCGAGCAGTTCGGTGGTCCCGGCGAAGGCGTAGGCGAAAAAAGACGGCAGCAGCAGCGCGCTGCACGGGCTGATCAGCGCGAGCAGCCCACCGAGGAACGCGGCGAAGTAGCCGATGTCAAGCACGTCAGCGACCGCGGTCGCGGACGGCGTCGATCACCTGATGGAAGGTCGCCAGCGGCTCTGCCCCGACGATCATCTGTCCGTTGACGACGAAGCTGGGTACGCCAGTGACCCCTAGCGCCGCGCCGAGCTCACGATCGGCGCTGACCTGCGCGGCGATCGCCGGATCGGCGTAGTCGCGCTGGAACCGGGCCACGTCGAGCCCGAGACCGCGGGCGGTGGCCATCAGCGATGCGTCGGTGACCGCGCCGCTGTTCTCCCGACCCTGCTGGCGATACAACGCGTCGTGGTACTGCCAGAACCGGCCCTGCCGGCCGGCGGCCCGGGCAGCCCGCGCGGCCAGCACCGACTCCGGACCGAGATAGGCGAAATCGTGCCATTCCAGCCGGACCTGGCCCGGGTCGACATACTGACTCACCAGGCTCGGTTCGGTGTTGAGGGTATAAGCCCGGCAAAATGGGCACTGGAAATCGCCCCACTCGGAGATCACTACCGGCGCATCGGGCCGCCCCAGGGCCAGCGGGTCGCCCGGGACCCGCCGCGCGGCGGCCAACCGGGCCTGGGTGCCAGGATCGGCTCCCGCCCCCCCAGACCCGGACCCGGTGCTCGACGTGGCACTCAGGCTCACCGCGCCCAGCACCGCGAGTACCACCAGGGCTATCAACCCGCCGAGCCACACCCGCCGACGCCGGCTGTTCTGCGTTGTCGACTCACTCACCAGCAGCTCGTCACCACCAAGTTCTCTATCACGACCGGAAGGCATCAGCCACCTTGCCGAGCATCCCCGGCTTGGCGCCCGCTGGCGACGGCCTGGATCTACCCATGTCGACGCTCGGAGCACAGCGACCGGTCGTCGCAGTGTTCAGCTTGATCACGTTTGCGACCAATTCACGAGGCTGTTCGAAATAGTCCATGACGATGACGCCAACGCGTCCTCGGGTCGATTCCTCGAGGTAGTCGTTCAGTCGCGGGTTCATCGTTTCGGCGTAGCCGCGAGCGGTCAGGTCCACGGCGCTGGCGAACGTAATGTACAGATCCGCGGGATCGCCGCGGCTGGCATCCTCCAAGTGACCGACGACGAAGTCCAACTTGTCGTCGTCGCCCGGATTCTGGTAACGGTCTTCGACATCGTAGAAGGGCATCGAGGCGCTTCTGAAGCGCTGGTTTTCCGGCCAGTAGGTAGCATCGAATCCGATGTCCTGGCCCCCTTCGAACCTACGCAGCAGGACGATCTTACCGCGAACGTCGCCCAACGTTGTCTCGGCGGTGAACTCAGGATGGGCACGCCGCGCGTCGCCATCCGGTGAGCCGGCGGTGAAGTTGTAGAACAGCGGTGCATCTTTGAGATGTTCCCACGTTATCGCTCTGAAGCTATCTTCGAACGAACGGGTGTTCTCGTCAGGATTCGCCGTGTTCCCCATGGACGACAGCTTGCACAAAGCCTGCGATGGAGCGAACTTGCCGAGCGCGCTATCCGCACGATCCTCGTTGCTGACTGACAACAGAATAGTTTCGGACGGGTGCTGTCCCAGGAAGTCGGCGCAGATCGTCAGTACCTCCGCATACGTTGTCTCCATGCAGACGACATCGTGGTGCACGCAAAGGTTGTCCTGGTAGTGCGCAAGCCTGATGTCGAGGAACCGTATCCCCGCATCAAGCTGGTCGGGAAGACCGCGGTCTTGAGTCTTGGCGAACCCGAGGGGCCCGGTGACGCTGCATGAATGATGTGTTCCCGGGATGCTCAGCGTCGTCAGCGCGGCGTCGTCGGGAATGTCGCGCATCCAGCAGGTGTACGCGATCACCTCGTCCATCGGTCCCCCCGAGTTGATCCGCCGTCCGGCACCTGGTGGCAGGTGTCGGTGTCGGTGTCGG
>JBBPZY010000059.1:0-10921 GCA_038276315.1 Mycobacteriales bacterium
CTCATCGCCGCGTTCCGGCTCACCGGATGGACCAACCTCAAACAAGCCCGCCGCCACTTCGCACACGGCATCCACCGATGCGTCGACCTCATCACCAAACCGCTCAAAACGGTCAAAAATCAAACATGACGGAGCCCTGGCGATCGACCAGAGGGTATCCCCGGATATCACCGTGTAGACCGACATCGGGCCAGTTGCAGTTGGTGGACGACTGGATGTAACCGGGGTGGTCGGCTTCACCGGCTTCGTCCGGGCTGTAGTGATGGTTCCGGCGCGTCTGCCGCACACCGGCCACGCACGAATGCCCTGGGAGGTCAGGACCCGCTCGGCGACGGTGATCTGCTGCGCCCGGGTGGCATTGGCGGGATTACCCACACCCCCGTTCGCGTGCCACGTCGGCAGCGCAAACTGTAATCCACCGTAGAAGCCGTTGCCGGTGTTGATGGCCCAGTTCCCACCGGACTCGCATTGCGCGACGGCATCCCAGTTCACTCCGGACGAGGCGGCCGCGGTGCCCGGGATTAGACCACCGCCGGCCACTGAGAACAGACTGCGGCCACGACACCGAGGAGGCGGCGTCGGGCGGGTGCTCGGTACTTAAGCTGGAACATGTGAACTCCGTTCTCGGCACCGCAAGGGCACCGAAGGGGGGCGTAGATCGCGCCGATATCCCCTCACCACGTGCACGGCGACTCCAAGCCGCTGGTCCTCGTCAACGTCGAACGGTCAGTGTGAGTGCGCTTCAATTACGCGGGCGTCGTAAGCACTTTCTGCGCATCTTCAAGCCAGCCCTGGGGCGCGGACGCGTCACCGCTGGACGTCCGGCTTTGGAATCTTTTTTCCGCTCCGGTCCGGGGCAGCGCCGGCGGCTGGCGCGTGACGCCATGGGGCGGTTGTGGACGTGCAGGGTTACGCCCAGGAGAGGGATGCGCGCATTGAGCGGAGCCATCCCGCGTGTCAAGCTCGCTTCGTGTCCGCCCCTATGCAGGTGTGATCGTAGGGTGGTGATTGTCCTTGCGGCGTGACATCGGGTGCCTCCACCGGCGCGGCCGCGGCGATCCTGTCCGTGCGGTTCGACTACATGGACCTACATGGACCCCTCACCCCACTGTCGGTCGACGGCCTCGACAAGGTCGCCCAAGCGTTCGCCGGCCCACAGTGATCGCCGCCGAGCGCGTCGCCTTCACCTACGGCGACGCGGCAGCCCTGGCGGATGTCGGGTTGGCCGCGCGGCTGGACCAGGGCATCGGCCTGATCGCGCTGCACGACGCAACAGTGCAAGGCACACCGCACGCGCGGAGCGGCGGATGAGGCCGCAGCGAAACTCGTATAAGCACGTATACCTGGTGTGCCATCGCTGCGGGAAGTTAGCCGAGCTGCCGACCAACGAGCTCGACGAGCTAGCCAGCAGATGGCGTGTTCGCTACGGCTTCGAGCTTCACCTGACTCACCTGGCGCTGCCCGGCCGCTGCTCGGGCTGCGCCGACGAGAGCGGCCGCAAGGAGCGCGCCATGTGATGCGTTCCGGTTATGTCGCGCCCTAGTTGTGAACTCGCGCCGGGTTGTTCGTGCCCCGCTGGTGATCAGCTATGGGTCCCGGGCTGGCAGCATGGGTCCGGTGACTGGACGGCCCCTTAACGCGACGGCGGCATCGCTGCTGGGTTTGCTGCACGAGGGCCCGATGACTGGGTGGGATTTGGTCGCCACCGCGCAGAAGCGCGTTGGCGACTTCTGGACGATCACCCAGAGTCAGGTGTATCGGGAGTTGGCCGCGATGGCCGCGACTGGGTTGGTGGCGGTGGGTCCCACCGGGCCGCGGGACCGTAAGCCGCATTCGATCACCGCGTGGGGCGCGCCGCGTTCGCGGAGTGGCTGGAGCAGCAGCCCGCGCCCGACCAGATCCGTATCCCGCTGCTGCTGACGATCGCCTTCGCGGCGTACCTGCCTGCCAGCCGGCTGAAGCAGATCATCGCGGCGCAGCGCGCGGCGCACGAGCAACGGCTGGCCGGATACCGCGCCGCTCGTGACCTCCTGACTCGCGCGGGGGCGGGGAAGGGTGTCCGATCTGCATCCCGCCCAGCTCGCCACCCTGGAGTACGGCGTGCGCCATGAGCAGGCGGTGCTGGAGCTGGCAAAGCGGCCGGTGGGTAGCCTGGCTGGTGTGACTGCCTTGTGAACCGGGCGAGCGCGCTGTGGTCGAGCGGGAACTACCCCGAAATCGCCACCCGTTTCGAGCCGATCGCCACTGATCTGTTGGCCGCCCTGGGCGCAGAGCTGACCGGTCGGCACCTGCTCGACCTGGCAGCCGGCACCGGCAACGTGGCCCTCGCTGCAGCCACGCGAGGCGCCATCGTGACCGCCACCGACATCACCCCCCGGATGGTGCAACTGGGCCAAGCCCGCACCGTGACCGCCGGCCTGACGGTGAGGTGGGTACTTGCCGACGTCGGTGCGCTGCCGTTCGCCGCTGCCACAGTCGACTTCATCACCTCGTGTTTCGGCGTGATGTTCGCCGCCGACCCGCCAGCCGCCGTCGCCGAGATGGCGCGTGTGCTCCGTCCCGGCGGCCAGCTCGCGCTCGTCATCTGGTGTCCGATCGTCCCACCGACACGCTGTGGGAGCCGCTACTCGGGCAGCGTCCGCGGCCACCCGCGGCTACCGTCGACCCGAGCGACTGGGGACGTCCGCACGTTCTCGCCGGGTGGCTGCGGCCGGCATTCACCGATGTGGCTATCGCCCGCTGGCCATTCAGCTGGGACTTCCCGACGGTGACAGCCGCGCTGGATTACTTCCTCACCGCCTCACCCCGGCACGCCGCCGCGCTCGCGGCGCTACCGCCTGACGAGAGGGCCGGCCTCCGGGTCGAACTGAGCACTCGTCTGAGCGTGATGTCCGCCGGCGATGTGATCTCCCTTCCCTCGCCCTACCAACTAGTCACCGCGCGCCGCCGGTAGCCATGGACGTTGGCCGAGGTCCCCGTGGTGAACCTGGGACACCTACCTCGGCCATAGGCGCCGTCCTCGCAGCAGAGCACCCAGGTGCTGCAGGAGTTCTACGTCACCGTCACTCGCAAGCTCCGCGTACCCTTACCGGCGCAGCGCGCTGATTCTGCGGTACGCGCGATGGCCAAACTCGACGTTGTTCAGGTTGACGCACCTCTGGTATTCGCCGCGATGGACACCAGCCGAACGGCCAAGATCTCCCTCCGGGACGCGCTCATGATCGAGTCAGCACGGCAGGCCGGCTGCCGACGGATTCTGACCGAAGATCTCTCGCACGGCCAGGTGATCCGCAATGTCGTCGTCGAGAACCCCTTCCAGCCGCAAGCCGGATAACCGCTACCGCCGACGCTCGAGGAGCTGGTGCGCTACGCCGGTCACCCTTGCAGCCCCTGTTGTGAACCATCCCGTAGAGGCTGACGTTACGCACTGGTACTGACGTTCGGCGTCAATCACCAGTGGGCAAGTCGAAGATGTAGCCGATCCCGCGGACTGTTCGAATGCGCATCGGACTGTCCGCGTCGCTATCGATCTTCATGCGCAGCCGGTGGATGTGCACCTCCAGGTAGTTTCGAACGTTGACCCGGTCAGGACTCCACGCGTTGGTGAGTAATTCACTCCTGGCGACGACCCGGCCGGCATTGTCCATCAGTTGGCGCAGAATGAGGAACTCCTTGTGAGGCAAATGGATCGGTGTTCCTCGGACCAGGAGCCGGTAACCATCGAGCTGCAGCTCCACGTCACCGACTTTCAGAACCCGCAGCAGCCCGAGAGTCCGGGGATCGACTGGCAGGTAACAGCTCGTCTGCGCGGTGTCCATCAGCTCGCGGTTCTCGACCGATGGCATCAGCCACACCGATCCCGAGAGATAGTCCTGCGTCGCCTTGTCGTTCGAGCTGGCTCGAGAGCAGGCCACGGTCCCGGCAGGGAGGGGAGGACTGCCGGGACCGTGGGATATGCCCGCCGGAGCGACAGCGGGCAAGTCTGGATCAGTCGCGAGCGTCGTTGAATTACGCAGACAGCGCGGCCCGGACTTGGCCAGCCTGCTACCACGTGACGACGCCGAATAGGGCCTAAGGCGCAGCGCTGGCTATCAGGAAGAGCATTACCAAGAGGCTGGCGCCGTTGATTCCGCCAGCGGCGTCGGCACTGTCTCTGAACGTCTAGGCGACCAGTTGCCACCGGCACGTTCGCTGTCGCTGGCGTGGAGCTGATCCGCACGTTGAGTGACATCGCGCGCTCCTCCTTCGCCTTCGACCCATCGCCGCGATACACCAGGCGATCAAGTTGCAATATAGATGCAATAGACACAAATGGGTAGTGTTTTGTGGCTTCGATACACCCGCCTGAGGCCTGTCCACTGTATTTGCTACTCTGCGTGTTCATTGATCGGCAGTAAGTTGCTGCGTTAGGGTTGATAAGCGCCGTCTCCGCGTACCTCAGCAGCAGTCATCGGTCGCGGACCTGCCTCACCGAGGTGGCTACCGTCCGCCGGTCGTTCAGCTGGGATTTCCGACGGTGACAGCCGACGGCGATGTAATTTCTCTTCCCTCGCCTTACCTGCTGGTCACCGCGCGCCGCCGGTAGTCAAGGACGCGGCCCGGCTGGCTGTAGGTCTCTGCCGGCCGGGCTCATCTACCGAGCTTCAGCAGGCGTGCGAGCAGGGCGGCTGGCGGCGGCCTTCGATGAGATAGCGGCGCTCATGGTGTTGCAGCCGCGAGGCGGTGGGCATCTCGGATTGCTCGAGGTTGTCCAACCAGGTCAGCTCCTCGGCCAGGACTTGCTCCAGGCCGGCTCGCTGCCAGATGTTTCGTACCGGGTCCAGATTGCGTGCCGCCTGCAACGGCAGCCGGCCGGTGAGTTCATCGGGATAGTGGGGATCGCCGGATTGCACCAGGGTGCGCAGCGCTCGCCACAAAATTGTGGTCGGCGGATCGGCCGATTCTGACAGGTTCTGAATGGCTTGGCCGCAGGCGGAACGTATTTTGGCTCGGGCTGTCGGGGCCAGCAGCCCGAGGATGTCGATGGCGATCACCCGGCCCCCGGTGCGACCAGCGCCGTCCAGGCGCGCACGGCCGTGCTGGGGGCGCAGCAGTGTCCATAGCAGGTGCCGGGACACGACCACGTCGAAGGGGCCGAGCCCGGGTGGCGGGTCCTCGGCGTCGCCCCGGACCAGGGTGATGTCGAGACCTCGCGATGTGGCTTGCTGCCGGTGCACTTCGAGCATTCTCTCGGCCAGATCCAGACTGACGACGGAGTGCCCGAGCTCCGCCAGCAGCAGGCTGAGGAAACCCGTGCCGCAGCCGACGTCGAGGATGGTGAGGTGTCGCTCGACGGGAAAGAGGCTCTCCAGAAGCGTGAGCCAGGCCTTCGCTCGACGTCGGTTCGCTCATGTCTGTTACCTCCGGTCTGACAGGTTGCCCAGCTTGCGAGCCGGCCGCTGGTCATGGGAACTACCCGGTCTGCCAGTACGGCGAGCATGTCTTGATCGTGGCTGACCACCACTAGCGCGGTGCCGGCGTCGGCCACGGTGCGCAGCAGGGCCAGGATGCCCGCGGCGGTGGTGACGTCCAGTGCGCTGGTGGGTTCGTCGGCGACCACTGCGGTCGGTGCGGCCAGCACCGCGCGCAGGATGGCGACCCGCTGGGCCTGGCTGACGGACAGTTCGGTAGGCAGGCCGGCGGCGTCCAGGTGGGCTAACCCCACCCGGGCCAGTGCCTCGGACGCCCGAGCCTGGCGGGCCGCGCGGGACGGCCGCCCGGAACGCGGGCCGGCCATCAACGGCTCGGTGATCGACCGCCACAGCGGCTTGCCTGACCCGGAGGCGCCGCTGATGCCGAGGATCTCTCCCGCCGCCACGCTGACGTCCACCTCCGCGACGGCGGTCAGTTGGCCGTAATGCTTGGTCACCGCGCTCGCTGTCAGCACGGGGGTGCTGCTCATCGGGTCACCACCGGGCAGGCCACCCCGTCGCGGATCGGTGGCTGTTCGACCCGGCAGTGGTCTTCGACCAGTGGGCACCGGGAGGCGAAGACGCAGCCGGTGGGCGGGTCGGTCAGATCAGGGGGTGCTCCGGGCAGCGGGCGGGGTGGGCCGTGCCCGGGTCGGGGTACGGCGGCGAGCAGCGCGCGGGTGTAGGGGTGCTGCGGCGCGGCCAGCACCTCGGCGGCCGGTCCGACCTCGACGATGCGCCCGGCGTAACAGACCACGACAGTCTCGGCGTGTCCGGCCACCAGGGTCAGGTCATGGGAGATCAGCAACAGGCTTCGACTGCGCGCCCGCAGCCCGGTGAGGATCTCCTCACGCAGCTCGGCATCCAGGGCAGTGGTGGGTTCGTCGGCGACGACCAGGGCTGGGCGGTGCGCGGTGGCCGCGGCGATGGTGGCGCGCTGCAGCTCCCCCCGCTCCACTGGTGCGGACGGGCTCGGGTTCGGCTCGGATCCAGGCCGACCCGGATGAATAGCTCGTCGACCTGGGCCGGGTCTGGCCGCTGACCGTGCGCGCGCCAGGCCTGGTGGAGGTGGTCGCGGACCGGGCGCAGCGGGTCGTAGGCCGCGAACGGGTCCTGGGGGACCAGGGCCCACCACGGTGCCGCGCAGCGCCCGGTGCCGGCGGGGCGCCAGGCCCACCAGTTGCTGCCCGGCGAGGCGGATCGAGCCGGTCACCTGCGCCTTGGGCGGGAGCAGCCCGAGGATCGCCAGGGCCAGGGTGGTCTTGCCCGAGCCGGACTCACCCACCACGGCCAGGCACTGACCCTCGCGCATGACCAGGTCGATCTCGCACAGTGCCCGGGCGCCGTGGGGGTAGGTCACCGACAGCGCCTCGACCTGCAGCAGCATCAGCTTCCCTCCCGGCTGCGCAGGCTGTCGTCCAGGGCGATGCCGACGAAGTTGACGCTGAGCACAGTGCGACGATGGCCAACCCTGGGGCGAGCACAGCCAGGGCGCAGCGGCCAGATACAGCCGAGCATCAGAGAGCATCAGCCCCCATTCGGGGATGGGGGGCTGGGCTGCGAAGCCGAGAAAGGACAGCCCCGCCACCGTGACCAGTACGTGCCCGGCATTGAGTGCCGCCACCACGATCAACGTGGTCGCGGTCTCGGGCAGCACGTGCCCGACCCCCGTGCGCCACCAGGGAATGCCGGACAGCCGGGCGGCGAGCACCACCGGACGACCTCGCGCGGTGAGCGTGTAAGTGCGGGCCAGCCGGACGAATTCCCCGGCGAAGGACACCGCGACCGCCGCCACCAGGGGAAGGAATCCCGGTCCGAGTACGGCGAGGGTGACCAGGGCGGCCACGATCGGGGGGAAGGCCAGCACCACGTCGGTCACCCGGGAGATGGCTGCGTCCACCGGGCCGCCGGCAACCCCGGCGATGATCCCGGCCAGCAACCCCGCGGTCAGTGCGAGGGCGATGACGGCCACCACGGTGAGCAGCGAACGCCGGCCTCCGGCGAGCAGCCGGGCGAGTTCGTCGCGGCCGTGTTCGTCCGTGCCCAGCGGGTGCGCCCCGCTGGGTGTCAGCAAGATCTCGCCCGGGTGCAGTGCGGTGGTGGAGGCGTGCCACAGCAGCGGCCCGGTCAGGAACGCGAGGACGAGCAGGACGGCCACCGCGGCGCCGATCTGCGCGCCCCGGTGACGGGCCAGCCGGCGCAGCAACCGGTGCCGGCGCACCGATGCTGCCATGGTCCCGATCCGCCGGCCCGGCGCCAGGGTGTTCACCGGCCGGTCCGTCGGTTCGCGGGTCCAGCCTCCCGACCAGCACGTCCACGGCCACCGACAGCACCACGAAGCCGGTGGCGGCCAGCAGCGCGAACGCCTCGATGTCCGGCAGGTCGCGGGCCCGCACCGCGGTGACCAGCCACACGCGCCGTCGCTGACCACCTGGCCGACACCGAAGTGCACCACGACCACGATGATCAGTACCAAGCCGACGGCAAAGTCGGGCACGGCCACCCCAACCGAGGAGAACACCCGCACAGCGGCATCGGGCCACTTGCGGGCCCAGGCGCCGCAGACCAGGCCGAGAACAAGGGAGGCCGCCAGCGCCGCGGCCAGCGCCACCCCGGCCAGTACCGCGGTGACGGCCAGATGAGAAGCCAGCTCGGCTCCCACCGGTTGGCCGGTCCGGAAGGAGATCCCGAAGTTTCCGTGTAGCGCACGCCACAGCCAGCTCAGGTATTGGGTGACCAGCGACCTATCCAGGCCCAACTGGTGGCGGACCTGACTGATCTGGGCGGGCATCCGGGTTGAATCCGGCCCGCAGGTGGATATAGGCGTCAACCGGGTCACCGGTCAGTGGCAGCACGGCGAAGACCACCACGCTGGCGCCCCAGACGGTGAGCAATCCCTGGCCGGCTCGGGCCAGCAGCCAGCCGCCCGTCCCTGCTGCCCACCGACGACCAGCCATGGGTGACGTGCGGCGGCGACCCGTCCCGGACGTCGGGGGAGGGCGGATCAGCTCGGTACCCAGCAGGGTGGTGCTCTCGTGCCGTGCTCGCTGGACTGGTTCATGTGCTCGGCTTGAGCTCCGCGGTGACGTAGCGCAGCTCGCCGGTTGGTTGGAACCCCCGGTAGGCCAGGGCGACCACGAACGTGGGAGGCGAGTAAGCCAGCGCGACCCCGTAGCCGCCGTTGCGATCACCTGCTGGATCTGGGTCATGAGCTGTCGTTGCGCGTGCGGGTCGGCTTCGGCGTTGAGCTGGGTGAGCAGGCTGTCCAGGTGTGGATCGTTGATCTTGCCGAGATTGCCGCCTCCGCTGCTGGCCAGGAAGGACGTCATGGTGTTGGCCGGGGCGCCGATGCCTTCCATGCCGACCGAGACCACGCTGATACCCCAGTCCGGTGATTTGGCGGCGTTGTCGTAGGGGTCTTCGACTTGCGTGATGCGCACGTCAGCCCCGATGGCCTTGAGCTGTTGCTGCAGAGCCAGCCCCAGGTCACCGTGCAAGGGGCTTTCATTGGGCGACCACAGGTAGGAAAACGACAGCCGCCGACCCGCCTTGGTCCGGATCCCGCCCGGACCCACCGCCCAGCCGGCATCCAGCGCCGCCCGGGCCGTAGCCGGGTCGCTGACCTGGGTGTAGATCGCGTAGGGGGCGTAGGAGGGGAACAGGGAGGTGGCCGGCTGGGCCGAGAGACCGGCGACCAGACCGCGGTAGTCGATACCCGCCTGGACCGCCCTGCGCACCGCCGGATCAGCGAAGACCGAAGCGGGGTCTTCGTTGAAGGTCGTCCACGAACCCTGGGGAGGCGTAGCGACCCTGGACGAAGAACGCACGGAGATCCCCGCGCAAGGCGGCTCCTACCCCCGCCGGGACGGAGATCGCGATGTCGGCCTCGCCGTTTTGCACCGCGGCCACCCGGGACTGCGGGTCGGAGATGAACAGTCCCCGCAGCCCCGGCACGGCCACCGGGCCGCCCCACTAACGCCGGTTGGCGGTGGCGGTCAACTCGGTGGCGGTCAAAGCAGTCGGCTGAAACGGTCCGGTGAAGATCCCGCGCTGCACCAGCGAGCTCAGGTCCCCACCGGCTGCGGCATAGGTGCGGGTGTCGTAGACGAGGTATTGCTCGAGGTTGGCCAGCTCAGCCGGGATCTTCGCGGCCGGTGACCTCGTGGTGAGGGTGAACGTCAGCGGCCCGGTGACCGTGAGGGTGCCGGTGCTCACGTCGTCCGGGCTGAACGCTCGCGCCGCGTCGGCCTGCAGCGAGGCCACCGCCGCGCCGGTATCCAGCGGGCTGCCGTTGTGGAAGCGGATACCCGGGCGCAGCGCGAGGTCCCACACCGTGGCGCGGACCTGGTCGCCGACGCCAGCATGTCCATGCGCACGCCAACACCGCTGGCCTCGGCGCTGGTCAAGGTCTCGGCGATGCCGAGCTCGAAGAGTTGGTGTACACCGCTGCTCTTGGGGTCGAGGTTGGGAAACGGCACCAAGGCGATCCGCACGGGCTGGGCCGCCGCCCCCGGTGCACCTCCCGACGGGCCGGTGGAACAACCGGTGACCGCCAGCACGAGTGCTGCCACGCACAGACCGAGGACCCGGAAAGATCTCTTTGATCGGGTGGGCCCCATCAGCCCCTCCTCGTCTGCCGCTTGTCCGACGCCTGCCACTTGTTCGAATGGCCGCTCGTTCGAAGGACGGCACGGCGCCTCGTTCGAGGCAGGTACCGCAGCTCTTCCCTAACTGCCAGTACAGTGCAGTAACGACGTAGCCGCTAGCAATGGGCTATCAGAGTGAGTGCTAGGTGTTTGGGCCCTCGCCCGGGGTTGACTCGCCTCCGTTGTGGGCTGAATGGGCGCCATCGCACGCTGGTCAGCCAGACAGTCCGTAGTTCCAACGATGGCGCACCACCCCCACAGGCAGCCGAGCTGGACGGGCTTCGACGTCATGGCCCGCGGCACGGTCTCCGGATATGCCAAGCAGCGCAACCCTCCGCGGAAAGTTGCGCTGCTTGGCACTTCCGAATCTGTACAGCTTCCCGCATAAACGGGCTGTCAGTGCTCGTGATCCTCTACGAGGGTCTGCTCGTGGGCGTGCGGGTGGGCGTGGGACTGCCCGTTGTGGCTGTGTTCGTGCTCATGCTCGACGTGCTCGTGATCGTGCAGGACGTGCGTATGGGTATGGGTCGTATCCGCATGGCTGTGCTCGTGAGCGTGCTGCGTGGTCATCCTTACTCCGTTCTTGGCCGTTTCCATTCGGTGAGATCCCCCAACCATCTGCGAATTGATAGGGCCTCGTGAACAACGCTACACGACTCGCACGGGATACTGGCAAGCATTCTATGAGGGTTATCGGAAACCATTCTCCGTTAATTTGCTGACCGGCGTGTCGGTCCCACAATAAGGCCCGACCCCTCGAGAGAATTGAAAGGTCTTTCTCACGGATCTTTCATTCTCCGGAGGGGCCGGTGCGCACCAATCGTA
>JBBPZY010000060.1:0-2112 GCA_038276315.1 Mycobacteriales bacterium
GAAATCATCGAGTGCATCGTCGGTACGGTTCGGCGCGTGATGGGTCAGGACCAGCGAGCCCACCTCGCACCGGTCGGCGAAGGCGAGCACCTCCTCCACGGTGGCGTGCCCGTAGGCCCGGGCAACCTGCTCCTCCGCGCCGATGTACTGACCGTCGTGCAGCAGCACGTCCGCGCCACGGACAAGCTGTTCGGCTGACAACCGAGCCGACGGCGCCAGGTCGGAGTGCAGAGCGTGGTCGGGCAGGTAGGCCAGTACGGCGCCATCCAGCGAGACCCGGATGCCGAATGCCGGGCCGCCCTTGTGCGCCACCGGCGCGACGCACACTGCGGGGTCGACCACGCCTGGCAGCAACGGGCGGAAGCACCACTCGCCGAGCAGCCCGTCGGGCCCGATGGGGAAGTGCGGCGGCGAGAAACCCCGTGCGAGCAGGGCCTGCGGATCGGTGTCCTCGGCGTCGACCGGGATGTGCAGTGTCACCCGCGCCCGCGTGTCGTCCACCGACCGGCAGAACGGGAGACCCTGCACGTGGTCCCAGTGCAGGTGGCTGAGCACGATGCTGCCCATGAAGGGCTCACCGTCGAGCAGGGTCGGCAGCGAGCTCAGGCCGGTGCCTGCGTCGAGGACCAGCCGGGGACGTGCATCGCCGTCGGCGAGCACCGCGACGCAACTGGTGTGGCCGCCGTACCGGACGAAGTCGGCTCCCGGCGCCGGAGTGGACCCACGCACCCCGAGCGGAACGAACCTCACGGGGCTGCGGTGCCGTCGGCCAGTTCTCGGCGGTGGCCCTGCGCGAGCTCGGCGAGCGCGCTGCGATCGACCGCGTCCGCAGGTGCCTCTGCCACCTTCACGGGGGTCAGCGCTGTGAGCGTGGCGGTCCGCGGGCGCGACTCGAGGATCGCGTGCTCACCCACCACGGCACCTGGTCCGAGATCGCCGAGTTTGCGGCCGTCCACGGTGACGTCGAGAACGCCGTCCAGGACCAGGAAGAGTGACTCGCCGGGGTCGCCCTGCCTGGCCAGCACGTCACCCACCTTGAGTTTGCGGATCTTCGGCTTCCGCGTTCCGTGCATGAGCAAGGTCGAGAGTTCGCGCTCGAGGGCCGTCTCCGCGGCGGCGGAGACGACCGGCGAGTCCTCCGCACCCCAGGGCGTCGCGGTCCAGGACGGTTGGCCCAGCCAGTGCCGCCAGTCCGCGACGCCGGCCTTCAGCGCGAGGTCGCCCGCCGGGTCGTACACCCAGTGCCGTGGGAAGGGACTGCCACCGACGAGCTCGTGCCGCGCGGTGCCGTCGGCGTAGAGCGTCAGCCGCAGCGTCGTCCAGACCAAGGGCGCGTGCATCCGGAAGTACGGCGGACGGCTCACCTTGCGCGGTAGCGGCACCGAGGTCCGTCCGCCGGCGGTCTGGACCCAGCTGATCGAGCCGTCGCCGATCTCGGGAGGGTGGGTGAGCTCGGGCATCCCGATCGCGGGGAACGTCGCATCCAGCGGGCCGACCCGCACCGTCGTCGAGCCGATCAGCAGACCACCGCCCTGGCCGTGTTCCACGGCCTGGCCCGCGTCGAATTCGGCCCACGCGCTGAGCACGTTGCCGAAGCGGAACGCGTCCGCAACGAGCAGGGCCTCGACCTGGCCGGTCTCGAGGTGCGCGGGCGGTGGCTGGTCGTATCGGGCCAGGCCGGTGGCGAAACCTGCCTTCATGGGGCCGCTCACCGCCTCGGACGGGATCCACGACAGTGAGGTGACGTTGGACTCGACTCTCATGTCGACGACGCTAGAAACGCTGGCACGAAAGCGCTAGTGCGCCAGCCTGCCGGGTGGCAGTGGTGCCAGCACCCGCGGCTTGTCGTCCTGGCCACCTTGTACCTTCGGCGGGATGGGTCCGTAATAGGTCCGTGGAATCCATTACGGTGCTGCTCGCGGACGACAATCTCATCGTGCGGGAAGGCGTCCGCGCACTCCTACAACGCGACCGGAGCCTCGAGGTGATCGGGGTCGCCGGCGATTACGACGAGCTGATCAGCCAGGCGATCGCGTTGAGCCCCCAGGTGCTCGTGACCGACATCCGGATGCCGCCCACCTTCCAGAACGAGGGGATCGAGGCCGCTCGGGA